>NZ_JAMOKF010000032.1 GCF_023656545.1 Micromonospora phytophila | reverse complement strand
CGGCACGGTGTCGTGGCCGGCGGCGGCGAGCAGCCGGCCGGCGGCCGCCACCGCGTCGCGGTTGGGCGCGTCCGGCGACACGCCGCGCACCGGGGAACGCAGGGAGACGCCGACCCGCAGCCGCTGCGGCGGCACCAGCTTCTCCGGGCGCCGCCCGGCCAGCACCGAGAAGCCGACCGCCGCGTCGGCGACCGTGCTGGTCAGCATGCCGTGCTCGGTGAGGCCGAACCAGTCGTCCGCGCCGAGCTGGCAGGGGATGACGCCCCGGCCCGGCTTGAGGCCGACCAGGCCGCAGCAGGCCGCCGGGATGCGGATCGAACCGAGGCCGTCGTTGGCATGGGCGATCGGGACCAGGCCGGCGGCCACCGCGGCCGCGGCCCCGCCCGAGGAGCCGCCGGGGGTACGCCCCATGTCCCAGGGGTTGCGGGTGACCGCGGTCGCGTCGTCGGTGCAGCCCCAGAGGCCGAGTTCCGGCATCCGGGTCACCCCGAGGATCACCGCGCCGGCGCCACGCAACCGGCGGACCACCTCGTGGTCGGCCTCGGCGACCGGCGTACGCACCGCCGCCGAACCGTTCCAGGTGGGCAGGCCCGCGACGGGGGTGTTCTCCTTGACCGCGACCGGCACCCCGGCCAGCGGCAGGTTCGCCAGGTCCTCCTGCTCGTCGACCTTCTCCGCCTCGGTGATCGCCTCCCCGCCGCGTACCGCACGGAACGCGGCGAGGCCGGCGTCGACCCGGGCGATGTGGTCGAGGTGGTCGGCGACCACCTGGGTGGCCGACACGTCACCCCGCCGTACGCCCCGGGCGATCTGCTTGGCGGTCGCCCCCACCCAGGTCGGCATGATGTCCTGCACGGCCACCCTCCCAGCCAGCGGTCAGCCCAGCGCCTGCTCCAAATCGGCGAGCAGGTCGTCGACCGTCTCGATGCCGACAGACAGTCGCACGAGATCGCCGGGAACTTCAAGCGGCGAGCCGGCAGCACTTGCGTGTGTCATCCGGCCCGGGTGCTCGATCAGGGATTCGACCCCGCCGAGCGACTCGGCGAGCACGAAGAGCTTCGCCCGGTTGCAGATCTGCACGGCGTGCTCCTCGCCGCCCGCCGCCCGGAAGGAGATCATGCCGCCGAACCGGCGCATCTGCTTGGCGGCCACCTCGTGTCCGGGGTGCGTGGGCAGCCCCGGGTAGATCACCTGGCCGACCTTGGCGTGGCCGTCGAGGTAGGCGGCGATCCGTTCGGCGTTGTCGCAGTGCCGGTCCATGCGTACGCCCAGCGTCTTGATGCCGCGCAGGGTGAGCCAGGCGTCGAAGGGGCCGTTGATCGCGCCCATCGCGTTCTGGTGGTAACGCAGTTCCTCGCCGAGCCCGGCGTCGGCCGTGACGAGCGCGCCACCGACCACGTCGGAGTGGCCGCCGACGTACTTGGTGGTCGAGTGGACCACCACGTCCGCGCCGTGCGCGATCGGCTGCTGCAGGTACGGCGAGGCGAAGGTGTTGTCGACGACCAGCAGCGCACCGGCGTCGTGCGCGACGGCGGCCAGCGCGGCGATGTCGGCGATGCCGAGCAGCGGGTTGGTGGGCGTCTCCACCCAGACGATCTTCGTCCGGCCGGGCTCGACGGCGGCCCGGATCGCGTCCGGGTCGGAGACCTTCGCCGGGGTGAAGTCCAGCCCCCAACGCTCGGCGACCCGGGCGAAGAGCCGGTACGTGCCGCCGTACGCGTCGTCGGGGATGACCACGTGGTCGCCGGGCTTGCAGACGGTGCGCAGCAGGGTGTCCTCGGCGGCCAGTCCGCTGGCGAAGGCGAGGCCCACCGGGCCGCCCTCCAGCGCGGCGAGGCACTCCTGGAGCGCGTCGCGGGTGGGGTTGCCGGAGCGGCTGTACTCGTAGCCAAGCCGGGGAGCGCCGACGGCGTCCTGGGCGTAGGTGCTGGTCTGGTAGATCGGTGGGATCACCGCGCCGGTGCGGGCCTCGGGGTCCTGGCCGGCGTGGATGGCGAGCGTCTCGAAGCCGTGACTCATTCCCGAGACGTTAGTCCGCCCGTCCGGCCACCCGGACGGAACCCGGACGCGGGTCGCGCCGCCGGTCGCGCGAGTCGCGCGCGGATCGACCGAACGGCCCGCACCCGACGCGGCCGCACCGCCCGCACCGGCCGGGCGCCCTCGGCTTTTTTTGATCGGGGCCCCTCGGAGGGCTGGACGACCACGAAGCCTCTCCGTCGGCTTCTTCCCCGCCGGCTTCGGGGCGGCCGGCTGGGTGACCGTGGCGGCGGTCGCCTCCTGCTGCCCGGCCGGCTCCGGCTTGGCGACCGCCGGGTCGCGCGACCCAGGGCGGACCGCCCGGTCGGGCATTACGCTGCGCGGGTGAGCGGGTGCGTGTTCTGCGGGATCGTGGCGGGCGAGGTGCCGGCGTTCCGGGTGGTCGACGAGCCGGACGGGGTGGCGTTCCTGGACACCCGGCCGGTCTTCAAGGGGCACGTGCTGGTGGTGCCCCGCCGCCACCTCGTCGCCCTGGCCGACCTGCCGGCCGACGCGCTGGCCGGCTACTTCGGGCTGGTCCAGCGGCTGGCCGTGGCGGTGGAGAGCGGTCTGGGCGCCGGTGGCACCTTCGTGGCGATGAACAACAAGGTGTCCCAGTCCGTACCGCACCTGCACACCCACGTGGTGCCCCGGACCAAGGGCGACGGCCTCCGCGGCTTCTTCTGGCCCCGCACCCGCTACGCCGACGACGCCGAGGCCGAGACCTACGCCGCCCGGATCACCGCAGCCCTCTGACCCGGCACGGCGGCACGGAGCGGCGGGCGCGGCGCGATGCGGCGCGGCCGGCGCGATGCGGCGCGGCCGGGTGGGCCGCGAGCGGTCGCGCCCGCCCGACGCCCGCGACAGTCGTCACGGACGGTAGCAAGGCATTCCTGCAACGCTGCGTGACATCAAGCCGTCGGCGTTGAAGGCCCCCTTCTTCCTTTGCTCTGCATCCTTATACGCACCACCGCTCTGACCTGCGGACGCAGCACACGAGTTCGCTCACGCCAGCACAGTCTCGTCACTCTTGGTTATCGGTGCGTATGAGGGTGCAGAGCAAAGCGAGTGGGGCAAGAGCGCCTCCACGAGAGGCGTTGTCACCGCAAGTAGCGACACGGTGGCCAGGATGCCCCCCCCGTCCAGCTCCCCAACCCGGACCCGCCTGAGTGCGTGGAGCGGGTCTGTGTGAGTGCGGGTCGAGCGGGCCCATCTCAGTGCGGGTGGAGCGGGTCTGTCTGAGTGCGGGTGGAGCGGCCCGTCTGAGTGTGGGTGGAGCGGGTAAGGAAGCGGGGGCCTCCGGCGTTGCACGCTGGGAGAGGTACGAGAGGAGTCCCACCGTGTTCCTTCGCCGCATGAAGGCCGAACTGCCCGCCCCCGACCAGGCCCTGCCGGGTCGCCTGATCGCGATGCCGGTCGCGGACCGCCACGAGGTGCTGGGCACCCCGTTGAAGGGTCCGTTCCCCCAGGGCTCGCAGGTCGCCGTGTTTGGGATGGGCTGTTTCTGGGGCGCCGAGCGCCTGTTCTGGACCCTGCCGGGCGTGATCACCACCTCCGCCGGCTACGCCGGCGGCATCACCCGGAACCCGATGTACGAGGAGGTCTGCTCGGGCGGGACCGGGCACGCCGAGGTGGTCCAGGTGGTCTACGACCCGGAGACGATCAGCTACGAGGACCTGCTCAAGGTCTTCTGGGAGAACCACGACCCGACCCAGGGCATGCGCCAGGGCAACGACGTGGGCACCCAGTACCGGTCGGCGATCTACACCACCACCGACGAGCAGCGCGCCACCGCGGAGTCGTCGCGTGACGCGTTCGCCCCGATCGTGGCGCGGGCCGGCAAGGGCGAGATCACCACGGAGATCGCGCCGCTGGGCGACTACTACTTCGCAGAGGACTACCACCAGCAGTACCTGGCGCCCACCAAGAACCCGAACGGCTACTGCAACCACGGCCCGAACGGGCTGAGCTGCCCGGTCGGCGTGGCGCGCACCGCCGGCTGACCGACGACCGGTCGACGTGCCCGGGCCTGCGGTGTTTGTCACACCGTGGGCCCGGACGCATTCGGGCACCCGGCCCGCCGAGCACCGTGAACGCGCCTCCCGGTAGACCCCCGCTGATCGGCGGCGCGCATCTTAGCAAACACGTAACGCCATAGACATCATCTCAACAGGCGGACTGCGGACACCTCTGGCAGCATTGCCTGGCATGTGCGGACTTGCGGGAGAGTTCCGCCGTGACGGCTCACGCGCCGATGTGGCGGCGGTGGAGCGCATGGCGGCCACGATGAGTGACCGGGGCCCCGACGACAGCGGGGTGTGGTCCCAGGGCCCGACGGCCCTCGGACACCGACGCCTGAAGATCATCGACCTCTCGGCCGCGAGCGGTCAGCCGCTGGTCGACCCCGGTGCGGGGCTGGCCGGCGTCTTCAACGGGTGCATCTACAACTACCGTGAGCTGCGCGCGGAACTCCAGGCCAAGGGGCACCGGTTCTTCTCCTCCGGCGACAGCGAGGTGGTGCTCAAGGCGTACGCCGAGTGGGGCCTCGATTTCGTCGACCACCTGATCGGCATGTTCGCCGTCGCGATCAGCGAGCGGGACACCGGCCGGCTGGTGCTGGCCCGCGACCGGCTCGGCATCAAACCGCTCTATCTGGCCGAGACGCCGGGCGTGGTGCGCTTCGCCAGCACCCTGCCCGCGCTGCTGGCCGGCGGCGGCGTCGACACCACCATCGACCCGGTGGCGCTCGCCCACTACCTCAGCTTCCACAGCATCGTGCCGCCGCCGCGCACCATCCTGCGCGGCGTCACCAAGCTTCCGCCGGCGACCGTCCGGGTCTACGAGCCGGATGGCCGTACCTCCGAGCGGGTCTACTGGGACCCGGCCTTCACCCGCCACGCCGAACGCACCGGCTGGTCGGACAAGGACTGGCAGGACGCCCTGCTGGAGTCGCTGACCACCGCGGTGCGCCGCCGGATGGTCGCCGACGTGCCGGTCGGCGTGCTGCTCTCCGGCGGGCTGGACTCCAGCCTGGTCGTCGCCCTGCTCGCCGGCGAGGGGCAGCGCGGCCTCTCCACCTTCTCCATCGGCTTCGACTCCGTCGGCGGCCGGGAGGGCGACGAGTTCCGCTACTCCGACCTGGTCGCGAAGACCTTCGACACCGACCACCACCAGATCAAGGTGGCCGCCGGTGACCTGGTGCCGCCCCTGGAAGCCGCCGTCGCGGCCATGTCCGAGCCGATGGTCAGCCACGACTGTGTCGCGTTCTACCTGCTCAGCGAGGTGGTGGCGCAGCACGTCAAGGTGGTGCAGTCCGGCCAGGGTGCGGACGAGATCCTCGGTGGCTACCACTGGTACCCGCCGCTGGCGCGGGTCGACCGCGACCGGGCGCTCGACTCGTACGCCGGGGCGTTCTTCGACCGGGACGCGGCCGGGCTGGCCCGGGTGCTCAACCCGGGGTGGCTGGCCGACGGCGACCCGGCGCGCGAGTTCGTGGCCGGGCACCTGGCGCGGGCCGGCGCGGAAACCGCGGTCGACGCCGGCCTGCGGATCGACACCCAGGTCATGCTCACCGACGACCCGGTCAAGCGGGTGGACAACATGACCATGGCGCACGGGCTGGAGGCCCGGGTGCCCTTCCTCGACCACGAGTTCGTCGAGCTCGCCGCGAGCTGTCCGCCGGAGCTGAAGCTGGCCCAGGGCGGCAAGGGCGTGCTCAAGGAGATCGGCCGCCGGGTGCTGCCCCACGAGGTCATCGACCGGCCCAAGGGCTACTTCCCCGTCCCGGGCCTCACCCACCTGGAGGGCAAGCTCCTCGACCGGGTACGCGACGCGCTCTCCGCGCCCGAGGCCCGCCGCCGCGACCTGTTCCGCGCCGACTACGTCGACGCGCTGCTCGCCGACCCGAACGCCGAACTCACCCCGTTGAACGGAAACAAGCTGTGGCAACTGGGACTCCTGGAAATGTGGCTCCAGAGCCACGGAATCGACTGACCGTGACCGACACCTTGGCAACCGGCGCGGCCCGGCCGGACCGGCTGCGCGTCACCGGCCGGCGGTGGGAACGGGTCGGCCCGGGCGGCGACCCGGTGGCCCCCGGCCCGGCGGAGAGTCCCGACCGCGAGGGCCCCACCGACGTGGTGCTCGACTGCGGGTGGGGACGGCTGGTCTTCGGGCAGACCTTCGCCGACCAGGCCGCCGTCGCCGCCGTGCTGCGTTCGGAGGCCGCCGGCTCCCGGGACATCTGCATCTACCTGCGCGACCCGCACGTGCTGGTCTCCCGGTTGCCCGACGAACTCTTCATCGACCCGTCGCTGACCTACCGGCTGCCGCTGGGCGCCGAGCGGCCGGCCGACGCCGAACTCCCCGGGCTGCTCATCCGCCCGCTGCGCGACGCCGCCGACGCCGACGCGGTGAACCGGATCTACGCCCGCAACGGGATGGTCACCGCGCCGGTGGAGGTGCTGGTCGCCAACGCCGGCACCGACCGGTTCCTGCACCTGGTTGCCGAGGACGCCACCGGCGAGGTGGTCGGCACCATCACCGGGGTGGACCACGTCGCGGTCTTCGACGATCCGGAGAACGGCGCGAGCCTGTGGTGTCTCACCGTCGACTTCAACACCGCGCCGCCCGGCACCGGCCAGGCGTTGATCACCGAGCTGGCCGCCCGGCTGGTCGCGCGCGGGCGGGCGTACGTGGACCTGTCCGTGCTCGCCGAGAACGCCGGGGCGATCCGGCTCTACGAGCGGCTCGGCTTCTACCGCACGGCCACCCTCTGCGTGAAGCGGAAGAACCCGATCAACGAGCGGCTCTTCCTGCCCGCCATGCCCGAGGGGTACGACCGACTCAACCCGTACGCGAAGATCGTCGCCGACGAGGCGATGCGGCGCGGCATCCGGGTGGAGGTGACCGACCCGGCTTGGGGTGAGCTGCGGCTGACCAGCGGCGGCCGGACGGTCCTCACCCGCGAGTCGCTGTCGGAGCTGACCTCGGCGGTGGCGATGAGCCGCTGCGACGACAAGCGGGTCACCCGGCGGATCCTCGCCGAGGCCGGGCTGTCGGTGCCGCGCGGCCGGACCGCCACCGGCGACGACGGCGACGCCGCGTTCCTCGCCGACGTCGGCCAGGTGGTGGTGAAGCCGGCGCGGGGCGAGCAGGGCAACGGCATCACGGTGGGTGTGCGCAGCGCCGAGGCGCTGACCGCCGCCGTCGAGCTGGCCGCCCGGTTCTGCCCGGAGGTGCTGGTCGAGGAGATGCGCGCCGGCGAGGACCTCCGGGTCATCGTCATCGACCACGAGGTGGTGGCCGCGGCGGTGCGGCGGCCGGCCGCCGTCACCGGCGACGGGGTGCACGACATCGCCGAGCTGATCGAGCGGCAGAGCCGCCGTCGGGCCGCCGCCACCGGTGGCGAGTCGCGCATCCCGGTGGACGACATGACCCGCGACGTGGTCGCCGAGGCCGGCTACCAGCTGCACGACGTGCTGCCCGAGGGGCAGATGCTGGTCGTACGCCGGACCGCGAACCTGCACACCGGCGGCACCATCCACGACGTCACCGGCGAGCTGCACCCGGTCATCGCCGAGGCGTGCGTGGCCGCCAGCCGGGCGCTGGACATCCCGGTCACCGGGCTGGACCTGCTGGTACCCGCCCCGGACCGGCCGGAGCACGTCTTCATCGAGGCCAACGAGCGGCCCGGCCTGGCCAACCACGAGCCGCAGCCGACCGCCGAGCGCTTCGTGGACCTGCTCTTCCCCGGCACCCGGGCGCCGCAGCGGCTCTGGTCCCCGGCCGGCCCGGGAGGTGCCGCGTGAGCCCGAAGCCACTGGAGATCGACCTGGACTACCTGCGCCAGGTGCTGCTGGAGCTGCTGGAGATCCCGAGCCCGTCGGGGCGTACCGACCACGTGCAGCAGTACGTCGGCGAGCGGCTCTCCGCGCTCGGCATCCCCTCGACGTTGACGCGCCGCGGCGCGCTCAGCGCCTGCCTGCCCGGGCCCCGGGAGACCGGCGCCGACCGGGCGATCGTGGTGCACACCGACACCATCGGCGGCATGGTGAAGCGGCTGAAGGAGAACGGCCGGCTGGAGCTGAAGACGATCGGCACGCACAGCGCCCGGTTCGCCGAGGGCGCGCACGTGCGGATCTTCACCGACGACCTGGAGCGGGTCGTCACCGGCCAGGTGCTGCCGCTCAAGGCCAGCGGGCACCGGTACAACGACGACGTTGACGTGCAGGGCGTCGGCTGGCAGCACGTCGAGGTCCGGGTCGACGAGCCGGTGGAGGACATCGCCGGCCTGCGTGCGCTCGGCATCGACGCCGGCGACTTCGTGGCGTTCCTGCCCAACCCGACGATCACTCCGAGCGGGTACGTCAAGTCCCGGCACCTGGACGACAAGGCCGGCGTGGCCGCGGTGCTGACCGCGTTCAAGGCGATGGTCGACGCCGGCGTACGCCCGGCGGTCACCGCGCACCTGCTGGTCACCGTCACCGAGGAGATCGGGCACGGGGCGTCCCATGGGCTCGACCCGGACGTCGCGGAGATCGTCTCGGTGGACGCGGCGGTGGTCGCCCCCGGGCAGCAGTCCCGGGAGGACGCGGCCACCCTGGCCATGGGCGACGGGGTGGGACCGTTCGACTACCACCTCACCCGCAACCTCGCGTCGATCGCGAAGGACCACGGGGTGGAGCTGGTCCGGGACGTCTTCGAGTACTACCGCTCGGACGTGGCGGCGGCCGTCGAGGCCGGCGCGCACGCCCGGGTGGCGCTGCTCGGCTTCGGCGTGGACGCCACCCACGGGCACGAGCGCACCCACCTCGACGGGCTGCGCCACCTCACCCAACTGCTCTGCCTCTACCTCCAGAGCGACCTGGTCTTCCCCGAGTGGGACGCCGAGCCGGAGGGCGACCTGGCCGATTTCCCGTCGCTGGCGGTGCAGCCGGCCAACGAGGAGGGCCCGCGCGAGGGCCCGATCGGCATCGCCGAGCCCTCCTGACCGGTGCCGGTCCGGCCTCCGGTCGGGCCGGCAGAGCCGGCGGGGCTCGGGACGCGGGCGCGGACGTGCGGGGCATGGCCACCGGTGAACGGCGCCGACGCGAGCATCCGCGAGCCGGCCGACCATTCCCGGCGGGCCTGTGATCGAAATCCGTTGCCGGGCCGGCGGGGATCTCGATAGCGTGGCGGTACACGGGAAAGGAGGTGGTCCAGACTTGTATAGCAATCGGACTCGTGAGGTGGCTGTCCGCTAGCCGCTGTCCTCGACAGTAAACTCGTCCGCCGCGAGGCGGGCACAGCACCATCGTCGAGACCGTGTGGCAGCGGTGCGGCGAAACCACGACAGCCACCCGACCCCCGGGGTGCCGGCCCAGTCCAGCCGGCCCGCGCCAGCGCGGAAGCCCCGGGGGTCGACCCTTTCCGAAGCGAGAGACACCGTGTCGATGCGCGAGCTGGTGGTGCTCGGGACGGCCAGTCAGGCGCCGACCCGGCAGCGCAACCACAACGGGTACGTGCTGCGCTGGGACGACGAGGTGATCCTCTTCGACCCGGGCGAGGGCAGCCAGCGGCAGCTGCTGCACACCGGCGTCACCGTCACCGACCTGACCCGGATCTGCGTCACCCACTTCCACGGCGACCACTGCCTCGGCCTGCCCGGCACGATCCAGCGGCTCTCCCTGGACCGGGTGCCGCACCCGGTGGCGGTGCACTTCCCCGCTGGCGGCGCCGAGTACTTCGCCCGGCTCCGGCACGCGTCCAGCTTCCACGAGACCGCCGAGCTGCGCGTCGAGCCGATCGAGGCGGACGGGCAGCGGATCACCCTCGGCGTGGGCACGCTGGAGGCCCGCCGCCTGCGACACCCCATCGAGACGTACGGTTACCGGCTGGTCGAGCCGGACGGCTGCCGGATGCTGCCGAAGAAGCTGTCCGCGTACGGCATCGCGGGGCCGGCGGTCGGGGAGCTGATCCGCGTCGGCCACCTGGACCTCGACGGACGCCGCGTCACCCGCGACGAGGTGAGCGTCCCCCGGCCGGGGCAGCGCTTCGCCTTCGTGATGGACACCGGCCTCTGCGACGGGGTGTACGCCCTCGCCGAGCACGCCGACCTGCTGGTCATCGAGTCGACCTTCCTCGACTCCGAGGCCGCGCTCGCCGCCGAGGTCGGCCATCTCACCGCGGCCCAGGCCGCGCGGGTGGCGGCCGAGTCGGGGGTACGCCGGCTCGTGCTCACCCACTTTTCCCAGCGGTACGCCGACCCGCGCAGCTTCGCCGACGAGGCCCGCGCGCACTTCGACGGCGACCTGGTGATCGCCGAGGACCTGACGACCATCCAGGTCCCGGCCCGCCGGGTAGCCTCGGCCGGGTGACCGTCACGCTCCGCCACGCCACCGTCGACGACCTGATGGCGGTGGGTGCCCTGCACCAGGGCTCCCGGGTGGCGACGTACTCGTCGTTCCTGCCGCCGGAGGCGCTGGCCGACCCGACGTCGGAGGCGTTGGGGGCGTACTGGGTCGAGCGGTGGACGTGGGAGCGCGACGAGCACCGGATGACCGTGGCCGAACGCGACGGCCGGCTGGTCGGCTTCAGCTACCTGGGCCCGGACGACGAGGGCGACCCGGCGACCGGCCTGCTCAACGCCATCCACCTCGACCCGGCCGAACGCGGTCGGGGCACCGGCCGGCAGCTGATGGTCGACGCGCTGGCCGCCATGCGGTCGCGCGGCTGGTCCCGGGCGGTGCTGTGGGTGCTGCGGGAGAACACCGTCGCCCGGCGCTTCTACGAGCGCGGCGGCTGGACGCCCACCGGGCAGTCCCGGAACGAGCACATTGGCCCAGTGGCGGTCCTGCAGCTGCGCTACGCCCGCCTGCTCTGATCACGCGGCCGGTTCCGCCCAGAGGCCGGGAAAGCGGGCCCGTACCGCCGCCACCATCTCGGCGTCGGCCCGGAGCAGCACCTCGACCGGAGCGGGACCGTCGATGCTCTCGACCACGTAGTGGTAGAGGTTGTGCTCGACCTCCCAGACCTCCGGACCGGAGTAGGCGAGCATGTCCCGGCAGAACCGGCAGAACCGGTCCAGCAGGTCGGGCTCGACGTGCCGGACCCCGATCCGGTCCAGGACCAGGGGCCCGACCACATGGATCATGTACTCGAACTGCTCGGGCAGCTCCGGCGAATCGTCGTCGAGGGCGTCCTCGATCGAACCGACGACGAGTTCCGCCATCCTTTCCCGTCCTTCCGGGAAGTGCTGCCAGACCAGGTTCCCGACCGGACCGAAGTTCCAGAGCGTCGCGGACATCCAGGGCCCTCCCCGGGGCGGACAGGGCCCTTCGGCCGTACCGGCGAGGTCAGCGGGCGCCGAGGTGGGCGAGCAGGTCCTGGCGGGTGAGCACACCCTTGGGCTTGCCGTCGACCAGCACCAGCGCCGCGTCGGACTTCTCCAGCAGGCCGACCGCCTCGCTCACCGGCTGACCGCCGCCGATCATCGGCAGCGGGTCACCCATGTGCCGCTCGATGGTGTCGTGCAGGTGCGCCTGCCCGGTGAAGAGCGCGTCGAGCAGGTCCCTCTCCGCGATCGAGCCGGCGACCTCACCGGTGACGACCGGCGGCTCGGCCTTGAGCACCGGGAGCTGGGAGACCCCGTACTCGCGCATGTAGTCGATGGCGTCGCGGACGGTCTCGGTCGGGTGCACGTGTACCAGCTCGGGCAGGCCACCCGGCTTGCTGGCGAGCGCGTCGGCGACGGTCGGTTCGGTGCCGGAGTTGTCCAGGAAGCCGTACCGGGCCATCCAGGCGTCGTTGAAGATCTTGGAGAGGTAGCCCTTGCCGCTGTCCGGCAGCAGGACCACGACCACGTCGTCCGGGCCGGCCTTGCGGGCCACCTCGAGGGCGGCGACCACGGCCATGCCGCAGGAGCCGCCGACCAGCATCCCCTCCTCGCGGGCCAGCCGCCGGGTCATCTCGAAGGACGCCTTGTCGGAGACCTCGATGATCTCGTCTGCGACGCCCTGGTCGTAGGTCTCCGGCCAGAAGTCCTCACCGACGCCCTCGACCAGGTAGGGCCGGCCGGTGCCGCCGGAGTAGACCGAACCCTCCGGGTCCGCGCCGATGATCCGCACCCGGCCCTCGGAGGCCTCCTTGAGGTAGCGGCCGATGCCGGAGATGGTGCCGCCGGTGCCCACGCCGGCCACGAAGTGGGTGAGCCCACCCCCGGTCTGCTTCCACAGCTCCGGGCCGGTGGTCTCGTAGTGCGAGCGCGGGTTCGCCGGGTTGCTGTACTGGTTGGGCTTCCAGGCGCCGGGGATCTCCCGCGCCAGCCGGTCGGAGACGTTGTAGTAGGAACGCGGGTCCTCCGGCGCGACGGCGGTCGGGCAGACCACCACCTCGGCGCCGTACGCGCGCAGCACGTCCTGCTTGTCCTGGCTGACCTTGTCAGGGCAGACGAAGACGCACTTGTAGCCCTTGAGCTGCGCCACCAGGGCCAGCCCGACGCCGGTGTTGCCGCTGGTCGGCTCGACGATGGTGCCGCCCGGCTTCAGGATGCCCGCGGCCTCGGCGTCCTCCACCATCCGCAGCGCGATCCGGTCCTTCACCGAGCCACCGGGGTTGAGGTATTCCACCTTCGCCAGCACGGTGGCCTGGATGCCCTCGGTGACGTTGCGCAGCCGTACCAGCGGGGTGTTGCCGATCAGCTCGACGACGTTGTCGTAGTACTGCACCTCGTTGTGCCCTTCGTTGCGGCGCCGGCGACGGCGGCCGGGCAGACATTTATTCGATGCCCAGCCTACGTCCCGTCAGAGGGTCGCCCGCCCGGGGATGACGGAGCGGCGGCGTGCCTCCCACTCCAGGAACCGCTCGGTCTCGGCGAGCACGCTGCCGGCCAGCCAGGTGATCATCACCGCGTCGTCGGCCAGCCCGAACACCGCCAGCGGGATCTCCGGGAGCAGGTCCACCGGCGAGACGATGTACGCCGTGGCGGCCGTCATCAGGGCCAGCCGGAGGCCGCCGTCGTACTCGCCGCGGGCGGTGGCCCGGATCATCCGGGGCAGCGCCGCCAGCCGTGCCCCCAGCGACGGGCCGCCCCGCGCCCCCGTCGCGAGCGCCCGGGCCAGCGCGCTGAACGCCGCGCTCCGCTTCAAAGTCTTCCCCATCGTTTCCGCCCCTCTTCCGGGTGCCAGGGTGACGTTCCGGTGCAACCCCCCGGCCGGTCACCGGAACAGGTACCCAGACACGTCGTCTTCCAGGCACCGGGGAGCCGACACGACGACAGCGGTTTGTCGTGCCGGCGCGATAATCTCGCCTCATGGGGGTCGCTGGTTCCGTCGTCCCGGTTGGTTCGCGCTGGCAGCGCGTCCGGCAGGTCGCCCGCCTGGCGGCGATCGGCACGGGCGCCACCGCGGCGGCCGCGGTGGCGACCGGCGGCGTGCTCATCGGGCAGGCCCGCCAGGCCCGGCGCACGATCCCGATGGCCGAGGCGCCGCCGCCGCGCTGTGACGGGGTCTACGGCGCGAAGCTGCCCGGCCCACCGGTCACCGTGGTCGTGCTCGGTGACTCCTCAGCCGCCGGCTACGGCGTGCACCGCCGCCGGGAGACGCCCGGGGCGCTGCTCGCCACCGGCCTGTCGCGCCGGCTGCAACGGCCCGTCCGGCTGCACCGGTTCGCCGTGGTCGGCGCCATCTCGGCGGTGCTGAGGCACCAGGTCGAGGCGGCGCTGGAGTGCGACCCCGACGTCGCGGTGATCCTCATCGGCGGCAACGATGTGACCAACCGCACTCCGCCCGCGCTGGCGGTGCGCTACCTGGTCGAGGCGGTCCGAGCGCTGCGCGCCGCCGGCTGCGAGGTGGTCGTAGGCACCTGCCCCGACCTGGGCGCGATCGAGCCGATCCAGCCGCCGCTGCGCTGGCTGGCCCGCCGCTGGAGCCGGCAGCTGGCCGCCGCCCAGACGGTGGCCGTGGTCGAGGCCGGCGGCTGGACGGTCTCCCTCGGCGACCTGCTCGGGCCCCGGTTCGCGGCCGAGCCGACCCGGATGTTCGCCTGGGACCGGTTCCACCCCTCGGCGGAGGGCTACGCGGTCGCCGCCGCCGCCCTGCTGCCGACCGTGCTCTCCGCGCTCGGCACCGGGCAGGAGCGGCGCACCACCCTGGCCCGGGGCGAGGGCGTACGGTCGCTGCCGGAGGCCGCCCAGGAGGCGGCCCGGCACGCGGGCACGGAGGTCAGCGGCACCCAGGTCCGGGGGCGCGACCACGGTCCGGCCGGCCGGTGGGCGCAGCTGCGCCGACGGGCCTTCTTCGGTGTCGGAGCGGTGCCGCAACCCGGCCCCGCCGCCGACTCACCCACAGTGGAGGGACTGGCATGAGCGGGCGCAGCGAGCGAACCATCGGGCAGAGCGCGGCAGTTCCCCATGTCGTGGCGGGCCACAGGGAGGCGTCGGCATGAGCGAGCACTCCTCCCCCGCGCGAGTCGCCGGCCGACTGGGTCGGGCGGCGGCGGTGTCCCTGGTCGGCGGCGCGGCCGTCCTCGCCGGTCAGGCCTTCGTCGCCCGGCACCGCCGGTACGCCCAACCGGAGCTGGGGCTGGCCCTGCGCGCCACGGTCGGCCGGGCCGGGGCCCCACCGCTGCGGCTGGTGCTGCTCGGCGACTCGTCCGCCCTCGGCGTCGGGGTCGAACGCCTCGACGAGACCATCGGCGGGCAACTGGCCAACCTGCTCGCCGAGGGCCCGACCGGCCGGCAGGTCCACCTGTCCAGCGTCGGCGTCGCCGGCTCCCGCTCGACGGACCTGGCCACCCAGGTGGCCCGGGCGCTGCTCGGCGAGGCAGGCCACGGCGGCGATCGTGCCGTGGCCGCAGGCGGGCAGTTCCCCCTTGGCGGTGAAGAAGCGCAAACCCACGGTGGACTCCTCGGCCGCGGCGCGGCCGTCGTGATGCGTCGGTGCGCTAGGCGCAATCTGCGGATCCTGCGAGATCACGAAGACAGCATGCGAGGTGCCGCAAAGGACTGGCACCCGGCTGCGTTCGGCATCGGTCCGTGTGGGCAGGGCGGAATCGTCAACGACGGCTGTTGGGCTGCCGCCACGGCCGTCGCGGAGGCAGGCGTTGACGATGCTGATCGGAAACGGCATAGCCGTCGGGTGGGCGTGTTGACCGAAGTTCATAGCTGCGTCCGATCTGCGACGCGCCGCGTCGCGTAGCCCAACTGGTCGACGGTGGCGGTCTTTGCCGCGATTGTCGCGGACTGTCCGTGCCGCCGGGATGAGCGTCTCGCGACTGTGATTGTCCGCTCTGACCAACGATGACCCGGGTGCCCAGCGCTAGACAGATGGGACCGCGGCAGGTGGGTCAGCACGGTCTCGGCCACATCCCCGGGTTCAGGGCGTTCGGCCTGACGGTCCCCACGGCGCGGCGAAAGGTCGACGGCATGGCGAATGTCATCCCCATCGCCCGGGGTTTGTGGTCGCAGCCGGGGTTCAGCTATGCCGGACGGGTCTACCACACCGACTCCGCCGACGTGGCTCCTCGGCCCGAGCACCGGATCCCCATCTGGCTCGGCACGTTCGGCGACCGCGCGCTGGCAGTGACCGGGCGGCTAGCGGACGGCTGGATATCGTCGCTCAGTTCGGCCCCGCCGGACCAGGTCACTGTGCTAGGAGACAAGCTTGTCGCCGCCGCTGTCGCGTCTCGGACATGGCGGCTGGCTCGATCGCGAACGCGTCGGTTCGCCTCACTGATGAGGAGAACTGTCGCGAACGAAGGTTGCATGGAGCATCGCGGCATAGTGCGAGCCGAGGGTCTTGCGTGACCAGCGCCTGTCGACAATCAGCCGTTCGGTGACGTCCCACGACATCAGGGCCCACAGCATGTCGGCCGCCGCCGATGGGGTCCAGGGGTCAGCGAGTCTGTTCTCCTTGTCCAGCCAGTTGGCCAGCCGGCGACAGCTCGTCAGCCAGTTGCGCATTGTAAGATGCCAGAGCTCTGCGGCGTCCTCGTCTGTGTTGCGGGCGCGCTCAATGACGCGGCTGATCGTCAGGATCCTAGGGTGCGACCTGGCGATGTGACGCGCCCACTCATCCAGCGCGCCGACTGCGTCTTTCTGCGCCCACACCTTCGCCAGCGAGGTGGCCAGGTCCTCCGCCTCGCCTAGATGTCGGTACAGCGTGGTGAGCAACTCCGATCGCGAGGCGAAGTGCAGATAGAGCGCGCGACGAGAGACGCCCGCCCGGTCGGCGACCGCGGACAACGTCATGACGTCGAACCCGTCCTCTTCGATAAGCGACCGGGCGGCCTGGAGCAGAGCCTCCCGGGTGCGACGACTACGCGTGTTCTGCGGCACACCGATCGGCGCGGTCATGACCTCACCCAATCCTTAACTGCACATGGTCTGCACTCATCCCTTGCACTTTACTACACGCGCACTGTAGTTTGAGAAGTGCAGTAGGAGTGAAGTTGAGTGCCAGGATCGCGGGCGGCCGATGCGATGGAGGGACCAGCACCTGCAGGTTGCTGGGCTCCTGTGATCGGCCCGAGCGGCACCGGGAGTGTTTGGCGCTGTCGCGGCGAGCCTGGCTACCACCTGGAGGGCCGATGTACTACGGCACGGTGCTCATGACGCGGGCGCGGATCGATCCGAGGTCACGCCTTGTGGCAGCGCGTCCGCGGGGCGACCGCGGCGCGATGCGCTGTGAGGCATTCGCGTGACCCGGCAGTGCGCACCGCAGCTGCCAGCCCAGCAGGAACGCAATCGTTGGTGGCTGGTGGTCGCGGCGGGCCTTGCGGTGTTCATGGCGATGTTGGACATGAGCATCGTGGGCATTGCACTGCCCAATATCGGGGCGGACTTCGACGTGTCTCCGGCCGCGGCCGAATGGGTGGTGCTCGGATACCTGTTGCCGCTGGTTGGCGTGACGTTGCCGGCTGGTACGTGGCTTGATCGGGTGGGGAAGCGGCCGGCATTGGTCTTCTCCGCCGGCGGGTTCGTGCTAGCCAGCATCGCCGCAGGACTGGCCCCGAACATCGGCTGGCTGATCGGCGCCCGGGTGATGCAGGGGTCCTTCGGGGCGGTCCTGTTTGCGCTTGGTCCGGCCCTGGCCGCTGCGGCGGTTCGACCGGATGCTCGCGGACGCGCGATGAGTGTGGTGGCGACCGTGGGGCCGCTCGGCGGGGTCAGCGGGCCGGCGTTGGGCGGACTGTTGGTCGACAGCCTCGGGTGGCCGTGGACGTTCTACATCAACGTGCCGGTTGGTCTGGCCGTGATTGGCATCGGTCTTGCGCAACTACCCGCGGAGGGTCGGCTGCGCTGGCCCGACCGGTCCCTTGTTGCCGGGGCGGCACTCCTCTGTGCAGCTGCGGTCGCGCTGCTGGGCGGTCTGGCACTCTCGGCCAGCCGGGGGCTCGGATGGCTTGTACTCACTGCCGCGGCAGTTCCGCCGCTGCGTGCCTGGCTGCGTATGCGTGCGAGCCAGAGCACAAGAGGGCTGCTGCTGGTCCCCGGGATGGCAGGGCCTCACCTCGCGCTCGTCGCCCAGACCACTGGTGTGGGCGTACTGATGTTTTTGATCCCGTTCTACCTGCAGGACACGCTGAACATGTCCGCGACGACAGCTGGGCTCGCGATCCTGGCCTTCCCACTGGCGGCCTTGCTCCTCGCTTCCGTCGGGGGAGTGATCGCCGACGTCTGGAACGCACGCCGAACATCCTTGCTGGGAGTTGCGGTGTTCGTCGTCGGTCTCCTGACGCTCACCCCGTTGAATCCGGAGTGGGCCGCGGCCGACCTGACCTGGAGGCTGGCCATTGTAGGCGGCGGCGCGGGGCTGTTCAGCGGTCCCAACCAGACAGTAGCGATGTCGACGGCTCCCCCAGCGCTGCTCGCCACCACGGGAGCGACTACCAGCCTGGCTCGGCAACTTGGCTTCTCGCTGGGGCCGGGGTTGGCCACCGCCGTGTGGGCATTGTCCGGATACACCGCCCTGGGCATGCGCACCGCATTGGTCGCTGCCGCAGGGCTGGGTGTGATCGCGCTGCTCCCGCTCTGCCGTGGCGCGTCTACCCCACAGGCGCCCGACTCGTACAGACACATCAATGCAGAGGAAGGATCACAACCGTGCACAACAACGTCCATGTCGCAGTGATCTACTACAGCGCCACCGGCACCGTACACGCGCTCGCGCAGGCCTCGGTCGACGGCGCCGAGAAGGCGGGGGCCACAACCCGGCTTCGGCGGGTCGCCGAACTCGCCCCAGCTGCGGCGATCGCCAGCAACCCTGAGTGGCAAGCGCACAGTGAACAGAGCGCCGGCATCCCCGAGGCCACCCTGGCCGACTTGGACTGGGCAGACGTGGTGCTCTTCGGGACCCCCACCCGCTACGGAACCATGGCCAGCCAACTCAAGCAGTTCATCGACACCACTGGACCGCTATGGCAGCAAGGCAAGCTCGCCGACAAGGTCTACAGCAGCTTTACCGCCACGGCCACGATCCATGGCGGACAGGAGAGCACCTTGCTCTCAATGGCCCAGGTCTTCTACCACTGGGGCGGCATCATGGTGCCGCCCGGCTACACCGATCCCATCCAGTTCCAGACCGGTAATCCGTACGGCACATCGTTCGTCGCCAGCCAGGGAAAACTCCCCGACGAAACCGCGCTTGAAGCCGCTCGCTACCAGGCCCGGCGCGCTACGGACATCGCCGCGCAGATCAAGGCGGGCCGCCGTGCCGCCTGAACTCGCCGGGCCGCTTATCGAGGTGGGTTCTCGGCTAAAGGGGTCGGCTCCGGTCGATCCCTGTAATCACCCTCAACCAAGGTCGTCAGCGGGGGTTTAGCCCCCGCTGGCGACTCTCAACCGACAGGCAATCGCCTACGAGATATGCTCAACACACCGTTTGGAGTTCCCGTGTCCACCGCCTACGTCAGCGTCACCCTCCTGACCATCGCCGCCAACGCCTTCTCGGGCGTGGCCGCCCTGCTCCACTTCAAGCCGATTCGCCCGGGCATGGCCAAGGCGAGGGTGCCTGAGTCATGGCTCACCTTTCCGATCGGAACCCTGAAGACAGCTGGCGCGGTCGGCCTGCTGGTCGGCCTGCTCGGCGCACCGGTGATCGGCATCGCTGCCGGAATCGGCCTCACCCTGTTCTTCGTGTGCGCTGTCCACACTCACCTCCTCGCAGCCGACTACTCACCACAGTTCGGCCTGGCGGTCGGGTTTCTTCTCCTGGCCGTCGCCTCGCTCACGCTCGGGCTGGTCACCCAATGAACGGGACCCGCCGCAGCGGTCGCCCACCTCGCCGTGAGGAGAACCACTGATGACACACACGTACGAATCCCACCTGGTGTGGGACGGATCGACCGGCGCCGGATACCGGCACTACTCCCGGTCCATGCGAGCCGTGGCACCACCGTCCCAGGTGGAGATTCCACTGAGCGCGGACCCGAAATTTCTCGGTGACCCGGCGCGGGTCAATCCCGAGCAATTGCTCGTCATGGCGGTCAGCTCATGCCAGCTTCTCTCGTTCCTGGCAGTCGCCGCGAGACAGGGAGTGGATGTTCTCTCCTACGAGGATGACGCGGTCGGCTCCATGCCGGGCAACGCATCGCCGATGCGGATCACCGAGATCACCTTGGCGCCACAGATCCTGGTCGCGGCACGCACTGACGTCGCCCTGGTAGAGAAGCTCGTTCAGGACGCGCACGCGTACTGCTATATCGCCAACTCGTTGAGTGCCTCCGTGACCGTCACGCCGACCGTCAGCGTCGATCACCATGAATGAACCAGCCGGCGTCTTCGCGTGGCGCGCCGGACATCCGCTGGCGGCGAATGGAATCGGTGCCGTCAAGCTCCCAACGCGAGGCTGGCGGTTGGCCCTGATCAGGGTCGTGGGCGTGTCGGTGATCGATACGCAGTGAGGCCTCCGGTAGATGGTTCAGCGACCAAGCAGAACCTGAAACCGGAGACCTCGTGGCCACCATACCGGTGACGAGGCGACACGACCTGACCGACGCTCAGTGGGCGGCGCCTGCGCCGCTGCTGCCGAGGGGTAAGAAGCCAGGTCGGCCGCCGAAGTGGAGTAAAAGGCAGCTCATCGACGGGATCCGGTGGCGGGTCCGGGTGGGCTCGCCCTGGCGGGACGTGCCGGAATGCTACGGGCCCTGGCAGACGATCTACGGGCTGTTCCGACGCTGGCAACGCTCCGGGGTGTGGCAGCGGATCGTCACCGGACTGCAGACCCGCGCCGACGCAGCAGGTCTGATCGGCTGGGACGTCAGCGTCGACTCGACCATCGCACGGGCGCATCAGCACGCCGCCGGCGCCCGCACCCAACCGGAGCGGCAGAAGGAGCCACCCGGCGGGGTCGATGACGAGCCCGCTGATCACGCCCTGGGCCGGTCGCGGGGCGGCTGACCCAACAAGCTGCACCTGGCCTGCGAGCAAGGCCGCAAACCCCTCGCGATACTGCTGACCGGCGGGCAACGCGGCGACAGCCCGCAGTTCACCCGGGTCCTGGCGCGTATCCGGGTTCCCCGCCCCGAGGGCGGTCGACCCCGCACCCGACCCGACCGGGTCCTTGCCGACAAGGCCTACAGCTCCTGCGGCAATCGGGCGGAACTGCGCCGGCGTGGCATCCCGGCCACGATCCCGATCAAGATCGGCCAGGCCGCCAACCGGCACAAGAAGGGGTCCAAGGGCGGCCGGCCACCGACCTTCGACCCCCACACCTACCGGCAGCGTCACGCCGTCGAGTGCGGCATCAACCAACTCAAACGCCACCGGGCAGTGGCCACCAGGTTCGACAAACTCGCCGTGCGCTAGCAGGCCACACTCCACGTCGTCGCGATCCACGAGTGGCTCTGACGGTGCCACCCGCTGAGCTGCAGGACTTGCCTACCCTGAAGACCGTGAACAAGCGACAGCGAAAGAAACTCGCCAAGCGCCTGATGGAGGCGGTGCTCCGCGAAGACGCAACGGTCGCCAGCGCCCTCCTGCGCGTCGGAGCGGACCCCAACGCGGCCGACCGCGAGGGCACGATCCCGCTCTACCAGGCATCCGTGCACGGCGCGGTCGATCTCGTGCGGCTTCTTCTTGCCGCCGGCGCTATGCCGGACACCGAAAGCGGGCACGGCCAGGAGGGAACGCGCCCCTATGCGCTGCGGCGGCCTGGGGATATACCGACGTCGTGCAAGAACTTCTCGCCCACGACGCAGACCTCGATAAGCGGCGCACGTCGTCTAAGGCCGGGCAGGCGTCAGGCGCTGTGGCCGGGGAAGGGGGCGGCCCATGGCTCGTTGTCGAGGCGCAGACCATTGGCCAGATAGCTGATGGTTCGATACCAGCCGGCCAGCACGAGGAACTCGAGCAGTTGTGACGCGTCGTACTGCCGCTGCAAGGCATCCCACGTCGGCTGGGACAGGTGCGCGGTGTCGTGCAGTTCGTCGACCGCTCGAACCAGCGCTCTATGGCGGGGGGGCCAGACTGGATCGTCAGCGGTTCCGCGCACTGTGGCGTGAAGTTGGTCAGCGGTCAGGCCGACTGCGTTGGCGAAGACAGTGGCGTGGACACCCCACTCGTACTCGCAATGGCACAGCGCGCACACGCGAGCGATGACGATCTCGCGGTCCAGCGCCGACAGTGCGCCATGCGCCAACAGGCCCCCTCCCAGCACGCGCATCCGGGACGCCAGGTCCGGGTTGCGGTGCAGGACCCGGAAAAGCACCAGCGGGTCATGGTCCACGTCTGGCGGCATCCACTTGTGCAGCGCGGCCGCTGTCTCCGGAGAGTACGGTGTGGTCAGCGGCGTGATGCGCGACATCGGGGCACCTCCAGAGCGCTTCTATATTCGAATCAGTATGCGCTTCGAATCTAGAATCGTCAACGGTGCCGCGCGCCGGCCCGTCGAGCCGTCTGCGCCTCGGCGTGGTTGGCCGAGCTGTCGACCGGCGGCAGCCGGGCTACCGGTGCGGCGGACGGGGCTCGACGATGTCGGCCGCTTGGCTGGCGATCGCTCGTACGATCTGCGCCGCGGGCAGCGCGTCCCGCACGAGTTCGACCGACTGGCCGGCGTACATCGCCATCTCGTCCAGGGCTCCGCTCATGCCGGGCAGCGGTATCAGATCCTCGTATCGCCTGTGGGCGCCTCCCGCTGCATTCGTGGCGATGACATCGCCCTCGCCGGGCCGAGCGGGCGCGGCCGGCGAGCCGGCGGCCTCCCATCGGGCAATCGTGGGGTTCCGTAGCGCTCGGTGCGGCGCGCCGGGCCAGCCACCGTCGAAGCAGCGGGTGTGAACCGCATCGACCGCTGCGGCGTCGATCAGGCGGCGCCGGTACAGCTCGTGCGTGTGCGCCTCGACGGCGGTCAGGAATCGGGTGCCGAGCCAGCCGGCCTGGGCGCCCAACGCCAGTGCCGCGGCGAGGCCGCGCCCGTCCGCGATGCCTCCCGCGGCGATCACCGGCACCGGGGCGATTGCGTCCACCACCGCGGGAACCAACGTCATCGTGGCGACCTGGCCGCGTATGTGACCGCCGGCCTCCCATCCCTGCGCGACGACCACGTCAACTCCGGCGTCGACCGCGCGGCGCGCTTCAGCCACGCTGCCGACGGTGTGCAGATGCAGCGCGCCGGCGGCGTGGATGGGCTCGTGCACGGTGGCGGGGTCCCCCCAGAAGGTTGAGATGATCGGCACGGCCTGCTCCAGGCAGACGGCCAACCTGCTGGCGACCGGGAAGTCCAACACGAGATTCGCGCCGAACGGACGCGTCGTCAGCCGCCTGACTTGCTGAATCTGTTCCCGCGCTTGGGCGTCGGTGCGCCAGGTCAACGCAAGCATGCCCAGTCCGCCGGCTTCGGCCACAGCCGCGACCAGTTCGGGCGAGGCCGCTGAGCCGACCGGCGCCTGAACGACCGGCAGGTCGATCCCCAGGTGGCCGCACAGCGGGGTCAGGAGCGCGGTCACGCGCAACACCTCCGTCTCGTGCTTCTGATTGCAAAGCGATCCCAGGCAACGGTAATGTGTCGGTATTCGAAGCGCCAGCGGTCACGAGAACGGATTCGATGATGATGATGGCGCCACGACCGGGGCGGTCCGTCCGGGGTTCCGCCACTGGTCGGCCCCTGATGGCTGCGCTCGATCTGTTCGGGCGGCGTTGGAGCCTCCGCATCGTCTGGGAGTTGCGCGACTCTGCGCTCGGCTTCCGTGCCCTGCAACGACGCTGCGAAGACATGTCATCCAGCGTTTTACGTCAGCGATTGACCGAACTCGCCGACGCCCGCATCGTCGAACAGCTCACCGACGCCAGCTACACCCTCACGCCGCTGGGCCATGAGGCATACCATGCCCTGCGCCCCTTGATTCGCTGGTCCGACAAGTGGTCCACCGCCCTCGCGGAAACCGCTAGCCCTTCAGGCGAGGCAGGCTCAGGTCCGTGAGAGTCAGCCGGGCGCCTTCCCCCGTGCCGCTGGCTATCCCACGAGCCGGACGTCGGGGTGGCACGGCGAGTTGCCGCTGAACAACGTGGAGCCACCGCCACGCAGGTGGTGATTGAAGAAGGCGACACGGACGCGTTCCATGTCATCGAACCGGAAAAGCACGACTGCCTCGCTCGGATCCTTCATGTTCCTTGTGACGATCACTGCATCCTGGCCCAAGGCGTCTCGCTGCTCCCGCAAATCGAAGCACCAGAGCCACCACCAAGGGCAGGTCAAGAATGCCCGTCACCTTGCACGCCCACAAGTATTGCCAACAACCGTTGGCAACGGTATGTGGCCATGGTCGACGTGTCAACAGCTGTTGGCTTAAGCTTACGTCATGGCTGAGACACACCGGCGGCGCTCAGATGCCACCCGTGCCGCGATCCGAGATGCGGCACGCGAGCGTTTCGCCGCCGATGGTTATGAACGGGCCACCATCCGGGCGATCGCCTCCGACGCACGCATCGACCCATCGATGGTCATCCGGTATTTCAACAGCAAGGAGAAGCTGTTCGCCGCAGCCGCGGAGTTCGACCTGCAGCTGCCTGACTCGCGTTCGATCGCCCATGCCGAGGCGGGTTGGGCCCTCGTGGGCCACTTCCTCGACCGGTGGGAGGGCGACGACACACTTCTCGCCCTTCTCCGCACAGCGGTCACGCACGCCGCCGCGGCTGAACGGATACGGGCAGTCTTCGCAGACCAGCTCGCCCCGCTGCTCGCGGAGCTGTGTGACGACCGCGCTCAGGTTCCTACCAGGGCTGGACTGGTTGCCACCCAGATGCTGGGCCTCGCGCTGTCCCGTTATGTCCTGGGAATCGGCCCGATCACCGAACTGGATCGCGACGCCATCATCGCCTGGCTCGGACCGACCATCCACCGCTACATCACGGCCCGCAACCCGACAGACGCATCTCCGCTCACGACATCGCCATGAGCCATTACCTGCGAGTCGCGGATCGGCCGGCTCCGGTAAGCGCGACGATGTGGGCTCGCGCGTGAAGTCCGTTGGGTCGCGGCCCGTGTCACCGCTTCAACCATGGCCGTCTGGCCGAGGCCCGCCATCTGCTGCGGCGTTCGAGGTGGCTCCCGTTGATCATGTCTGGCGTGGTCGCTTGTGGAGCAGTTGCTGCCGCACATGTCCGGTTTGCTAATCGATAGCGTTGAGCAGCGCCAGCAGGCCGTCGTGCTCTGCGCCCGGGTCCGATCAGCGACGGCGCGGTGCGGTAGATGTTGGCAGCCGTCGAGCCGCGTTCAGGGACATTATCTGCGGCGATTACGCGACGTCACGGTTGCCGGGGTAGCTGTGCTCCTTCAGGTGCGGGTGCGACGGTTCCGCTGCGACAACCGCAGCGGTGACCTTCGTCGAGCAGGTCGACGTATTGACCGCTCCGCATGCCCGGCTCACCCCGGGGCTGCGGGAACTGCTCACCCGGATCGGGCTCGCGTTGGCCGGGCGTGCCGGCGCTCGGCTGGCTGCCGCTGTCGGGGTGACCGTGGGCCGTGACACCCTGATACGGCTGGTCAGAGGCCTGCCCGATCCGGCGGCGACCGCGGTGACGGTCCTGGGAGCAGACCCGGGACTGGATCTGCGTCATCGCCCGGTGCCACCCCCGCTTCCTCGGCCGACCGTTCTCCTGCTGGTCACTTGCCAAGCTGCGTGACTACCTGATCGAGGCCGGCTACGTCACGGCGACCAGCGTCGAGACCGTCCGGCGGGTCCTGCACGAGCGCGGGGTGTCGTGGCAGGCCACCAAGACGTGGAAGGCCAGCACCGACCCCCGACTTCACGCCGAAGATGCGCCGCATCCTGGACCTCTACGACCACCCGCCCGCCGACGGTCGGGTCCTGCGGCAGTGGCCGGCGCGCTCGGTGAGCCTGTGCCTGTGCGTGGACGAGTTCGGGCCGTTGAACCTGCAACCCCGCCCCGGCCGCGCCTGGCGACCCCAGGGCCAGCCGGTACGGCTGCGGGCCACCTACACCCGCGACCACGGCGTGCGGCACATGATCGCCGCCCTCGACCTGAGCACCGGGAAACTGCACTACCGCATCCGCGACCGCAAACGCTGGCGGGAGTTCCTCGACTTTCTCAAGACCCTGCGCCGCCGCTGGCCCACCGAGAAGCTGTACCTGATCTGCGACAACTTCTCGCCGCACAAGCACCCCGAGGTCCGCGCCTGGTGCGCGACCAACCAGGTGGAACTGGTGTTCCTCCCGACCTACGCATCCTGGCTGAACTGGATCGAGGCCGAGTTCGCCGCCGTGCGGTACTTCGCCCTCAACGGCACCGACCACCGCAGCCACGCCGAGCAGGACGCCGCGATCGGCGACTACATCCGCTGGCGCAACCAACGCGCCCGACCGAAAACCGGTTCGCGATCAACTCCACGATCCGCCACCCGGATTACCCGTTCAACGCTGCATGACGAGGCACTAGGTAACTCTCGACCCACCTCCACCGGACTCAGTTCCCGAGGCCGAATCGGCCGGGCGATCGCGGCCGCGGAATTGAACGGGTCGAGCAGTCCGCCGCTTGTCCGGCCGCTACCCATGACGTCCCGCCGCGCTGGCGACGCCCCAGCGCCCGGGAACGTCCACCAGTTCGATACGTTGGATCCTGGCGGGTAGCACGGGATTGGTTGACAACTGTCCGTCGCTTGGCTCCATGCCGAGCAGCGTGCGCAGTAGGAGCAACGGGGTGCCGGTGGACCATGCCTGGGGACTACAGGCGGTCGGATACTGCACCGGGTAGTGCGTCAGGTCCCGCTGGTATCCGGCGAAGGCTTCTGGGAGTCTGCCGTCGAGGTACGCCGCCGCCTCGATCATCCCCTCGGCGAGCCGGGCGGCTTCCTCCGCGAAGCCGTATCGCCGCAAGCCCCAGGCGATGAAGGAGTTGTCAAACGGCCAGACGGTGCCGACGTGGTATCCGACGGGGTTGAAGCGGTCGTTGCCCTCGGCCAGGGTGCGGATGCCCCAACCGGTGAACAGACGCGGTCCGAGTAGGTGCTCGACGACCTTCGACGCACGGTCCGGTTCGACGATGCCGCTCCACAGCAGATGACCGATGTTCGAGGTCAATGAGTCGACGGCGGTGCCGTCACGGTCCAGGGCAACAGCGTAGTACCCCTCATCAGGCAGCCAGAAGTCCCGATTGAACCGGCGCTTGAGCTCGGCGGCCTCCCGTTCCAGCCGGGAGGCGTAGGCGTCGTCGTTCCAGAACTGCCGGGCCAGGCGCGCGCCGCGCATCTTGGCGTCATAGGCGTAGCCCTGAATTTCGCAGGTCGCGCGAGGGAAGCCTGGCAGCCGGCCGTCGCGGTATGAGATTCCGTCCCAGGAATCCTTCCAACACTGGTTCTCCAGGCCCGTTTCCTCGTTCCGCCGTTGGTACCAGATGTATCCGTTGCCCATGACGTCGCCGTACTGGTCGATCCAGTCCAGGGCGCAGCGTGTGAAGTACTCAAGCTGCTGGACAAGCTCGCCATCGCCGGTCCATCGTTCGTACTCGTCGAGCAGCACGACGTACAGCGGTGTGGCGTCGGCACTGCCGTAGTACGGGGAGTGCGGCTGTTCCTCGAACGCGGCACTTTCGCCGTAGCGGAGTTCGTGCAGTATCTTGCCCGGTTCCTCCTCGCGGAAGTCGTCCAGTCTGCGGCCCTGGAAGTTGCCGAGAAGGCGGAGCGTGGTAGCGGCGAGGTCCGACGTGAACGGGAGGGTTTGGAGACTGGTGAGGATGCTGTCTCGACCGAAGATCGTCATGAACCAGGGAAGCCCGGCTGCGGGCATGCTCTGCCCTCGGGCGGTCAAGGCCACGAACCGGAGCGCCGCGAGGTCGGTGACGCTGCGGCGGTAGGTCGTTGTAAGGGCCTCGCTGTCGCTGCTCAGGCGAGGGATGCGCTCGAGCCATTCGTCGATCTCCCGCCGCACCTCCGGGCGTGGGTGCTGTTCGCCCTGCAGGCTGGCGCGCAGGTCGACTCCGTCCCCCAGCGCTTCGATGTGCAGGACCGTCTGCCACGTGCCATGGGGTTCGATCAAGAGGTTGAATGTCAGGCCCCGCTCGTCGACCTCGGCGGGCGCGGTACTCGAGATGAGGGTCTCTCGCCGAAAAGTGTCTCGCAGGTAGCCCAGACGCAGTCGACCGTCTTCCACCCGCTGGTAGCGCCGGCCCTTCTTCTGTCGTACGTCCTTGATCTCGAAGATGTCTGCGAAGTCATTGCCCGCCTCGATACGAATGGTGATCTTTGCCGGCCTGCCTCGGTGGTTGAAGACGGTCACCCGGTCCTCGAAACTGCGGGTTACCGCCTGATGGCGAATGATCGACAGGTCTGCGTCGACGTAATGACTGGGTGCGCCGGGCACGAGGAAGAAGCGCGTTTCATGGTAATGAACATTGTCTATCGACAGCGTTTGTAGGCGCTCGCCGTTGATTGTCAGGTTCCACGTAGACAGGAAGCGGGTGTCGAAGGCAAAGTAACCTACGGGAAACGTAGACGAGGGGTGCAGGTTGCCCTGCCGGTCGGAGACGACGAACACATTGCCGTCCAGGATCCGCACCGTGTCTTCGCTCATGGAGCCGCCCCTTCCGCAGAGAGGGTACGCGGATGGCGGGCATCCGGCGGGCCGGGAAAAAGCCGTGCAAAAAAGCTGAACAGGATGAACTTCCCGCGGATGCGGATCTGGTAGCGCAACCACGCCGACCATGGGTTGGTCGTGCCGCAGGCAAATCCGTCAAACAGACCTTGTGTCGTCTGCACCACGCAGTCCGCCTCGCGCCACTCTGGGGTCACGCGAAGCCCGCCGTGCCGGATGACGACAGTCCAGTGCTCGACGTCGCCGTCGTGTGCGAGATCGAAGCGCACTGTGCCCTCGATCCCCGCGAGAATGTCCTCGTGCCCGCGACGATTGAGAGTGTCGAAGAACCTTGATGTCGGGCTTACCATCCGCATCTCCTGTTCCTGCCTCCGCCTACACATGGTGAAATGGCGGCGGGTGATCCGGCACCACCCGGATGAGGTGAGAGCGGGCCGGCCAGTCCAACCCTGGGATCGGAAAGCCTGTCTTGTACCGGGCGTCCGGGGCGGCTGATCGTGGCGGGGTCGCCGAGAGAAGGCGTCGCTGCGAACCATCGCCAGCGAACTGGGCAGGCACGTCGGCGATGTGGATGCGCTCGGCCTCGCTGAGGTACCGGGAAGACAACGAAGCCCGGGTTACCGGCGCATTGCACGCTGGCGACCCGGGCTACTTTTTTGTTGGGGCTCGGCCGTTGCGCCAGCATCGTGCGGTTCGGTAGTGCACACCGACGATCTTGGCGGCTTCGCGGCTGCTGTACCCCTTTTGCATGAGCTGGAAGTATGCGGCCCGCTCACGGAGAAGCCCGCGGCCCACCCGCCGGCCGATCACCTACCCTTACGCGCCGGACTTCCTGCGTGACGGCGAACGGCTTGATCTGCCCGACGACTTGGCGACGCTGGCGGTGAGGGCCCTCGACCGGATCATGGCCGCGGACTCCGAATGGCGCGACCTGTGGCAGGAAGCCGCCGAGGATGTCAACTCGGCCTTCGACGCCGTCCGTGATCTACGCAAGGTCATGGCGGCGTAGTGGGCGGGCCTGGTGCAACGTCCAGCCGTGCGCCGATGTCACTTGCACACTCGTGGCCCAGGCAGGCAAGGATCTGGTGACGGGCATGGGTGTGACGTGGCGGCGCCGCTTCCTGGGCTGGCTTCCACGCGCTGAGCTGATTTGACCGCCCCGGCACGCACCCGCGCCGGACTGGCTTCGCGTTCGACCGGCGCTCTCCTCGGACTCACGATCCGCGCGGTCACCCCTGCGCGACCAGGGCGAGGATGTCGCGCGCCACAGGCAGTGCGGCCTCTCGGTGCGCCGGGACGAGTCCGATGCGGGTACGCCGGTCGAGCAGATCGTCGACGGTGAGCGCGAGTTCGTGCTGGGCGGCCCAGAGCAGCTCGGCCCCGGTGACGGGGATGTCGGGCCCGATTGGCCGGCGGAGTTCGGCCGGCGCCCCGGCGAGGACGTCGACCGCCTCGGTGCCGTAGCGCTGGACGAGTCGGCGGGGCGCCTGCACCCGGGCCAGCTGCGCGCTGCTGGCGGCCCCGGGGAGTGGAAGCCGCCGGGTGCGGCAGGGGCCGGCGGTGAGCCGACGCGCGCGTACCGCGGTGTCGACGGCGTCCTGCGCCATGCGGCGGTAGGTGGTGAGCTTGCCGCCGACGACGCTGATGATGCCGTCCGGGTCGTCGATGACCGCGTGTCGTCGGGAGATGTCGGCGGTTCGGGAGTCGCCGTCGGCCAGCAGTGGGCGGAGCCCGGCGTACGCGCCGAGGACGTCGGCGGGTCGCAGGGGCGCGTCGAGGACACTGTTGAGCACGTCGAGCAGGAATGCAATGTCGGCCGCGGTGGGTTCCGGCACATCGGGGACGGGTCCGTCCAGCGCCTCGTCGGTCAGGCCGGCGTAGACCAGGCCGTCGGTCTGGGGCAGGGCGAAGACGTACCGGGTGAACTCGCCGGGCACGGGGATCGTCAGCCCCGTCCAGAGCCCGCCCAGGCGGGCGGCGGACAGGACGATGTGCGTGCCCCGCGACGGGCGTAGCCGGACGTGCGAGGTGAGGTCGCCCGCCCAGACGCCGGTGGCGTTGACCACGGCGCGGGCGGAGATGTGCAGCCGGCTTCCGGTGCGGGTGTCCTCGATGGTGGCGCCGTCGCGGTGCAGGTCGACGGCCCGGCACCGGGGCAGGATGCGCGCGGAGCGGGCCGCGGCCGCGCGGGCGAGGCCGACGACGAGTCGGGCGTCG
>NZ_JAMOKF010000321.1 GCF_023656545.1 Micromonospora phytophila | reverse complement strand
CGCGGGCGCGCTCGGCGCGGCCGTGGTCCTGTCCGCCTGCGGCAGTGACGACTCCGGCGCCGGCGCTGCCCCGACCAGCGGCGGCCCGGCGGTCACCAGCAGCGGCGACGCCGGCGGCGGTGACCGGGAGGGCGCGCAGTCGCTGGCCCGCACCACCGACATCCCGGTCGGCGGCGGTGCGGTCTTCGCCGCTCAGGGGATCGTGATCACCCAGCCCCGGGCGGGGGAGTTCAAGGGCTTCGACCCGATCTGCACCCACCAGGGCTGCCCGGTGTCGAACGTCGACGGCGGCACCATCAACTGCACCTGCCACTTCAGCAAGTTCTCAATCGAGGACGGCTCGGTCAAGGGCGGCCCGGCCACCAAGCCCCTCGCGACCAAGCCGATCAAGGTCACCGGCGACCGGATCTCGTTGGCCTGAGCCGACCGACCGCGGCCGGTGGCCGACCGGGCCACCGGCTGGCGTGAGTGCCTCGATCCGGGGCCCACCGGCTGGCGTCAGCGTGCCCCCGGCGGGCGTCACGGCCCTGCTCCGCCCGACGCATCGAGTCGTCCGGGGGTGTCGGTGGTCCGGGCTAGGCTTGCTGCCGTGGCTGACCCCTCGACCTACCGTCCCGCACCCGGCACCATCCCGGAGTCACCGGGGGTCTACCGCTTCCGCGACGGCACCGGCCGGGTGATCTACGTCGGCAAGGCGAAGAACCTGCGCAGCCGGCTCAACTCCTACTTCGCCGACCTGTGGGGGCTGCACCAGCGCACCCAGCAGATGGTCACCACCGCCGAGTCGGTGGACTGGGTCACGGTCGGCACCGAGGTCGAGGCGCTCCAGCTCGAATACACCTGGATCAAGCAGTACGACCCGCGCTTCAACGTCCGCTACCGCGACGACAAGTCGTACCCCTACCTGGCGGTCACCCTCGACGAGGAGTTCCCCCGGTTGCAGGTGATGCGGGGCGCCAAGCGCAAGGGGGTGCGCTACTTCGGGCCCTACTCGCACGCCTGGGCGATCCGCGAGACGCTCGACCTGCTGCTGCGGGTCTTCCCCGCCCGCACCTGCTCCGCCGGGGTATTCAAGCGGGCCGGCCAGGTGGGCCGCCCCTGCCTGCTGGGCTACATCGGCAAGTGCTCGGCGCCCTGCGTCGGCAGCGTCTCCGCCGAGCAGCACCGCGACATCGTCGACGCCTTCTGCGAGTTCATGGCCGGGCGCACCGACACCATGGTCCGCCGGCTCGAACGCGAGATGACCGACGCGAGCGAGCAGTTGGAGTTCGAGCGGGCCGCCAAGCTGCGCGACGACGTGGCCGCGCTGCGGCGGGCGATGGAGAAGCAGACGGTCGTGCTCGGCGACGGCACCGACGCCGACGTGGTCGCGTTCGCCGACGACCCGCTGGAGGCGGCCGTGCAGGTCTTCCACGTCCGTGACGGCCGGGTGCGCGGCCAGCGCGGCTGGGTGGTGGAGAAGACCGAGGAACTCAGCACCGGCGACCTGGTGCACCACTTCTGCACCCAGGTCTACGGCGGTGAGCAGGGCGAAGCCGACGTGCCCCGGGAACTGCTGGTCCCCGAGCTGCCCGCCGACGCCGACGCGCTGGCCGACTGGCTCTCCACCCACCGGGGCAGCCGGGTGTCGCTGCGGGTGCCGCAGCGCGGCGACAAGAAGTCGCTGCTGGAGACGGTGGAACGCAACGCCAGGGACGCGCTGGCCCGGCACAAGCTGCGCCGCGCCGGCGACCTGACGACCCGGAGCAAGGCGCTCGACGAGATCACCGAGGCGCTCGACATGCGCACCTCGCCGCTGCGTATCGAGTGCTTCGACATCTCCCAGATCCAGGGCACCGACGTGGTGGCCAGCATGGTCGTCTTCGAGGACGGGCTGCCCCGCAAGAGCGAATACCGCCGCTTCATCATCCGGGGCGCCACCGACGACCTCTCGGCGATGTCCGAGGTGCTGCGCCGCCGCTTCGCCCGCTACCTCGACGCCCGGGCGGAGACCGGTGAGGCGGGCGTGGAGCCGGCCGACGACCCCGACGCTCCGGCGGGGCAGGCCGGCGCCGACGAACCCCGCATCGGCGCCCTGGTCGACCCGACCACCGGGCGGCCACGCAGGTTCGCGTACCCGCCGCAGCTGGTGGTGGTCGACGGCGGCGCGCCGCAGGTCGCGGCGGCGGCCCAGGCCCTCGCGGAGCTGGGCATCGACGACGTGGCGCTCTGCGGGTTGGCCAAGCGACTGGAGGAGGTCTGGCTGCCCGACGACGAGTTCCCGGTCATCCTGCCGCGCACCTCGGAGGGGCTCTACCTGCTGCAACGGGTCCGCGACGAGGCACACCGCTTCGCCATCACCTTCCACCGGCAGCGGCGCTCCAAGCGGATGACCGAGTCGGCGCTGGACAACGTTCCCGGCCTGGGGGAGGTGCGGCGCAAGGCGCTGCTGCGGCACTTCGGCTCGCTGAAGCGGCTCTCCGCGGCCAGCGTCGAGGAGATCACCGAGGTGCCCGGCGTCGGGAAACGCACCGCCGAGGCGATCCTCGCCGCGCTGACGGGCGCCGGTCAGAAGACTCCCGCGGCCGACTGACCGCGCCGGCGGTCAGGACTGCTCGGCCAGCACGGTGAGGATCTGCTCGCCGTACTTGGCGAGCTTGTTCTCCCCGACGCCGTTGATCCGGGACAGCTCCGCCAGCGACCCCGGCGCCTCGGTGGCGATCTGCCGCAGCGTCGCGTCGTGGAAGATCACGTACGCCGGCACGCCCTGCTCCTTGGCGCTCGCCGCCCGCCAGGTACGCAGTCGGTCGAACAGCGACGCGGCCTCCGGGGCCAGCTCGGCGACCACCGTGGCCGCGCCGCGCGGCTTGGCCGACCGGGTGGACGCGGGCCGCTCCGGCTCCCGGCGCAACGTCACCGTGCGGCGGCGGCCCAGCACCTCGGCGCTGGCCTCGGTGAGCGCCAGCGTGCCGTAGTCGCCCTCGACCGCGAGCAGCCCCTCGGCGAGCAGTTGGCGGACCACACCGCGCCACTCGGCCTCGCGCAGCTCGCCGCCGATGCCGAAGACGGTCAGCGAGTCGTGGCCGTGCTGGGTGATCTTCTCGGTCGTCCGGCCGAGCAGGATGTCGACGCAGTGCCCGGCGCCGAAGCGCTGGTTGCGTTCCCGGTCGAGCCGGAAGACGGTGGAGAGCAGCTTCTGCGCCGCGACGGTGCCGTCCCAGGACTCCGGCGGGGTGAGGCAGGTGTCGCAGTTGCCGCAGGCGGCCGTGGCACTCTCGCCGAAGTAGTCGAGCAACTGGGCCCGGCGGCAGCGCACCGTCTCGCAGAGCGCGAGCATCGCGTCGAGGTGGGCGGCGAGGTTGCGCCGGTGCGCCAGGTCCCCGTCGGAGGTCTCGATCATCTTGCGCTGCTGCACGACGTCCTGGAGCCCGTACGCCAGCCAGGCCGTCGACGGCAGCCCGTCGCGGCCGGCGCGGCCGGTCTCCTGGTAGTAGCCCTCGACGGACTTCGGCAGGTCGAGGTGGGCGACGAACCGGACGTCCGGCTTGTCGATGCCCATGCCGAAGGCGATGGTCGCGACCATCACGAGGCCCTCGTCGCGCAGGAAGCGCTGCTGGTTGGCCGCGCGGGTCGCGGAGTCCAGGCCGGCGTGGTAGGGCAGGGCGGCGATGCCGTTGGCGGTGAGGAACTCGGCGGTCTTGTCCACCGAGGCGCGGGAGAGGCAGTAGACGATGCCGGCGTCGCCGGGGTGTTCGTCGCGCAGCAGGCTGAGCAGCTGCTTGCGCGGCTCCCGCTTGGGCACGATGCGGTACTGGATGTTGGGCCGGTCGAAGCTGGCGACGAAGTGCCGGGCGTCGGTGAGCTTGAGCCGGGTGGCGATCTCGGTGCGGGTGGCGCTGGTCGCGGTGGCGGTGAGCGCGATCCGTGGCACGTCCGGCCAGCGTTCGTGCAGCATCGACAGGGCGAGGTAGTCGGGGCGGAAGTCGTGCCCCCACTGCGACACGCAGTGCGCCTCGTCGATCGCGAACAGGCCGATCCTTCCCCGGTCGAGCAGCTGCTGCACCGCCCGGGTGCCCAGCGCCTCGGGGGCGAGATAGAGCAGGTCCAGCCCACCGGCGACGAACGCCCGCTCCACCGTGCGGCGGGCGTCGAGGTCCTGGGTCGAGTTGAGGAAGCCGGCGCGGACGCCGACGGCGGTCAGCGCGTCGACCTGGTCCTGCATCAGCGCGATCAGCGGGGAGACGACCACGGCCACGCCGTCGCGAACCAGCGCGGGGATCTGGTAGCACAGCGACTTGCCACCACCGGTCGGCATCAGCACCAGGGCGTCGCCGCCGGCCACCACGTGGTCGATGACCTCCTGCTGGAAGCCGCGGAAGGCGTCGTAGCCGAACACCCGGCGCAGCACGCCCAGCGCGTCGTCGGTACGCAGGTCGGTGGGGGAAGCCATCCGGGGAGTCTACGAGCCGCTGCCGACACCCGGGCGCCGCCGACCCGCCGGGGCCGGCGGCCACCCCCGCGGACCGGGGTGGCCGCGGGTGGGCTGCCCACCCCGGCCGGCCCTAGTGGCAGGCCCGCCGGGGGTACGCGGTCAGCCGGGCTGGACGGACCGGTTGGCCAGCCCGCGCGGCGGGGCCTTCATCCCCACCACAATGTCGACGATCTCGATGTAGCGGGCCTTGCTCCCCATCCGGAACGCGGTGGCCGCCGCGTTGATCTCCTCCAGGGTGTCCGCCTCGACCATGGTCACCTGGTCGTACCTGCCGTTGACGCCGGTGCAGACCACGTGGGTGAGCTGCTTGGCGAAGCGGCCCAGGTCCCGGGCGTGCTCGGCGGACACCTCGTGGATGCCCTCCCGGCCCAGGGCGAAGTACTCCGGACTGATCCTCATGAACAGGAAACCGACGTATTTGTTCTTCTCCGCCAGATCGTGCATTCGCACCCTCCCACTCTCCGGCCGCCACCTGGGGCGATCACAGAGAGGGTATTGACGGCTACTGATCGTCATCAAGGTCTGCGACTGTCGGGAGCACGACCGGTCCGCCGCCCACGTCCCCCGCCGGGGCGGGCGTACGCCGACCTACCGGGCCGCGCGGGATAGAGTCGCTGACTGACCAGTGCGCGGTCGGCAGGAAACGACCGCGGCGCCATGGCTTGGGGGTAGCGGGTGAGCGAGGCGCGTACGGCCGAGGACCGGATCGGACCCACGGGGGGACAGCCGGCCCCGACGGAGTCGGAGACGACCCTGGTGGTGGTCACCGGGCTCTCCGGCGGGGGCCGCAGCACGGTGGCCCGGGCCCTGGAGAACGTCGGCTACTACGTGGTGGACAACCTTCCCCAGGCGCTCATGCTCGACATGGCCGAGCTCGCGTTCAAGGCGGGCGGGGCGGCCCGGCGCACGGCGATGGTGCTGGACGTGCGCTCGCGCGCCTTCTCCACCGATCTTGCCGGGGCGATCCGGGAGTTGAAGGACCGCGGCTTCTCGCCCCGGGTCGTCTTCGTCGACGCCGACGACGAGGTGCTGATCCGGCGCTTCGAGAGCGTCCGGCGTTCGCACCCGTTGCAGGGCGACGGGCGGCTCGCCGACGGCATCGCGGTCGAGCGGGGCCTGCTGGAGGAGGCCCGCGACCAGGCGGACGTGATCATCGACACCAGCCACCTGAACGTCAACCAGCTCCGCCGGCGCGTCGAGGAGCTCTTCGGCGGCGAGGACGCCCGCCGGCTGCGGGTCACCGTGCTCTCCTTCGGCTTCAAGTACGGCCTGCCGCCGGACGCCGACTTCGTGCTCGACGCCCGGTTCCTGCCCAACCCGTACTGGGTGCCGGAGCTGCGCGAGCACACCGGGCGGGAGGAGGCGGTCAGCTCGTACGTGCTGGGCCAGGAGGGCGCGGACGCCTTCGTCGCCTCCTACGCCGACCTGGTCAACGCCACCACCACCGGCTTCGAGCGGGAGGGCAAGCGGTACCTGACCGTGGCGGTGGGCTGCACCGGCGGCAAGCACCGCAGCGTGGCCATCGCCGAGGAACTGTCCGCCCGGCTGCGCCACTCCGGTCTCGCCGCCAACGCCCAGCACCGGGACCTGGGGCGGGAATGACGGCGACGAAGGTGGTCGCCTTCGGGGGAGGGCACGGGCTGTCCGCCTCGCTGCGGGCGTTGCGCCGCTGCGCCCCCGAGATCGACCTGGACATCACCGCGGTGGTCACCGTCGGCGACGACGGCGGCTCCAGCGGCCGG
>NZ_JAMOKF010000320.1 GCF_023656545.1 Micromonospora phytophila | reverse complement strand
CGGCGCCCGCGCTCTTCGACCCGCCCCCACCGCTCGACCCGCCCCGAGCGCGCAGCGGCGGCGGCGGTCGACTGTGGCGGGTGCTGGTCGGCGGCGCGGCGGTGCTCGTGCTGCTCGCGCTCTGCGGCTTCGGCGCAGCCGCCCTGCTCGCCGAGCGCGGCGCCGACCCGCAGGCCACCCCGACCCGCGAACCCGAGGTGGCGCAGTCCGCCGCACCCGACGCGCAGGACCTCGACTCCCGGGACACCGACCAGGCGCCGCTGACCAGCCGAGAGCTCTTCCCCGGCAAGCAGCTCGTGGTCGCCGACGGGCAGCCCGCGTACCGGGTGCTGAAGACCCAGTCCAGCGGCAGTTGCCCGGTGGCCGTCACCGGGGAGGTCGCCGACCTGCTGGTCCGCCTCGGCTGCAACCAGGTGGTCCGGGCGACCCTGCGCACGCCCGACGGCGACCACCTCGTCACCACCGGGTTGTTCAACCTGACCGACCGGGCCAGCGCCGAACGCGCCCGGGAGCGGATCCGGCAGATGCTCGACGAGCGGCAGGGCCGGTTCCGGGGCATGGCGGCCGGCGACGGGAGCGAGGCGATCACCACCGCCCCGGCCCGGGTCGGCTGGCAGGTGCGCGGCCACTACCTCGCCTACGCGGTGGTCGCCCGCACCGACGGCGCGACGATCAGGGCCGGCGACACCAAGGTCCGCGAGATCCTCTTCGACATGATCGAGCTGCACCTCAACCGGGGGGTCCTGGAGCGCCGCGCCGACGGCGGGGTGGCCGGCCAGCCGACGACGGAGGCCTCGAACGACGCCGGGACGCAGGACGGCGGCGAGCTGCCGGGAGAGTGACCCGGAGGCGGACGGAGCGGGTGCGTGGCCGGGCGGCCGGGCGGCCGCGCACCCGCCCGTGTCTCCGGCCCCCGTCCCGGTCCGGCGCTCGCTGGCGCAACCGCCGCACGACCCTCGCTCGCAGAGCCCTCGCGGCGCGTCCCTCCCGGCACGGGTGTCGTGGCGCCAACCGGTCACCGTGCGGCCCGCGCGGGCGGTCAGCCCTCCAGCGGGACGCGCAGCCGCCGGGTGAGCTCGGCGCGGTGGGCGTACCCGGCCGGGTCGTCGGGGTAGCCGACCGCGACCAGGGTCAGCCCGTGCGCCGGGGCGACGGTCACCTCGCTGGAGCGTTCCCGGCGGGTGAGCAGTCCGGCCGGCCACTCGACGGGCCGGCGCCCGTCCCCGGCGACCAGCATCGCGCCGACCAGGCTGCGCACCATCGCCTGGCAGAAGGCGTCGGCCTGCACGGTGGCGACCAGGATCCCGTCCGGGTCCCGTCGCCAGTCGAGCCGGGTCACCTCGCGCAGGGTGGTGGCGTTCTCCTTGCGCCGGCAGTACGCGGCGAAGTCGTGCTCCCCCACCAGGCCAGCCGCGGCGGCGTTCAGGGCGTCGAGGTCCAACGGCCTCGGCCAGGCCAGGATCTCGTGGCGACGCAGCGGCTCGGCGCCGAACGGGGCGTCGGTCACCCGGTACTCGTAGCGGCGGAAGGTCGCCGAGAAGCGGGCGTCGAAGTCGGCGGGCACCTCGGTCATCGCGCGCACCCGCACGTCGGTGGGGAGCAGCCGGGCCAGCCGGCGCAGCAGCCGGCCGTCGTGCTCCCGCCAGACCGCGCTCGGCAGGTCGAGGTGGCAGACCTGGCCGGTGGCGTGCACCCCGGCGTCGGTGCGTCCGGCCACGGTCAGCCCGGTCGCCGTGCCCGCGCCGAGGACCACGTCCAGCGTCTCGGTCAGCACCCCGGCGACGGTGCGCCGGGTCGGCTGGGCGGCCCACCCGGAGAAGTCCGTGCCGTCGTACGAGACGTCCAGCCGCAGCCGGGTCCGCTCGTCCACCTCGTACCTCCCGTTCACGCCGTCGGGCCCGGCACCCCAGGGAAGGGATACCGGGCCCGACGATGGTGCCTGTGCTCAGGCCTTGTTCTCGTTGGCCTCGTCGCTGTCCTCGCGGGCGGCGTCGGTGTCACCGGACACCGACACCGGCGGCTCGGAGTCCTGGTCCGACGAGTTCGACTCCGGGGTCTCCTCGGCGGGGGCCAGGGCCTCGACCTTGTCCTGCTGGGCGGCCTTGCGGGCCGCGGTCTTCTTGTTCGCCTTCGGCTCGGCGACCTGAAGCTCCTCGACCAGCTCGATGACCGCCATCGGCGCGTTGTCACCCTTGCGCGAACCGGTCTTCACGATCCGGGTGTAGCCACCGTTGCGGTTGGCGTACCGCGGCGCGATCTGGTCGAACAGGGAGTAGACCACGTCCTTGTCCTTGACGACGCCCAGCACCCGCCGCCGCGCGGCCAGATCGCCGCGCTTGGCCTTGGTGATGAGCTGCTCGGCCAGCGGACGCAGCCGCCGGGCCTTCGTCTCGGTGGTCTGGATCTTGCCGTGCTGGAACAGCGCGGTGGCCAGGTTGGCCAGCATCAGCCGCTCGTGCGCGGGGCTGCCGCCGAGGCGGGGGCCCTTGGTGGGCGTGGGCATGCTTGGTGCTCCTCAAATGTGGCGGCAGCGCGGACTAGAGCTGCTCGGTCTCGCGGTAGTCGTCGGTGTCGTAGTCGGCCTCACCGAAGGCGTCCACGACGTGCGCCGGGTCGAAGTTCGGAGCCGAGTCCTTCAGCCCCAGACCCATCCCGGCGAGCTTCATCTTGACCTCGTCGATCGACTTCTGGCCGAAGTTGCGGATGTCGAGGAGGTCGGCCTCGGTACGCCCGATGAGCTCACCAACGGTGTTGATGCCCTCGCGCTTGAGGCAGTTGTAGGAGCGGACGGTCAGGTCCAGCTCCTCGATCGGCAGCGCCAGGTCCGCCGCCAGCTGCGCGTCCTGCGGGGACGGCCCGATGTCGATGCCCTCGGCGGTCTCGTCCAGCTCCCGGGCCAGCCCGAAGAGCTCCACCAGCGTCGAACCGGCGGAGGCCAGCGCGGTACGCGGCCCCATCGACGCCTTGGTCTCGACGTCGATGATCAGCCGGTCGAAGTCGGTGCGCTGCTCGACGCGGGTCGCCTCGACGCGGTAGGTCACCTTCAGCACCGGAGAGTAGATCGAGTCGACCGGGATCCGGCCGATCTCGGCGCCGGCCTGCTTGTTCTGCGCCGCCGTGACGTAGCCACGACCCCGCTCGACGGTCAGCTCCATGTCGAGCCGGCCCTTGCCGTTGAGGGTGGCGAGCTTCAGGTCCGGGTTGTGCACCGAGACGCCGGCCGGCGGCTGGATGTCACCCGCGGTCACGTCGCCCGGGCCCTGCTTGCGCAGGTACATGCTGACCGGCTCGTCGTGCTCGGAGCTGACGCAGAGCTCCTTGATGTTCATGACGAGCTCGACCACGTCCTCCTTGACCCCGGGGATCGTGGTGAACTCGTGCAGCACACCATCGATCTTGATCGAGGTCACGGCCGCACCCGGGATCGACGACAGCAGCGTGCGCCGCAGCGAGTTGCCCAGGGTGTAACCGAAGCCCGGCTCCAGCGGCTCGATGGTGAACCGGGAGCGGGTCTCGTTGATCGACTCTTCGGAGAGAGACGGTCGCTGGCTGATGAGCATTTTTTCTCTTCTCTTCCGGGACGCCCGCTATATGACGCCCACGACACAAACCGTTCCGGTGGCCCGCCCCGAGGGGCGGGCCACCGCAACGAGCCCTGACTACTTGGAGTAGAGCTCGACGATCAGCTGCTCCTGGACCTGGGTGTCAATCACCTGGCGGGCCGGGAGCGAGTGCACGAGGATCTTCATCTGGCTGGGGATCGCCTCCAGCCAGGCCGGCACCGACCGCGAACCGGCCTGCGCCTGCGCCACCAGGAACGGGGTGAGCTCCTTGCTCTTGCCCCGGACCTCGACGATGTCGTGCTCCTTGACGCGGTACGACGGGATGTCGACCTTCTTGCCGTTCACGATGAAGTGACCGTGCTTGACAAGCTGGCGGGCCATGTCCCGGGAACCGGCGTAGCCGGCCCGGTAGACCACGTTGTCCAGCCGCGACTCGAGGATCTGCAGGAGAACCTCACCGGTCTTGGCCTTCTTGCTCACGGCCTCTTCGTAGTAGCCGCGGAACTGCTTCTCCAGCACGCCGTAGACACGACGGGCCTTCTGCTTCTCACGGAGCTGGAGCAGGTACTCCGTCTCCTTCGTGCGGCCGCGGCCGTGCTGCCCGGGCGGGAACGGCCGGGACTCGAACGGGCACTTCGGACCATCGCACTTGCTGCCCTTGAGGAACAGCTTCATCTTCTCCCGCCGGCAACGGCGGCAGTCAGCACCGGTGTAACGAGCCATCTCTCTCTAACCTCTCAGACCCGGCGACGCTTCGGCGGACGGCATCCGTTGTGCGGCTGCGGGGTGACGTCGGCGATCTGCCCGACCTCGAGGCCCACGGCCTGCAGCGAACGGATGGCGGTCTCCCGGCCGGAGCCGGGGCCCTTGACGAACACGTCGACCTTGCGCATGCCGTGCTCCATCGCCCGACGCGCGGCGGCCTCGGCGGCGAGCTGCGCGGCGAACGGGGTCGACTTGCGGGAGCCCTTGAAGCCCACCTGGCCGGAAGAGGCCCAGGAGATGACCGCACCGGTCGGGTCGGTGATCGACACGATGGTGTTGTTGAAGGTGCTCTTGATGTGCGCCTGCCCGTGGGCGACGTTCTTGCGTTCCTTGCGCCGGACCTTCTTGACGGCGGCTCCGGCACGAGCCTTCGGTGGCATAAGTCTGTGCGCTCCTAGTTACTTCTTGCCGGGCTTCTTCTTGCCGGCGACGGTCCGCTTCGGGCCCTTCCGGGTCCGCGCGTTGGTCTTGGTCCGCTGGCCACGCACGGGCAGGCCCCGGCGGTGCCGGATGCCGGCGTAGCAGCCGATCTCGACCTTGCGGCGGATGTCAGCGGCGACCTCGCGGCGCAGGTCGCCTTCAACCTTGTAGTTGCCCTCGATGTGGTTGCGGAGCTGGACCAGCTCCTCATCCGTGAGGTCCCGAACGCGCGTGTCCGGCGAGATGCCGGTAGCGGCGAGCGTCTCCAGGGCGCGGGTGCGACCGACCCCGAAGATGTAGGTGAGCGCGATCTCCATCCGCTTCTCGCGGGGGAGGTCTACGCCGACTAGACGTGCCATGTGCGGGCGTACTCCTCGTGATGTTGTGCGGAGGTGTGGACCCGTCCCACCCCGCTACCGGCCGTCCCGTCTTTCCGACGCTGTCAGCGCCGGCGACCGGGATCGGTCGTGCCCGAGCGGGCCCCGGCCTCCGACCGGGGGTCAACCACGATTGAGTACGCACTGCGTACCGCTCGCGGCTGGAACGAGCTGGTGATGTGCTGCCTGGATCTGCGGCCCGGACCGTTCCGACCGGCCGTGTCACGACCGGTGGGACTGGTTCAGCCCTGGCGCTGCTTGTGGCGCGGGTCGGTGCAGATGACCATGACCCGGCCGTGCCGGCGGATAACCCGGCACTTGTTGCAGATCCTCTTGACGCTCGGCTTGACCTTCACGGTTGCCTTACTTCCCATCTGGCCCGACGACGCGACGAGGCGCGACACCGGACGTCGAAGACGGACACGGGGACGACCCGGCCGCCGTCAGGATTACTTGTAGCGGTAGACGATGCGCCCGCGGGTCAGGTCGTACGGCGAGAGTTCGACGACGACCCGGTCCTCCGGCAGGATGCGGATGTAGTGCTGCCGCATCTTGCCGCTGATGTGAGCCAGCACCTTGTGGCCGTTCGCGAGCTCCACCCGGAACATAGCGTTCGGCAGGGGCTCGATGACCCGACCCTCGATCTCAATGGCTCCGTCTTTTTTCGGCATGTCCTCCGCTGTCCTGACGTCGGTTCCTCCGGGCGGCCCACAACGTCTTACACGGGTCACTGATCAAGATCAGAAACCCGCGCCAGCCGCGGCTCCGACTCCCCCCGAAGCGCAGGGCGGGCATGCCGGAGTGGACGCTGTGCGCCGATCAGAAAGTGTACGCCCGCCTGCGGGCCGTCGCCAAACCGGCCGCCCGCCGACCCGCCGGACCACCCGAAAGGCGACAGTCAGGCACCCACGTCGCGCTGCCCCGAGCGTGCCGCCCGGTCGACGCCGCCAGGCTGCCGCTCCTCGGGCGCCGGCTGCCGGTCGGCGCCCCCCAGCTCCCGCTGCCGCTCCTCGGCCGCCGGCTGCCGGTCGGCCCCCTCCAGCTCCCGCTGCCGCTCCTCGGCCGCCGGCTGCCGGTCGGCCCCCTCCAGC
>NZ_JAMOKF010000319.1 GCF_023656545.1 Micromonospora phytophila | reverse complement strand
GCTCGGGGTCGCGGGTGCCGACGGCGATCTCCACCTCGTCGAGGTTGCCGACCGTCACGGTGACCTGCGGCAGCGCCTCGGCGATCGCGGCGGTGGCCGCCGCCGGGTCGGGCCAGAACATCGGCCGGTAGTCCAGGTCGAGCACGGTGTGCGGGCGCCCGCCGCGGACGGCCAGCGCGGCCGCGTGGGCGTCCCGGCTCGGCTGCTGGCACAGGCCGGTGCCGGTGAGCCAGAAGACGCGGGCCGCGGCGATCGCGTCGGCGTCGAGTTCCTCGGGGCGGATCTGCAGGTCGGGGGCGGTCGGGGTGCGGTAGAACCAGAGCGGGAAGTTGTCCGGCGGGAAGATCTCGCAGAAGGTCACCGGGGTGGGCAGTCCGTCGACCGGGTGGACCTGGCTGTCGTCGACGCCGAAGTCGCGCAGCGCCCGGTGCACGTAGTCGCCGAACGCGTCGGCGCCGGTGCGGGTGATCACGCCGGCCCGCAGGCCCTGGCGGCTCGCGGCGACGGCCACATTGGTGGGACTGCCGCCGAGGAACTTGCCGAACGTCTCGACCTCGGCCAGCGGCGTGCCGATCTGCAACGGATAGATGTCCACCCCGACCCGGCCGATGGTGAGCACATCGAGCATGCGGCGTCCTTCGTCTCGGCCGGCGACGCCGTGCCCGCCAGCCCTGTCCCTGATTGGAGCAGCGCGCTATGAGTTCTGTCAATGTATTGTCATGACATCTACCTCTGCGGTCGGTGACCACTTCGGTACAGTGGCGCCCATCATCGTGCCCCCGAGATTCCGCGCGTCCCCAGCGAGGAGGTGCCGTGGCCGGCCCCGAGATCGCGGTCGACCGGAGCAGCCCGGTCCCGCTCTACTTCCAGGTCGCGCAGCAGTTCGCCGCGGCGATCCAGCGCGGGGACCTGTCGCCGGGCGACCGGCTGGACAGCGAGCTGCAACTCGCCGACCGGCTCGGGTTGTCCCGCCCCACCGTGCGACAAGCGATCCAGCACCTGGTCGACAAGGGACTGATCGTGCGCCGCCGCGGGGTGGGCACCCAGGTGGTGCGGGGCGAGGTGCGGCGGGCGGTGGAGCTGACGAGCCTGCATGACGATCTGCTGCGCGCCGGCCAGCAGCCGTCGACCTCGGTGCTCGAACTGGCCACTGTGGCGTGCCCGGCCGACGTCGCCACCGCGCTCGGTGTGCCGGCCGGCAGCGAGGTGCAGCACCTGCGCCGGTTGCGGTTCTCCGACTCCGAACCCTTGGCGCTGATGGAGAACTGGCTCCCGGCCGACCTGGTCCGGCTCAGCATGGACGCGTTGCAGGCCAAGGGCCTGTACGCGATCCTGCGCGCCGGCGGCATGCGCATCCGCGGTGCCCACCAGCGGATCGGCGCGCGGGCGGCGACCGCGGCGGAGGCGCAGATGCTCGGCGAGCGGCGGGGCGCGCCGTTGCTCACCATGACCCGCACCGCGCACGACGACCAGGGCCGCTACGTGGAACACGGCGCGCACATCTACCGGGCCAGTCGTTACTCCCTTGAGGTGACCGTCGCCGAGCGGTGACGGTGAATGTTTCGCGCTCATTTCAGTGACAGGTATTTACGTCATCAGGCTGTCATGACATTGTGGCCGCAAGCACCGTCGGCGGCGGACGTGCGGCCGGCCGGCGACCCGCAAGTCTCTTCGAAGTTCCTCCTTGCGAAGGGAAGCAGCCCATGTCAGCCAAGCCGAGACGCGCAGCGGGAGTGCTCGCCGCGTTCACCGCCGTAGCCCTCGCCGCCACCGCGTGCGGCGACTCGTCCGAGCCCGCGGGCAAGGACGCCAAGAACATCACCCTCACCATCTCCGCCAACGCCATCGTCGGCGGCAAGAACTCCGCCGGGGCGGAGTGGATCGAGAAGTGGGTCATCCCCCGGTTCGTCGAGGCGCAGAAGGCCAAGGGCGTCACCGCGAAGGTGACGTTCGTGCCCAGCGGCGTCGATGACGAGCAGTACAAGACCAAGCTGGCCCTGGACCTACGGTCCAAGGGCGGCGCCGACGTCATCGCCGTGGACGGCATCTGGGTGGGCGAGTTCGTCCAGGCCGGATACCTCAAGCCGCTGTCCGAGGTGGCCGGCGACCAGGTCGACTCCTGGGAGGGATGGTCGCAGATCCCGGAGACCGTGCAGGGCCTCGGCTCCTTCGAGGACAAGCGCTACGCCATCCCGCTCGGCACCGACGGCCGGGTCCTCTACTACAACAAGAAGCTCTTCGCCCAGGCCGGCCTGCCGGCGGACTGGCAGCCGAAGAGCTGGCAGGAGATCCTCGACGCCGGCGCCAAGCTCAAGGCGCTGCCGGGGGTGACCCCGATCCAGATCAACGCCGGCACCGCGATGGGCGAGGCCACCTCGATGCAGGGCGCCCTGCCGCTGCTGGTCGGCGCCGGCGGCGAGATCTGGGCCGACGGCAAGTGGGCGGGCGGCAACCAGCCGGTCAAGGACGTGCTGGACTTCTACACGAAGGTCTACGGGGGTGGGCTGGGCGACCCGAAGCTCCAGCAGGAGGCGAAGGGACGCGACAAGTCCTTCGCGGAGTTCGCCGCCGGCAAGATCGGCATCCTGGCCGAGGGTGACTATTTCTGGCGCAGCGTCATCAACCCGAAGGACGGCATCGCCAAGATGGCCGACCGGGACACCACCGTCGGCTACGCGCTGATCCCGGCCAAGCAGCCCGGCGCCGGCATCCGCGGGCAGGACTTCGTCAGCATGTCCGGCGGCGGCGTGCGGGCGCTCAACCCCAACTCCAAGTTCCCCTCCCAGGCCTGGGAGCTGCTGGCGTTCATGCACTCGGCGGAGGCGGTCAAGGCCGAACTCGCCGGCGCCGCCCGGATCACCGCCCGGACGGACGTCAACAAGGAGGTCCTCGCCGCCGACCCGATGCTGAACTTCGTCGCCGAGAAGGTGCTGCCGATCACCGCGTACCGGCCGCCGCTGGCGGTCTACCCGCAGGTCTCCCTGGCGCTGCAGGAGGCCACCGCCGACGCGGCGTCCGGCAAGGCCGTCGACGCGACGGCCAGCGCGTACCAGAAGAAGGTCGAAGGGTTCGTCGGTGGCCCGGGTAACGTCACCTCCTGACGAGATGGTCGAGGGAGCGCGCCCGGTCACGGGCGCCTCCCCGGCCCCCGACGCCGCCGGGCTCGGCCGGGCCCGGGCCACCGGGTTCCTCGTCCCGAGCATGGTGCTCATCCTGCTCTTCCTCGTGGTGCCGGCCGTCTGGACGATCTACCTGGGCCTCACCAACTACCGGCTGACCGGCCTGGCCGCCGCCAACCCTCAGATCGTCGGCTTGGACAACTACACCCGGGCCCTGGGCGACGAGCGGTTCCGCACCTCGCTGGTGCTGACCCTGCAGTTCGTCCTCGGCTCGGCGGTCATCGGTCAGGCCGGGCTCGGGTTCGCCATCGCCTTCGCGCTGCGCGACCGCAGCGGCCCGCTGCGCCGGGTGGTCGAGGCCTTCGTCCTGCTCTCCTGGATCCTGCCCAGCTCGGTGGTCGCCTTCCTCTGGATCGCCCTGCTTGACCGGGACGCCGGCACCCTCAACGCGCTGCTCGGCATCCCCGGGACGGCCTGGCTGCTCGACCACCCGATGCTGTCGATCATCATCTTCAACACCTGGCGTGGCACCGCGTTCTCGATGATGCTCTACGCCGCCGCGCTGGAGAACGTCCCCCGCTCGCACCTGGAGACCGCCCGGCTGGCCGGCGCGTCGACCTGGCAGCAGCTGCGCGACGTGGTCTTCCCCCGCATCCGCGGGCACGTGCTGACCAACCTGCTGCTGATCAGCCTGTGGACGTTCAACGACTTCGCGCCGTTCCTCATCACCGCCGGCGGCCCCGAGCAGCGCTCGGAGATCCTGCCGGTCTACGTCTACAAGGTTGCTCTCTCCGGCGGCGAACTGGGCTTCGGCGCCGCGATCTCGTTCATCATGCTGCTGATCAACCTGGTCATCGCGCTGGTCTACCTGCGCATGCTGGGCCGCCGGAAGGAGAAGGCGTGAGCACCGCGACCCGCACGCCGCCCGCGCCGGCCACCGACCCGGCCGGCGAGGGCCCCACCATCGCCGTGCGCCACCTGCTGGCCCAGATCGGGCGCTACGTCTTCCTCTGCGCCGTCCTCGGGTTCTTCGCGCTGCCGCTGCTCTGGCTGACGACCGCCCCGTTCGACGACACCCCGACGGTCACCGCGTCGCTGCCGCAGTTCACCCTCGACAACTTCCGCGCCCTGCTGGACAACCCGTACGCGCTCAGCTCGCTGCGCAACTCGGTCTACCTGGCCGCCGGCACCGCGGCGCTGGTGGTGACGTTCGCGGCGCTCGCCGCGTACGCGCTGAGCCGGGTCCGGGTGCCCGGCCGCGACGCGCTGCTCTACGGGCTGCTGCTGCTCTCCTCGATCGTGACCGGCACGGCCACCATGGTGCCGCTGTTCGAGTTGGCCTTCCGGCTCAACCTGATCGACTCGCGGCTCGGCGTCATCCTGATCCTCAGCGGTGGGCTGCTGCCCGCGGCGATCTTCATCCTCAAGGACTTCATGGACTCCACGCCGACGTCCTACGAGGAGTCGGCGCGGGTCTTCGGCGCCAGCCCGCTGCAGATCATGCGGCACATCGTGGTGCCGCTGGTCCGGCCCGGGCTGGCCACCGTCGGCGTGTGGGCGGTGGCGAACGTGTGGGGCAACTTCCTGGTGCCGTTCCTGCTGCTGCGGAGCCCGGACAAGGCCCCCGCCGCGGTGATCATGTACACCCTCTACACCGAGGGCGGCCAAGCCGACCTGCGGTTGCTCTCCACGTTCTCGCTGCTCTACTCGCTGCCGGTGGCGCTCATGTTCGTCTTCGTCAGCAGCCGGTACGGGTTCCGCTTCCACGGAGGGATCAAGCGCTGATGTCCGCCATCACGATGCGCGAGCTGACCAAGGTCTACCCCAACGGGGTGCGGGCCCTGGACGCCCTCGACCTGGAGATCGCCGACGGCGAGTTCTTCGCGCTGCTCGGTCCGTCCGGCTGCGGCAAGACGACCCTGCTGCGCACCATCGCCGGGCTGGAGGTCGCCTCCGGCGGCAACGTGCACATCGGCGGCCGCAACGTCACCAACCTGCCCCCCGGCAAGCGGGACGTGGCGATGGTCTTCCAGGACTACGCGCTCTTCCCGCACATGACGGTGCAGGACAACATCGCCTACCCGCTGCGGATCAAGAAGATGGACCGCCGCAGCCGCGGCGAGAAGGCCGCCGAGACCGCCGACGAGCTGGGCCTCACCGCGCTGCTGCAGCGCCGCCCGGGGCAGCTCTCCGGCGGCCAGCAGCAGCGCGTCGCGCTCGCCCGGGCGATGGCCTGCCACCCGCAGGTCTTCCTCCTCGACGAACCCCTGTCCAACCTCGACGCCCGGCTGCGACTGGAGGCGCGCACCTTCCTCAAGCGGTTGCAACGCGAACTGGGCGTCACCACCGTCTTCGTCACCCACGACCAGGCCGAGGCACTCGCCCTCGCGGACCGGATCGCCGTCATGGAGGGCGGCCGGATCCGCCAGGTCGGCACCCCCACCGAAGTGTTCCGCCGCCCCGCCAACACCTTCGTCGCCGGATTCATCGGCTCCACCCCGATGAACCTGGTCGACGCCGAGGTGCACGACGGCGAACTGGCCGTCGCCGGCACGCGGCTGCCGGTGCCCGACGAGGCCCGGGACCGGGTGAGCGCCGGCGAGAAGCTCGTCTACGGGGTACGGCCCGAGTACCTGGACTACTCCCCCGAGCCGGCGCCGGGGGCGCTGAGCGGGCAGGTGGTCGTGGTGGAAAACCTGGGAAGCTTCTCGCTGGTCTCCCTCGACATGCCCAGCGGGGACGCCCCCGCAACGCCGGGGACCAGCCTCCAGGTCGTGGTGCCCGAGGGGCGCGAACCCGAGCCCGGCGACACCGGCTGGGTGGTGCCGCGGCCCGGCCGGTCGCTGCTCTACCGGGACGGCGAGCTGGTGAGCACGGCGGCTCCGCCGGCCGTGCCCGCTGCGCGGACCGGCGCCGACGCGGAGCGGTGACATGGCGGTGCACCGGGGCAAGTGGACGTTGCCGGACCGCGCCGAGAGCGTGCTGCGGTCGGTGCCGGTCACCGTGGCGCCGGGCACCGCCGCGCTCACCGTACGCCTCGACTATCCCCGGCAGGCCGGGGTGCTCGACCTCGGCTGCGTCGGGCCGGCCGGCTTCCGGGGCTGGTCGGGCGGTGCCCGCGACGGCTACACCGTGGCCG
>NZ_JAMOKF010000318.1 GCF_023656545.1 Micromonospora phytophila | reverse complement strand
ACCGGGCCGCTCGCCCCGGCCCCGGCCGACGGGGCCCGACGGGCGTGGGCGAGGATGGCGGGAATGGTCTACCGCTACTTCTACGACTGCGAGTTCATCGAGGACGGCCGGATCGTCGACCTGGTGTCGATCGGCGTCGTCGACGAGTACGGCCGCGAGTTCTACGCCGTCTCGACCGAGTTCGACGACTCGCGGGCCGTGCCCTGGGTGCGTCGCAACGTGCTCGACAAGCTGCCCTCCCCGGCCGACCGGGCCTGGAAGTCGCGGGAGCGGATCCGCGACGAGCTGCACGAGTTCCTGCTCGCGCCGGTCCGGGACCGGCCCGGCGAGCAGTTGGAGCTCTGGGCCTGGTACGCCGCGTACGACCACGTGGTGCTGGCGCAGCTGTGGGGGGCGATGCCGGCGCTGCCCCGGGAGATCCCCCGGTTCACCAAGGAGCTGCGTCAGCTCTGGGACGACCGGGGCCGGCCGACGTTGCCGGACGCCGACGCCGCGCGGCACGACGCCCTGGTCGATGCCCGGCACAATCTGGCCCGGTGGCGGGCGATGACCAGTCGGTGAATGCCGCCCAGGTTTGACCGGTTCTGTCCCGGGCACCGGTTCGACGTCGAGCCGATCCGAGGGAGTGTGCCATGAGCAACGCACCGACCAACGCCGCCGACGCCCGGCGCCGGGTCACCGAGCTGATCCGGGACGCCCGGATCTGCATGCTGACCACGATCGCGGTCGACGGCCGGATGGTGAGCCGGCCGATGGGGCTCCAGGAGGCGGAGTTCGACGGGGACCTGTGGTTCTTCGCGTACGCCGACTCGGCAAAGGTCCGACAGATCCGGGTCAACCCGGAGGTCAACGTCTCCTTCTCCGACCAGGAGCGCAACGCCTGGGTCTCGCTCGCCGGCACCGCCCGGGAGGGCTACGACCGGGCGAAGGCCGAGCAGTTGTGGAATCCGCTGCTGAAGACCTGGTTCCCCGACGGGCTGGACACCCCCGGCCTGACGCTGATCAAGGTGCACGCCGCCTCGGCCGAGTACTGGGACTCCCCGAGCAGCACCGTGGTCAACCTGTTCGGCTTCGCCAAGGCCGCGGTGACCGGCAGGCCGCCGAAGGCGGGGGAGAACCACGACGTCAGCTACTGACCGGTAGGTCGACCGGGGGGTGGGACCGGCCCGGGGCGCGCTGTCGTCGTACCCCCGCGCCGACTACAGTGCGCTCTGACGGCCCGCCCCGGGCCGGCAACGGCGCCGATGGTCTGATCTGACACATATCCTGGGGCTTAGTCGGGCTTCACCTGATGCTCCCCAGGAGGATGAGCGGATCATGCGTATCGGCGTGCTCACCGGCGGCGGCGACTGCCCAGGTCTCAACGCGGTCATCCGGGCGGTGGTCCGCAAGGGCGTCGCCAGCTACGGCCACGAGTTCGTGGGTTTCCGGGACGGTTGGAAGGGCCCGCTGGAGGGCCTGTCCCGTCCGCTGGGCATCGCGGAGGTCCGCGGCATCCTGCCGCGCGGCGGCACCATCCTCGGTTCGTCCCGGACCAACCCGTTCAAGATCGAGAACGGTGTCGAGCGGATCAAGGAGAACCTCGCCGCGCAGGGCGTGGACGCCCTGATCGCGATCGGCGGCGAGGACACCCTCGGCGTGGCGACCAAGCTGCACGAGCTCGGCGTCAACGTGATCGGCGTGCCGAAGACGATCGACAACGATCTCGGCGCCACCGACTACACCTTCGGCTTCGACACCGCGGTCAACATCGCGATGGAGGCCATCGACCGGCTGCACACCACCGCCGAGAGCCACCACCGCACCCTGGTGGTCGAGGTGATGGGCCGGCACGCCGGCTGGATCGCCCTGCACGCCGGCCTGGCCGGCGGCGCCAACGTGATCCTGCTGCCCGAGCGGCAGTTCGACGTCGACCAGGTCGCTGGCTACGTCGAGAAGCGCTTCCAGCACCAGTACGCCCCGATCGTGGTGGTCGCCGAGGGCGCCCAGCCGCTGGACGGCCAGATGGTGCTGCACAACCAGGAGCTCGACTCGTTCGGCCACGTCCGCCTCGGCGGCATCGGCCAGTGGCTCGCCGAGCAGCTGGAGGCCAAGACCGGCAAGGAGGCCCGCACGGTCGTGCTCGGGCACATCCAGCGCGGCGGCACCCCGACCGCCTTCGACCGGGTGCTCGCCACCCGGCTCGGCCTCCAGGCGATCGACGCGGTGCACGAGGGCGACTGGGGCAAGATGGTCGCCATGCAGAGCACGGACATCGTCCGCGTTCCGCTGGCCGAGGCCACCCGCGAGCTGAAGACCGTGCCGCTGGAGCGGTACGCCGAGGCCGAGGTCTTCTTCGGCAGCTGATCGCAGATCGGCGTCGCGGCGGGCCGCCCGGTCCGCCGCGACGCCGACCCACGGCAGGAGGGGGTACGGCGGAATGTCACCCGGGGTGCACACGGTCGCGGTGATCGGCACCGGCAAGATCGGCGAGTTGATGCTCTCCGGGCTGCTGCGTTCCGGCTGGCCGGTGGACCGGCTGCTGGCCACAGCCCGTCGCCCGGCCCGCGCCGAGGAGCTGACCGCCCGGTACGGCGTGCGGGTCGTCGACAACCTGACCGCGGTGGACGAGGCGGCCGTGCTGGCCGTCTCGGTCAAGCCGCAGGACGCGGCGACGCTGCTGGAGGAGATCGGGCCGAAGGTGCCCGCCGACAAGCTCGTGATCTCGCTCTGCGCCGGCCTGCCGACCAGCTTCTTCAACCGCCGGCTGCCCCAGGGCACCCCCGTCGTGCGGGTCATGACCAACACCCCCGCCCTGGTCGACCAGGCGATGACCGCGATCTCGGCCGGCGCGCACGCCACCGGCGCGCACCTCGCGCTGGCCGAGGAGATGTTCAAGCCGCTCGGCGCCACCATCCGGGTGCCGGAGTCGCAGCAGGACGCGGTGACCGCGCTCTCCGGTTCCGGGCCGGCGTACTTCTACCTGCTGGTCGAGGCCATGATCGACGCGGGCATCCTGCTCGGCCTGCCCCGGCAGGTGGCGCACGAGCTGATCGTGCAGACCGCCATCGGCTCGGCGGTGATGCTGCGCGACTCCGGCGAGCACCCGGTGAAGCTGCGCGAGGCGGTCACCTCACCGGCCGGCACCACCATCTCCGCCATCCGAGAGCTGGAGAAGCACGGCGTACGCGCGGCGCTGCTCGCTGCGCTGGAGGCCGCCCGGGACCGCGCCCGGGAACTGGCGGCGCAGTCCGGCTGACCCGGCCCGGGCCGGGGCGCCGATCCCGGTGCCCCATACTGGCCGCGTGTTCACTCTCGCCCAGGCCCGGCACCTGGTGGCCACCCTGCGCCCGCGCGTCGACGAGCTGATCCGGCTGCGCGCCGACCTGGCCGAGCTGCGCGCCGACCTGGCCGATTACGGCGTCAGCCCGCTGGGCGGGCTGGCCGAGGTCAAGGGGCTGGAGGCGCGCCTGCACGCGGTGGTCGACGAGCTGCACTCGCACGACATCCAGATCAAGGGCATCGCCCCGGTGCTGCTCGACTTCCCCGGTGAGCGGGACGGTCGGCCCGTGCTCTGGTGCTGGCTGGAGGGGGACAGCGACGTGCGCTGGTACCACCGCGTCGAGTGCGGCTTCGCCGGCCGCCGGCCGGTCTGACCGGCCGGCGCTCAGGCCAGGGACGCCAGGGCGGCCGGGGAGACGTTGCCGCCGCTGAGGACCAGCACGGTGCGGGTGCCCGGGGCGGCCCGCACCCGGCCCGTCCGCAGCGCGGCGAGGGTGACCGCGGCGGCCGGTTCGACCAGGAGCTTGGTGGCGTCCAGCAACTCCCACCAGGCCGCCCGGATGTCCTCCTCGGAGACCTCCACCATGTCGTCCACCAGGGCCCGGACGTGAGCCAGGGTGTGCCGGCCGGCGAACGGGGCGGCCAGCCCGTCGGCGATCGACATCTGCCGGACCGGCGGGTCCTCGCCGCCGGTGCGCAGGGCGTGGCCGACCGCGTTCGCGGTGACCGGCTCCACCCCGACGACGCGGGCGGTGGGGACGGCCGTGCGCAGCGCCGCCGCCACACCGCTGATCAGGCCGCCACCGCCCACCGGCACCAGGACCAGTTCGGGTGGCGGGCCGTCGGTCAGGATCTCCCGGCCGAGGGTGGCCTGCCCCGCGATGACGTCCGGGTCGTCGAACGGGGGCAGCAGGTGGTAGCCGCGGTCGGCCGCGATGCTCCGGCAGGTGCCGAGCAGGTCGTCGGTGAGGACCACCTCGCCGCCGTACCGGCGGACCGCGTCGATCTTCGTCGGCACGGCGTGCGGTGGCATGCAGACGACCGTGGGCAGGCCGAAGGCGTGGCCGACGAAGGCCACCGCCATGGCGTGGTTGCCGGCCGAGAAGGCGGCCAGGCCGGGCGGCATGCCGTCGCGTTCGGCGAGAGCGAGCAGCGCGTTCGTCGCCCCGCGCGCCTTGAAGCTGCCGGTGTGCTGGAGGTTCTCCGCCTTGACCGCCAGGTCGAGGCCCAGCGCCTCGCCGAGTGCGGGACAGGGCAGCAACGGGGTGCGGACCACCCGCCCATGGATGCGTTTCTCCGCTGCGGCGATGTCGTCCACGTCGATCAGGTGCACGGCCGGAGCCTAGCCCGGTCCGCAGGCCATTCCGCTCACGGCCCAGGTGCTCGTGGTCATGCCCGCGTCTCCTGCCGGTCCGGCGGCTGCGGCGTCGACCGGGCCGCGTCATCCTCGACGTCGGCGGGGAGGGTGCGGGTGAGCAGGTGCGCCCGGCGCATCCGCCCGTCGGTGGCGAACTGCCCGAAGAGGCACACCTCGACGGCGAGGGTCTTCTTCAGGGTCCGCACGTGCATGGTGTAGCGGGCGGCGATCCGGTCCCCGTCGGCCAGCGCCTCGTGCACCTCCATGCGGAGGTCCGGCCGGTTCCTGCGGACGGGGCGGGTGTGCGCGACGAGTGCCTCCCGGTCCATCCGGTGTCCGTCGGCGATCTGGACGACGTCCGGTGTGTGGTAGCGGTCGACGATCGGCCCCGGGTCGTCGTCGCCGCGCAGCAGCTCGTGGGTGAACGAGGTGACGAAGTCGGCGATGAACTGCTTCGGATCGGTGCCGTGCAGTGGTCTCATGGTGCTCCCGTCACGCTGTCGACTCGGGCATCATCTCTTACAAGATGTAAGATATGCGTGCCCCGGAAATCTGGCAAGGTGTAAGAGATGACTTCGTTCCCGGCCCGGAACCGCCGTGCCGACGCCCGACGCAGCAGGGCCGCCATCCTCGACGCAGCCGTCCAGTTGCTCAACGCCCGGCCCGACGCCAGCGTCGAGGCGATCGCCACGGCGGCGGGCGTGACACGCCAGACCGTCTACGCCCACTTCCCCTCCCGCGAGCACCTGCTGGGGGCGGTGCTCGACCGGGTCACCGAGGAGGCCGTCGCCGCGATGGACGCCGCGGACCCGGACGCCGGACCGGCCGCGGTGGCGCTGCTGCGGGTGCTCGACGCCAGTTCCCGGGCGGCCGGGCGGCACCGGGTCCTGCTCCAGAAGATCGGCTCGCTGCCCGTGAGCCCCGAGCAGGACCGCGATCGGCACGCGCCGGTCGTCGACCGGCTGAGACGGGTGATCCGGCGCGGCCAGGAGACCGGGGAGTTCGACGGTGGGCTCGCGCTCGACTGGCTGGTGGCGGTGACCATCAGGCTCGGTCACGCCGCGGGTGAGGAGGTCGACGCGGGCCGGATGTCCGAACGGGACGCCGCGACGGCCCTGCACACCAGCCTGCTCCGCGTGCTCGGCGCCGGGCGCGCCGCCGCGTCGCCGGATCAGCCCGCGGCCGAGTCGGGCAGCACGTCGCCGGTCGGCTCGGCGACCGCGAAGACCACCAGGTTGTCCCGGTAGTGACCGCTGCTCCGGTCGAAGTCTCCGCCGCAGGTGACCAGGCGCAGCTGCGGGCCGGGCGTCGGGCCGTACACGGCGGCGGTGGGGAAGTGGTCCTTGGCCACCCGCGCCGTGACGGTGACCCGGAACGACACCGGCCGCGCGCCGCGCCACACCTGCACCCGGTCGCCCGGTCGCAGTTCGCCGAGCCGGGCGAAGACCGCCGGTCCGTGACGGGAGTCCAGGTGCCCGGCGATCAGCGCCGGCCCCGGATCGCCGGGAGCCGGGCCGCCGCCGTACCAGCCGGCGGTGGCGAAGTCGACCGGTGCCGCCACGGCGCCCGAGGTGTCCAGCCCGAGCACCGTGAGCGGGGCGTCGACGCCGATCCGCGCGACGCGTACCCGGGTGGGGGGCTGATGGGGCGCG
>NZ_JAMOKF010000317.1 GCF_023656545.1 Micromonospora phytophila | reverse complement strand
CCGACGCTGATCGGTGGCGCCGCCGCGGCCGCCACCCTCGTGGTGAGCCTCGGCGTCGGCGCGGTCACGCTGACCGGCGGCGAGGGCGGGCAGACCGAGCCGACCGGCGACGACACGGTCGCCGCCGCCCCGCTGCTGCCGGGCACCGAGGGAGCGGAGGCGGACGCCCTGGCCCCGACCACCCCGAGCGCCGCGCCCACCACCGCCAAGCCGACCCCGGCGCCCTCGAAGACCAGCAAGCCGACGCCGGCGCCCTCCCGCTCCACCGCGGCCTCCCGCCGCGTGGAGCGGAGCACCGCGCCGAGCAGCCGCACGACGACCCCGGCCACCGGCGGGGTCAGCGCCCAGGCCCGCGAGGTGGTCGACCTGGTCAACGCCGAGCGCGCCAAGGCCGGCTGCGGCGCCCTGGGCATCGACGACAAGCTGATGACCGCGGCCCAGCGGCACAGCCAGGACCAGGCCGACCACCAGAAGATGTCGCACGACGGCAGCGACGGCAGCGACGCCGGCGACCGGCTGGACCGGGTCGGCTACGCCTGGCGCACCTACGGCGAGAACGTCGCCTGGAACCAGAAGACCCCGGCCGCGGTGATGGACGCCTGGATGGACAGCCCCGGACACAAGGCCAACATCCTCAACTGCGCCTTCACCGAGATCGGCGTCGGCGTCGCGAGCAGCAACGGCCCGTACTGGACGCAGGTCTTCGCCGCACCGCGCTGAACGCGAGTCGTGGCCGGGTCCGCGCTCGTTTGACCGGGTGAGGTACGCCGACGCGGCGTACCCGCTCCGGGCGGCGCAGGGCCGCTCGCGACCCGGGAGCTGCCGATGCGGATCCGGCTGCGGACGCGCGCCGTCGGGCGGGGCCTGCGCCGGGCCCTGCCGGCGTGCGTCGCCCTCGCGCTGCTGACCCCGGTGTACGCCTGCCGGGTCGAGATCACGCCGCCCGGCCCGCCGACCGGGTGGCCGGTGGAGTCCGCCCGCCGGTGGCAGTGGCAGTGGCAGCTCAGCGGGGTGCTGGACCCGGCCGTCGACGCCGACGTCTTCCTGCTCGACCCCGTCGCCACCACCGCCGCGCAGACCACCGAGCTGCGCTCCCGGGACCGCCGGCTGGTCTGCCTGGTGCACGTCGGGTCGTTCCTCCCCGCCGACCCGGACGCGAGCCGCTTCCCGACCGCCGTGCGGGGCGGCGCGGCCCGGCGGCCGCAGAGCCGGTGGCTCGACGTCCGGCAGTGGGACGCGCTGCGGCCGGTGCTGGCCGACCGGTTCCGGCTCTGCCGGGGCAAGGGTTTCAGCGCGGTCGCGCTGGCCGACGCCGACGGGTACGCGCACCGCTCCGGCTTCCCGCTGGAGTTCGACGACCAGTTGGCCTTCAACCGTCGGCTGGCCGCCCTGGCCCGCTCCCTCGACCTCTCCCCCGGCCTGGTCAACGACGTGGCACAGGTCGCCGCCCTGGCGCCGGACTTCGACTTCGCCGTCAACGAGGAGTGCGTACGGCTGCGCCAGTGCGCCCGGCTGCTGCCGTTCGTGGAGGCGGGCAAGCCGGTGTTCCACGTGGAGTACACCGGCTCCACCACCGACTTCTGCGTCACCACGGTCGGCTACGGGTTCTCCTCGATCCGCAAGGAGCGGGAGCTGGACGCCTGGCGGCTCTCCTGCCCGATGGTCTGAGCGCGCGCCGCCCCGACGCGCCGGGGGCCGGACCGCGGATGCAGTCCGGCCCCCGGCGCGGGACGGGTCGGGTCAGCCCACGCCGACCAGCTCCGGGGCCGGGGCCGGCGGGTCGGTCGGGGCCGGGGCGGAGCGGGCCCGCAGGAACTTCGGCGCCCACCAGTTCGCGTCGCCCAGCATGGTCATCAGCGCCGGCAGCACCACCCCGCGGATGATCGTGGCGTCCAGCAGGATCGCCGCAGCCAGGCCGATGCCGAGCTGCTTCATGTCGATCGTGCTCAGCGTCGCGAAGATCGAGAAGACCCCGACCATCACGATCGCCGCGCTGGTCACCACGCCGGCCGACGAGGTGATCCCGAAGGCGACCGCCTCCCGGTTCGGCATGCCGGCCCGGATGCCCTCGCGGATCCGGCTGACCACGAAGACGTGGTAGTCCATCGAGAGACCGAAGAGCACCACGAAGAGGAAGAGCGGCAGCCAGGAGACGATCGCGCCCATCGAGGTGAAGCCGAGCAGGCCCTCGGCCCAGCTGCCCTGGAAGACCAGGACCAGCAGCCCGTACGCGGCGCCGGCGGAGAGCAGGTTGAGCAGGATCGAGCTGAGCGCGATCACCACCGAGCGGAACGTCCACGTCATCACCAGGAAGGTGAGCGCCAGCACGAAGCCCATGACGATCGGCAGCTTGTCCCGGACGTGCTGCGCGTAGTCCTCGCTGGCGGCGACGCCGCCGCCGACCGCGTACTCGACGCCGGGAACGCCGCCCAGCGCCGCCGGCACCAGGTCGTCGCGGAGCCGGTCCAGTGAACGGACCGCCTCGTCGGTGCGGCTGGCGTACGGGGTGGCGACCTCCAGCACCGACACCCGCCCGTCGGCGGAGACCTGGAGCTTCGGGCCGTCCGCCTCGACCGGCGCGAAGAGCGGGTCGGCCGACGCCCGGCCGGAGAGCTCGGTCAGCGCCGCCCGGACCCGGTCGGCCTCGCCGGCCGGGGCCCGGACCGCCACCGTGTGGCTGGTGCCGCTGCTCGGGAAGGCCGCGGTGAGCCGGTCGTACGCCTGCATGGCGGCGGTGCTGCGCGGCAGGTCCTCCATGCCGGGGAACTTCAGCTTCATGCCCAGCGCGGGCGCGGCGAGGGCGAGCAGCAGCCCCACCGAGATCACCAGGGTGGCCACCGGCGCCCGCAGGGCGGGCCGCAGCACCGCCGGCCAGAACCGGGGCGACGCCTGCTGCCCGTGCCGCCCGGTACGCGGGGCGGTCAGCCGCCACAGCAGCGGCACCCGCGGGCGGTCGACCCAGCGGCCCAGCTTGGCCAGGAGCGCCGGCAGCACCGTCAGCGAGCCGGTCACCGCGACCGCGACCACCAGGATCGAGCCCACCGCGAGGGAGGAGAAGACCGCGTCGCCAGCGAGCAGCAGCCCGGCCATCGAGATGATGACGGCGAAGCCGGAGACCACCACGGCGTGGCCGGAGGTCTCCGCGGCGATCTCCACCGCGTCCAGGCCGGAGCGTCCCCGGGCCCGTTCCTCCCGCTCGCGCCGCACGTAGAACAGCGAGTAGTCGATCCCGACCGCCATGCCGATCAGCAGGATGACGCTGGCCGTGGTGTCGGTCGCCGGCACCAGGTGCGAGGCGAGGGTGGAGAGCCCCATCGCCGCGGCCACCGACGAGAGCGCCAGCAGCACCGGCACCCCGGCGGCGATCAGCGCCCCGAACGCGACGATCAGGATGGCCAGGGTCACCGGCAGGCTGAGCAGCTCGGCGCGCTTGAAGTCCTTGCCGAGCGTGTCGTCCAGCGCCTTGTTGATCGACGGGCCGCCGACCTGCTCGATGCGCAGCTGCGGGTGCCCGTCCTGGACGCCGGCGGTCGCGTCGCGCAGCGGCTGCACCCGGTCGGACGCGGTCTCCGGGTCGCCGGACATGGTGATCGGCACCAGCAGCGCGGACCCGTCCCGGGCCGGCACCGGCTCGCCGATCGAGGCGACGCCGTCGACCACCCGCAGCCGGGCGGTAGCGTCCTGCGCCGCGGCCTTCGCCGCCGCCTGGTCCAGAGTGCCGCTGCGCGGCGTGATGAGCACGTTCTCCACGGCCGGGTCGTCGAACGCCCCCGCGTCGACGATCAGCCCCGCCCGACCGGACTCCCCGATCGCCTGGTCGGAGTCGGTGGCCTCGTTGAGGCCGGCGGCGCTCCCCCCGACGAAGCACACCGCCACGAACACCACCCACAGCGCGATGGCACGCCACGGGTGCTCGGCGCTCCACCGCGCCAACCGCACCGTCACCGGTCTTGCGCCCATTCCGGGTCCCCCTGTCACGTCGACCCCCTGTCAACGGTGCTGACGTTAGGGGCGTGACGAGCCCGGAACATCGGGGAACGGCCCCGGTCCACCCCGGAACCACCGGCCGCCCCGTTCAGGCGGACCAGACGGGCGATCCACCCCGGAACGGGCGGTTCGCCGGGCCCTTCCCGGAGCGGACCGGTCCGACGCGCCGACGGCGACCCGGAACCGTCTCCGGGTCATCCCCGAAGGGCTCCCCGAGGGCGCGGCTGGCAGCGCGGGCAGCTGTACGACGAACGGTTCATGAACGCCTCCCGCCGGATCGGCGCGCCGCAGCGGTGGCACGGCTGGCCCTCCCGGCCGTAGACGTTCAACGACCGGTCGAAGTAGCCGCTCTCGCCGTTGACGTTGACGTAGAGGGCGTCGAAGCTGGTGCCACCGGACTTGATCGCCTCGCCGAGCACGTCCCGGACGTGGCCGAGCAGTCGCCGCGCGGCCGGGGCGGTCAGCGCGTCGGTGGGTCGGGTGCCGTGCAGCCCCGCCCGCCACAGCGCCTCGTCGGCGTAGATGTTGCCCACGCCCGAGATGAGGGCCTGGTCCAGCAGCGCCCGCTTCACCTCGGTACGCCGCCGGCGCAGCGCGTCGACGAACTCCGTGTCGGAGAACTGCGGGTCCATCGGGTCGCGGGCGATGTGCGCGATTTCCGCCGGCAGCTCCGCGCCGCCCTCGGAGACCGACAGCCCGCCGAACGTGCGCTGGTCGACGAAGCGCAGCTCGGGACCGTCGTCGGCGAACCGGAACCGGACCCGCAGGTGCGTCTCGTCGGGCGCGTCGGCCGGTTGCAGCAGCAGCTGGCCTGACATGCCGAGGTGCCCGATGACCGCGTCACCGCTGTCCAGCGGCAGCCAGAGGTACTTGCCGCGGCGGCGTACGTCGAGCACGGTCCGGCCGGCCAGGACGTCGGCGAAGTGCTCGCCGCCGGGGGTGTGCCGGCGTACGGCACGCGGGTGGCGCACCTCGACCGAGGCGATCCGCCGGCCGGTGACCCACTGGGCCAGCCCCTGCCGGACCGTCTCGACCTCGGGCAGTTCAGGCACCGCGCGCCTCGCCGGACGCACCCACCGGCTGGGTCCGCTCGGCCGGCTCGGCCTGTCCGTCCTGCTCGGCCTGTCCGGCCTGTTGGGCCTGTCCGTCCTGCTCGGCCTGTTCGGCGCGGGCGCGTTCCGCCTGCTCGGTGAGCTGGCGCCAGGCCGCCTCGGCGGCGCGCTGCTCGGCCTCCTTCTTGCTGCGCCCCTCGGCGCCGCCGTAGCGGTTGCCGGCGACCACCACCCAGGCGGTGAAGGTCTTGAGGTGGTCCGGCCCGGTGCCCTCGATCCGGTACTCCGGGACCCCGAGCCCGAGCGCCGCGGTCAACTCCTGGAGGCTGGTCTTCCAGTCCAGGGCCGCGCCCCGCCCGGCCGACTCGGCCATCAGCGGGTCGAAGAGCCGGTGGATGACGATCGCCGCGGTGTCCAGCCCGTACTGGAGGTAGATCGCGCCGAGCAGCGCCTCCAGCGTGTCGGCGAGGATGCTCGCCTTGTCCCGGCCACCGGTGGTCTCCTCCCCCTTGCCCAGCAGGAGGTAGGCGCCGAGCCCGTCCGGGCCCAGGCCCCGGGCCACGTCGGCGAGGGCCCGCATGTTGACCACGCTGGCCCGCAGCTTGGCCAACTGCCCCTCGGGCAGGTCGGGGTGGTTGTGGAAGAGCGCGGTGGTGATCACCACGCCGAGCACCGAGTCGCCGAGGAACTCCAGCCGCTCGTTGGTCGGCAGGCCGCCGTTCTCGTACGCGTACGAGCGGTGGGTCAGCGCCCGCTCCAGCAGTTCCGGGTCCAGGCTGACGCCGAACGCCGCCTCCAGGTGACCGACGGACGACCGCCGCCGCTTGTCGTTGCTCATGATGTGGGTACCTCGGTGTCGGTGGTGCGGTCGGTGCGGTCCTCGTGGTCCCCCGCGTCGACGCCGTCGATCAGCGCGCGGACCAGATCGGCGGCGCGGCGCCGCCACAGATGTGCGGCGAGGGCGATGCCGGAGGCGACGTCCTCGGCCCGGGCGGCGCCGTGACAGACGACCACCGTCCCGGCCACCCCGAGCAGGGCGGCCGCCCGGGGGGCGCCGCCGCCGGCCGGTTGCCCCCCTGCCATCGCGTACGCGCCCTCGATCGCCTTGAGCAGCACGTTACCGGTGAACCCGTCGGTGACGACCACATCGGCGCGCGTGCCGAGCGAGACGTCGTACCCCTCGACGAGGCCGACGTAGCGGCCGCCGCAGGGCAGCGGGGCGGCGGCCAGGAGCGGGTCGGCGAGCCGGCGCGCGCGGTCGCCC
>NZ_JAMOKF010000316.1 GCF_023656545.1 Micromonospora phytophila | reverse complement strand
CGGCGCGCCCCGGTCGCCGGCGCGGAGCCCGGACCGGTGCCGGCGCGCGGCCCGGCCCCTCCGGCGGCGCGCTGGTCGGCGGCGTTCCGGGCGACGGCCTCCTCGCGTACCGCCTCCAACTCGGCGGTGAGGGCGGCCTCTGCGTCGACGATGTGCCGGACCGCCGCGTCGACGTCGTCGGTGACGCAGATCAGCTCCAGGTCCACCGCCCCGATCTTGCCGTCGGCGGCCATCGTGTCGCGGAGCCAGTCGAGCAGCCCGCGCCAGTAGTCCGCGCCCATCAGCACCACGGGGAACCGGGTCACCTTGCCGGTCTGCACCAGGGTGAGCGCCTCGAAGAGCTCGTCCATGGTGCCGAACCCGCCGGGCAGCACGACGAACGCCTGGGCGTACTTGACGAACATGGTCTTGCGGGCGAAGAAGTAGCGGAAGTCGATGGGCAGGTCGACCCAGTCGTTGATGCCCTGCTCGAAGGGGAGTTCGATGCCGAGCCCGACGGACAGGCCGCCGGCCTCGGTGGCGCCCCGGTTGGCCGCCTCCATCACGCCCGGCCCGCCGCCGGTGATCACCGCGTAGCCGGCCCGGGCCAGGGCGGCTCCGAGTTCCTCGGCCAGCCGGCACTCGGGACTCTCGGGCCGGCTGCGGGCGGAGCCGAAGACGCTGACCGCCGGGGGCAGGTCGGCGAGGGTGTCGAACCCCTCGACGAACTCGGAGAGGATCCGCAGGGCCCGCCAGGCGTCCTTGCTCTTCCAGTCGCCCCGCTCCCGGGAGTCGAGCAGGCGCTGGTCGGCGGTGCTGTTCGTGGTCGCTTGTCGACGCAGCGTCACTCCGCCCCGGTCCCGCTCCCGACCTGGGTCGCGTCCGTTCTCCCGCCCGTTGCTCTGCCCCATGTGAGCAACCGTAGTGGAGTCGCAGCGGCCGGGTGCGCGGGGCGACGAGGCCCGCAAATAGTTCGCGATCTTGGGCAACGAATCGGCTCGCTCGCACGTCTTACTATTCACATACCGGGTATGCCCCGGCGCGCGCCTTCGGGGGAGGAGCCAGCGTGATCAGCAACACCGAGATGATCCGGATCCGGCGTCAGATGCAGCGCCGCATCCGCGACGTGGTGGCCGAACGCCGCCGTGCCCGTCTGATGGAGCCGTCCAGCACCGATCCGACCGGCGGGACCGCCGACGCCCGCGACACGACCGGGTCGTCCCTCGCCACCTCCGCCTGACCGCCCGCACTCCGAAGGTGCGGGCGGCCCGGGTCGATCAGGAGGTCCGCGTCGCCGACAACGGGCCCGGCGACGCGGGCCTCCTGATCACTGCCGGGCGGCGGTCGCCTCAGGCGGAGGCGAGCCACCGGTGCAGGGTGGCGGCCCCTTCGCGGATCTTGCTGATCTCGACGTGCTCGTCCTTGTGGTGCGCCAGGTTGGGATCGCCCGGGCCGAAGTTCAGCGCCGGGATGCCCATCGCCGCGAACCGGGCCACGTCCGTCCAGCCCAGCTTGCCGATCGGGGGCGCGCCGACCGCCGCCAGGAACTCCTGCGCCGCGGGCGATTCCAGCCCCGGCGGCGCGCCCGCCGCCGCGTCGGTCACCGTCAGCTCGAAGCCCGCGAAGACCTCCCGCAGGTGGGCCTCGGCGGCGGCCGGGTCACGGTCCGGCGCGTACCGGTGGTTGATTTCGATCTCGCAGCGGTCCGGGATCACGTTCCCGGCCACCCCGCCGACGATCCGGACCGCGTTCAGGCCCTCCCGGTAGTCGCAGCCGTCGATGGTGACCCGCCGGGCCTCGTAGGCCCCCAACCGGCGCAGCACCTCGCCCGCGCCGTGGATGGCGTTGACCCCGTGCCAGGAGCGGGCCGCGTGGGCACGTTCGCCGTGGGTGGTGATGATCGCCCGCATGGTGCCCTGGCACCCGGCCTCGACGATGCCGTGCGTCGGTTCGAGCAGCACCGCGAAGTCCGCCTGCAACCACTCGGGGTGCGCCTCGGAGACCAGGAAGAGCCCGTTGTACCTCGACTCGATCTCCTCGGCCTCGTAGAAGAAGTACGTCACGTCGTAGCGCGGGTCGGGCAGGGTCACCGCCAGGTGCAGCGCGTACGCCACCCCGGACTTCATGTCGGAGGTGCCGCAGCCGTACATCAGGTCGCCGCGCATGCTCGACGGGAAGTTGTTGTTCAGCGGCACGGTGTCCAGGTGCCCGGCGAGCACCACCCGCTGGGCCCGCCCCAGGTCCGTACGCGCCATCACCGTGTTGCCGTACCGGTGGGTGGTCAGGTGCGGTACGCCCCGCAGCACCTCCTCGACACAGTCGGCGATGGCCTTCTCGTTGAGCGACACGGACTCTATGTCGACCAGTGCGCGGGTCAGCGCCACCGGATCGGCGAGGACCTCGGGGGTCAGCGGGTTCTCCATGGTTCGCACGGTACCTTCAGATCCGGTGAGCGTATGGAGCGAGCTTTGCGGCCCCTCTCGGGCAGCGCGAGGAGTGAGCTTGCGAGCCCCGCAGTCGTGAGCAGAGGCCAGCCCGGCCGCGAACGAGAGGTGAAACAGTGACGTCCGCAGATTCCGCCTGGGGCATCGGCCTGGCCACCGTCACCGCCGAGGACCAGGTGCTCGACACCTGGTACCCGACCGGCAAGCTGGGGCTCGGCGAGCTGCCGCTGATCCCCGGCGAGGACGAGGCGGACGTGCTCGACCTGCCGCCGGGAGCGGTCGGCGACCGGGCGCTGCCCGGTCTGCGTACCGTGCAGGTGGTCACCGTGATCGGCTCGCTGGACGACCCGATCAAGGACGCCGCCGACGCGTACCTCCGGTTGCACCTGCTCTCCCACCGCCTGGTGCGGCCGAACGAGCTCAACCTCGACGGCATCTTCGGCAAGCTGGCCAACGTGGCCTGGACGTCGGCCGGACCGTGCCCGCCGGAGCGGGTGGACGAGCTGCGGGTCATCGAGCGGGCCGCCGGCCGCCACCTGGCGGTCTACGGGGTGGACAAGTTCCCCCGGATGACCGACTACGTGGTGCCCTCCGGCGTGCGGATCGCCGACGCCGACCGGGTCCGGCTCGGCGCGCACCTGGCCGCCGGCACCACCGTCATGCACGAGGGCTTCTGCAACTTCAACGCCGGAACCCTGGGCACCTCGATGGTCGAAGGGCGGATCGTGCAGGGCGTGGTCGTCGGTGACGGCTCGGACGTGGGCGCCGGAGCCTCCATCATGGGCACCCTCTCCGGCGGCGGCACCGACAAGGTCCGCATCGGCGAGCGGAGCCTGGTCGGCGCGAACGCCGGCATCGGCATCTCGCTCGGCGACGACTGCGTGGTGGAGGCCGGCTGCTACGTCACCGCCGGCTCCAAGGTCACCCTGCCGGACGGCCGGGTGGTCAAGGCCCGCGAGCTCTCCGGGGTCGACGGGCTGCTCTTCTGGCGCAACTCGGTCACCGGCGCGCTGGAGGCGAGGCCGCGTACCGGCAGGGGCATCGAGCTCAACGCCGCGCTGCACGCCAACGACTGACGGCCGCTCCTCCGGGTCCGCGCTGGACGCGGACCCGGAGGAGGTACGCCTCACCGCAGGCGGTACGCCTGGATGATGCGCTCGGTCACCGTGTCGCCCGCGGTGTTCCGGGCGGTGGCCCGCAGGGACACGTGTCCGGTGCCGGCGGGGTGCCGCAGGGTGGCCGTCCAGCCGTCGCCGCCCTTGCGGACCCGGGCCGGCTGCCAGGTCTTCCCGCCGTCGTAGGAGACCTCGACGGTCAGCGCGGCGACCCGCGCCGACGGCGCACCCGGTTGCCGCTGCACCCGCACCGGGATCACGAAGCTCCGCCCGGCCGGCGCGGCGTTCTCCGCGTCGAGCCGGGGGGCGAACCGGATCGCCGACGCCGGCAGCGGGGCGAAGCCGTCACCGGCGACGTGCCGGGACCGGAACGTCCACGCCGTGGCCACCTCGGTGCTGAGGTCGGTGAAGCTCCGCTTCGACAGCACCTCCAACCGGTAGTCGGCCGCGCCCGGGGGCACCTCGAACTGACCGTAGCCCGGGTCGCCGCTCTCCCCGACCAGCTTGCCGTCCCGGTAGAGGGCGGTCCGGGCGGTGTCGGCGAGCGACCCGCCGGCGTGCCCGTCGGCGTCGCTGTGCAGGGGCACGTCGACCAGGATCTGGTCCCCCTGCCGGGTGATGCCGGCGCCGGGCCAGCGGGGCGTGGGGAACGACGGCCCGTAGGGCGCGCTGTTCCAGCTTTCCCGGTACCGCTTGCCGGCCCGGTAGCCGCGTGGTTCCCTGGTCAGCATCGCCTTGAGGTCGGTCCAGCCGTCGTCGGCCGGTACGCCGAAGCCCAGCTCGGAGTACCAGCGCACGCCCCGCGTGTTGTGGTGCTCGACCCGCCGCCCCGGCACCGCCGTCGGCAGGACCACCGCCCAGCCACCGAGGTCCGGCTCGAGCTGCGGGTAGACCACCCGCTCGGCGACCATGCCGGGATACCCGCCGCGGAAGGTGTGCGTGACGGTGGCCAGGTCCCGGGCCCGGTAGTGGCGGACGAAACCGGTCGGCATCCGACCGGGGAACGCCTCGCTGAGGGCGTAGAGGTACGGACTGCTGGCGGCCTCCCGTTCGGCCCACTGGCTGCTGACCGTGGCGACGAACTGTTCCGCCGGCACCGCCCGGCCGAGCTGGCCCGTGGTGATCCCGGTGAAGTCGGAGCCCAGCAGGCCGAAACCGTAACTGCCGTCGGGGGTGAGGAAGTTCGCCCCGATGTCCACCAGCGCCGGGGTGGCCGAGCGCTGCGGCACCGTCGTCCGCACCGGGGCGGCCCGCCGGCTGTCGACGACGACCGTGGAGTCCCGGTCGACCGCCAGCTCCGGCTGGGCGATCACCGTGGAGCCGACGAACTCCTCGCCCTCGATCTCGAAGAGGTAGCTGGCCAGGCCGTACCGGCCCTTCGGCACCCGCAGCGCGGCCGTGCCGTCCGGGTCGTACAGGTCGTACGTGGCGAAGGCGTCCAGCCCGGCGAGGGTGGTGGAGTGGTTGCCGGTGGCCGCGCCCGCGCGGTCCAGGTGCCGGACGGTCACCGTGTAGCTCTCCACCTCCCGGTGCACGGCCAGTGGGGTGACCGCCACCGGGTCGCCCGCGCGGGCGACGATCCGGCCGGTGTAGTGGCCGTCCGGGCCGGCGACCCGGGTGTCGGCGGTGACGGTGGCGCTCGCCGTGCCGCCCGCGGGGACGCTGACCCGGCTCGCGCCGAGGACGAACATCCCGGCCGGGGCCGGCCCGCCGCCCGGGCCCGTCGCCTCGATGGCGAGGTCGAGGGTGAGCGCGGTCGGGCCGTCGTTGCGCCAGGTCACCGTGCGGGTGATCGGGGTGTCGTCGCCGTGCGGCCAGAGCGCCCGCCCGAACGAGACGCTCGGCGGGTCGCTGGTCACCCGCTGGGTGACCGCCCGGGCCACGTCGACCCGGCCGGCCCCCTGCTCGTACGCGGACCGCTGCGGGTGCGGCTTCGCGGAGGCCATCAGGGTGGCCTTGAGCCGGCCGGCGGTCCAGCCGGTGTGCTGCTGGGCGAGCAGCGCCACCGCGCCGGTGACGTGCGGGGCGGACATCGAGGTGCCGGAGAGCGAGACGTACCCCTCCCCCACCGGGTCGCCGATCACGCCGTCCTGCGCGCGGGCCGCGACGATCTCGACGCCCGGGGCGGTGAGGTCCGGCTTCAGGCCGTCGTCGCCGACCCTCGGTCCCCGGCTGGAGAAGTCGGCGAGCGCGTCGTCCCGGTCGACCGCCCCCACCGCCAGCGCGGCGTCGGCGGTGCCGGGCGAGTCGACCGGGGCGAAGCCGCCGTCGTTGCCGGCGGAGACCACGAAGAGCGCGCCGGTCTGCGCGGTCAGCGTGGTGACCGCCTCCTCCAGCGGGTCGACCTCCGGCGTGTCGTAGCCGGTCAGGCTCATGTTGACCACGTCCGCCCGCTGCTCGACCGCGGCCCACTGCATGCCGGCCAGGATCGCCGACTCGGTGCAGCCGAACGTCTCGCAGACCTTGCCGGAGAGCACCGTCGCGTCGGGTGCCACCCCTCGGTAGCGTCCGCCGGAGGCGGCGCCGCTGCCGGCGATGATGGAGGCGACGTGGGTGCCGTGCCCGACCACGTCGCCGGCGGCCGGTTCCTCGGTGAAGTTGCGCGCCTGCGCGACCCGGCCGGCCAGGTCGGGATGCTCGGTGTCGACCCCGGTGTCCAGCACGGCCACCCGGACGTCCCGGCCGGTGAAACCGGCCCGGTGGGCGGCTGGCGCGCCGATCTGCGGCACGCTGTGGTCCAGCGTGATCCGCCGCCGGCCGTCGAGCCAGATCCGGTC
>NZ_JAMOKF010000315.1 GCF_023656545.1 Micromonospora phytophila | reverse complement strand
CGACCGTGGCGGTGACCGGGGCGGTCGTGCCCCGGAGCGCGGCGAGCGCGGCCCGGCGGGCGGCGGCGAGGGTGGCGAGGGCGGCGAGCGTCCGCGTCGCCGCACCCGGCACAGCTGAGCATCACCCGGCCGGGTGACGACGTTGTCGTCGCCCGGCCGGTCCCGTTCCACCGCAGCACCCACCCCTCGTCGATCTGAGAGCGAGTTTCCGTGAGTCGGGCCCCGCGTCTGTCCCCTCCTGCGGCGCGACGGGGGATGGCCCCCTCCGGCGCCGTCCGGCACGCCACCGCGTCGACCGCCGGTCGCGCCGGCGCCCCCGGCCGGGCGGTGACCCGCACGATCAGTGACGATCCGTTGGGCGGCACCGTACGCCGTACCGTGCTGCCCAGCGGGCTGCGCGTGCTCACCGAGGCGATCCCGGCGATGCGCAGCGTGTCGTTCGGCATCTGGGTGGCGGTCGGCTCGCGGGACGAGACCGGCCCGCAGGCCGGGGCCGCGCACTTCCTGGAGCACCTGCTGTTCAAGGGCACCAACAAGCGCAACGCGCTGGAGATCTCCTCGGCGATCGAGGCGGTGGGCGGCGAGACCAACGCCTTCACCACGAAGGAATACACCTGCTACTACGCCCGCGTGCTGGACGAGGACCTGCCGCTGGCCATCGACGTGATGTGCGACCTGGTCGCCGACTCGGTGCTGGACCCGGCCGACGTGGAGACCGAGCGGGGCGTGATCCTGGAGGAGATCGCCATGCACGACGACGAGCCCGGCGACGAGGTGCACGACCTCTTCGCCCGGGCCGTCTACGGCGACCACCCGCTGGGCCGGCTGATCTCCGGCACGGAGGAGACGGTCACCCCGATGACCCGCCGGCAGATCCAGGGCTTCTACCGGCGTCGCTACACCGCGCCGCAGATCGTCATCGCCGCCGCCGGCAACCTGGACCACGCCACCGTGGTCAGGCTGGTCCGCCAGGCGGTGCGCGGCACCCCGCTGGACACCGACGCGGCGGTGCCGGCGCCGCACCGGCCGGCCACCCCGGGGGTACGCGTGAAGTCGGCGACCACCCTGGTGGAGCCGAAGGAGACCGAGCAGGCGCACGTCATCCTCGGCTGCCCCGGCATCGACCGGCTCGACGAGCGCCGCTTCGCCCTCGGCGTGCTCAACAACGTCCTCGGCGGGGGCATGTCCAGCCGGCTGTTCCAGGAGATCCGCGAGCAGCGCGGCCTGGCCTACTCGGTCTACTCCTACGCCAGCCAGTACGCCGACAGCGGCCTCTACGCCGTCTACGCCGGCTGCGCCCCGGGCAAGGTCGACGAGGTGCTGCAGCTGACCAGGGCCGAGCTGGCCCGGGTGGCCGCCGACGGGCTGACCGAGGCCGAGGTGGCCCGGGGCAAGGGCATGTCCAAGGGTTCGTTCGTGCTGGGCCTGGAGGACACCGGCTCGCGGATGAGCCGGCTGGCCAAGGGCGAGCTGCTCTACGGCGACCTGATGCCCGTCGACGACCTGCTCACCCGGGTCGACGCGGTGACCGTGGAGGACGTGAACAGCCTCGCCGCGGACCTGCTGAGCCGGCCGATGTCCCTCGCGGTGGTCGGCCCCTTCGGCGAGAACGACTTCTCCGCCTGACCCACCCCGGCCGCCGTTCCCGGCTCGGGCTCAGGCCCGCGTTGTGCGGGATGTGGCGGTGTCGGCCGCGCCGGAACCGCGACCTTCGGCAGGTCGAGTCGATCATCGCCGGTGAGGCGGGACGATCGTCGGACCGGTCGGGTGGGCAGGTATGGATTGGGATAGGTTGTGCCCCGTGACTGACGAGCAGGAGAAGGGCCTGGACGAGCCGATCCGGGTGGGCGTGCTGGGTGCCCGGGGCCGGATGGGCGTCGAGGTGTGCAAGGCGGTCGACGCGGCCGGCGACATGGACCTGGTGGCCATGGTCGACCAGGGCGACTGGCTGTTCAACGCCTCCGACGCCGGGGCCGAGGTGGTGGTCGACTTCACCACTCCGGACGTCGTCATGGACAACCTGCACTGGTGCATCGACCAGGGCATCAACGCGGTCGTCGGCACCACCGGCTTCACCGAGCAGCGGCTGGAGCGGGTCTGCGGCTGGCTGGCCCGCAAGCCCGGGGTCGGCGTGGTGATCGCCCCCAACTTCGGCATCGGCGCGGTGCTGATGATGCAGTTCGCCGCCCGCGCCGCCCGGCACTTCGAGTCGGTCGAGATCATCGAACAGCACCACCCGCGCAAGCTCGACGCCCCCAGCGGCACCGCCACGTACACGGCGCGGCTGATCGCGGCGGCCCGCGCCGACGCCGGGATGGGCCCGACCCCCGATGCCACCAAGGACGAGGTGGCGGGCGCCCGGGGCGCCGACATCGAGGGGGTGCGCGTGCACGCCGTGCGGGCCACCGGGCTGGTCGCCCACCAGGAGGTGCTCTTCGGCACCACCGGCGAGACGCTGACCATCCGGCACGACTCGTACGACCGGGCCTCGTTCATGCCCGGGGTGCTGCTGGCCGTCCGCGCGGTGCGTACCCGCCCGGGCCTGACCATCGGCCTGGACTCGCTGCTCGACTGAGCGGCCTCTCGGCCGGCCCGCGGCGCGGGCCGGCCATGGCCGTGGGCGGCGGGCCGGGTGAGCACCACCGGCCGGTGCGGCACGGGCGAAACGGCTCGTCAGCCGGCCGGCCGGGACCTAGGCTCACCTTCATGATCGATTCTGGGCTGCGCGACCGGGCCAGACGTCATATCACGCTGCGGCCGGTCGACGACGACAACTGGCGCGCTGTCGCCGACGTGGCGCCCCGGGACGACCAGCGCGCCTGGGTGCCCGCCCTGGCCGCCCGTTACCTGGTGCTGACCATGCGCTCCGACGGGTGGACCTCGTTGGCCGTCTACGCCGACGAGACGGTGGTCGGGCACGTCATGTGGGGGGTGGACGACGACGGCTACCGCTGGATCGGCGGCATGCTGATCGCTGCCGGGGAGCAGGACCGGGGAGTGGGTCGGGCCACCGTCCGCACCCTGGCCGACTGGCTCGCCGCCCAGGACGGCGGCAGCGTGGTCCGCCTCTCGTACCACCCCGACAACACCCCGGCGGCCCGCCTCTACACCTCCCTCGGCTTCGCCCCCACCGGTGCGGTGGAGGACGACGAACTGGTCGCCGAGCGCACCCCCTGATCCTGTCGGCCATGAGGTTGACGGCGCTGCCGCCACCGGCGGCGCCGCCAACCTCATGACCGGTCCGGTCACGCCTGGACGGCGGAGTCCGGCGCGCGGCGGGGGGACGGGACGGCGGGGGTGAGGGTGAGCGTCGGCGGGAGGTTGGCGAGGGTGGCCTGGCCGGTGGCGTCGACGTGGACGTCGACGGGGGCGCCGGCGACGCGCAGCCCCTGGACGGAGACGGCGCCCAGCTCGGGACCGGCCAGGGGGCGCAGGGCGACCCGGCCGTTCGGCACGTCCGGGTGCAGCCCGGTCGCGGCGTGCAGCAGCAGCACCGCGGCCGCCGCCGACCAGGCCTGCGGCCGGCAGGCCGCCGGGTAGGGGACCGGCCGGCCGAGCAGCGTACGGTCGTCGCCGCCGTAGAGCTCGGGCAGTCGGTGGTCGAACGCCTCCGCCGCACCGAGCAGCCCCTCCGCCAGGCCCAGCGCGGCCTCCCGGAAGCCGGCCCGGGCCAGCCCGGCGAGCACGATGGCGGTGTCGTGCGTCCAGATCGACCCGCAGTGGTACGACAGCGGGCTGAACCCGGCGTCGCCGGTGGACATGGTGCGCAGCCCGAACCCGCCGGCCAGCGCGTCGCCGGTGAGCAGGCCGGCGATCTGTGCCTCCTCCTCGCCGGAGAGCAGGCCGGTGCCGAGCAGGTGCCCGATGTTGCTGGTCAGCGAGTCGACGGGGCGCTTGTCCCGGTCCAGCGCCAGCGCCGGGTGCGGGCCGTGCGGGCCGTCCACCCAGAAGGCGGCGCGGAACCGGGTGGCGAGCGCTTCGGCGTACCCGCGCCAGCGGTCGGCGCCCGGGCGGCCGAACGCGTCGAGCAGGTCCGCCCCGCCGACGGCCGCCTGGTACGCGTACCCCTGCACCTCGGCCAGCACGATCGGCGGCGCGGCGAGCCGGCCGTCGCGGAACCGGACCGCGTCCCCGGAGTCCTTCCAGCCCTGGTTGGTCAGGCCGTGCCCGGTGGTGTCGACGTACTCGACCAGGCCGTCGCCGTCGGCGTCGGCGTGCGCGTCGAGCCAGCCGAGCGCCGACTCCAGGTGCGGCAGCAGCGGCTCGATCTGGTCGGCGGGCAGTCCCCAGCGCCAGGCGTCGTGCAGCAGCGCCACCCAGAGCAGGGTGGCGTCGACCGTCCCGTAGTACGCCGGCGGCAGCCGCAGCCCCTCGCCGAGCATGGCGAACTCGTGCCGGCGCAGCTCGTGCAGGATCTTGCCGGGCGCCTCACCGGTGGTCGGGTCGAGCCGGGCACCCTGCCGGCGGGCGAGCACGCGCAGCGTTCCGGCGGCAAGTTCGGTACCGAGCGGCAGCATCATCCGCGCCGCCCAGAGACTGTCCCGGCCGAACAGGGTGAGGAACCAGGGCACCCCGGCGCCGAGGAAGACGTCGGCGGGCGCGGCGGGTTCGGCCAGGCGCAGCCCGCGCAGGTCGTCCAGGGAACGGTCGAGCAGGCGGACCAGCCGCCGGTCGTCGGCGCGGACCACCGGCCGGGACCAGTCCGGCTCTCCGGTCGGGGCGGTCACCACGGCCCGTGGGTCGTCGACCCGCAGCCGCCAGCGCATGGTCGCGGTCCCGCCGGGGCCGAGGTCGACCGGCCAGGACAACCGGGGCGCGGTGGCCCGGCCGGTGTCCACCCGGGCACCCTCGCCGGTGACGGTCACCGTGATGCCGTCGGCGGCCCACCGCACCCGGCCCGGCTGCCCGGTCGCAGCCTCGATCGGCGTGGCCGCGCCGCCGGACTTGACCACCTCGATCGGGGCCAGGTCGCAGCCGAGGTCGACGCTGACCGTGGCCCGCACCGGCACGGCAGCCGTCGAGACGACGTGGATCTCCTCGTCGACGCCGTGCGGGCCGGCCCGGCGGGCCCGTTCCACCCGCACGGTGGGGTCCGCGCCGGGGTCGCCGAGCCAGCGGGCGAGGCCGACGAAGCGCGCGCCGTGCGGGCCGTCGGGGCCGTGGGCCAGCGCCTCCGGTTCCCGGTCGTCGATCCGCAGCTCCGCCCGGGACAGCACCCGAGCGTCGGCGTGGAAGACCCCCTGGACGCCGGCCGGGCGGATCTGCCCGGCCCGGTCGCCCAGCGCGCTGGTCGGGGCGAGGACCACCCCGACCAGCTCGTGCAGCAGGGGTTGCAGCTGGCGTTCGGTCACGGTTGCGGCTCCAGGTCCTGAGGGGGTGGACGAACTCTTGACAAGCCGTCCGGGGCGGTGCAAAGTGCGAAACATTCCAGAAACTTGAACGATCTAATCCTGCCGTATCGGAATTGGATCGTTCAAGACGGCGAGAGGCATGAAGTGTCTGAGAAGGTGACCATCGCGACGGTGGCCCGGCACGCGCAGGTCAGCCGGCAGACGGTGTCCAATGTGCTCAACTCGCCGCACGTCGTGCGGGAGGAGACCCGCCGGCGCGTGCAGGAGGCCATCGACAGCCTCGGTTACCGGGCCAGCCAGGCCGCCCGGCAGATGCGTACAGGCCGCTCCCGGCTGATCGCCGTCCGGATCGAGCCCACCCGCGACGGGATCAACGGCTCGGTGCTCGACCGCTTCCTGCACGGCCTCACCGAGACCGCCGAGGCGGCCGGCTACCGCGCGATGCTCTACACCGCCGCCGACCCCGCCGCCGAGATCGCCACCTTCGACGACCTGCTCAGCGCGTACGACCTGGACGGTTTCGTGCTCACCGGCACCGACCACGGCGACCCGCGTACCGCCTGGCTCGCCGAGCGGCGCGTGCCGTTCGTGACCTTCGGCCGGCCCTGGGACGACCCCGACGCCCACCCCTGGGTGGACGTGGACGGGGCCGCCGGAACGGCCCAGGCCACCGGCCACCTGCTCGCCGCCGGTCACCGCCGGATCGGCTTCATCGGCTGGCCCGCCGGCTCGGGCGTCGGCGACGACCGCCGCGCGGGCTGGCGGGAGGCCCTGCGGGCGGCGGGCGTGGACCCGACCGGACTGGACCGGGAGGCGGTGGACGGCATCGCCGAGGGCGAGCGGCTCGCTGCCGAGCTGCTCGGTGCCGCGTCACCGCCGACCGCCCTGGTCTGCGCCAGCGACTCGCTCGCCCTGGGCGCCCTCCAGGCCGCCCGCGCCGCCGGGCCGATCGCCGGCCCGATCGCCCACACCGCCGCGCCGGCCGTGCCGGTGATCGGCTTC
>NZ_JAMOKF010000314.1 GCF_023656545.1 Micromonospora phytophila | reverse complement strand
CCGGCCCGGACCGGAACCGGAGGACGGTCCGGCGCTGCGACGGGCCGCGGGAACGGAGTCGTCGGACGACGACGCGCCGGTCCCCGGCGGGCTGCGCGGCGCCCGGTCGGAGCTGCGCCGGCAGATACGCGAGCGGCGACGGCTGCGAATGGCCGTGCTCGCGCTGGTCAGCGTGGTGCTGCTCGGTGCGATCCCGCTCTTCTTCGGCATCCGCACCCTCAGCCGCGACCCGGTCTTCGACACCCTCGACGAGCTGGACGTGCCCGGCTGGGCGGCGGTGTCGGCCGTCGACGACGTCAGCGGCAGCCGCTGGTGCCTGCTCGACTGCCGGCTGCGCGAACGCACCCTGGAGTCCGAGCGGGCGCCCGAGGAGACCGCGCAGGTCTACGAGCGGGCGCTCAGCCAGGACGGGTGGCAGCCGTGGAAGGTGACCCGCTGCCCGGAGCAGGAGGAGAAGGGGCGCTACACCTGCTGGCGGCGCGACGAGTTGACCCTCGACCTCTGGGTGCGCGAGCGGACCTGCGTACCGCCGCCGGTCGACGGGGAGCCGGCGGTCGTGCCGTCGCCCGATCCGTCCACCGCTGCAAAGACGTGCGCCGGATCGTTGGTGTCGGTGAAGGTCCGCAACGCGATCGACGACGAGCGGACCCGGCCACAGCCCAGCACCGACCCGTCGCTCACCGGCGAGGACCCGTACCCGACGCTCAGTGAGGATCCGCTCGGCGAGGCGACACCCTCACCGTCGTGAGCCGGTTTCCATCACGGACGGTAGGGTCTGGGGCTGGCAGGCCCGCCCGCTCCCGCTGACCCTTCGCGCGGGTCACCGGGCGGCGGTGTAAGACGGTCGCGCGTTCCGGGGACGTCCGGTTCCCGGAACTCTGCTTGAGGAGGACAGGCGTGGACTTTGGAGAGGTCGCGGCACTGATCGCGGCGATCGCGTTCGCGATGCTGGTGTTGATCCTGACGCTGCCCATCCTGCGGCTGCGGCACACCGTGGACGCCACCACCCGGATGATCAACGACCTCAACGACCGGACCGCGCCGTTGCTCGGCGACGTCAACACCACGGTGAAGAACGTGAACACGGCGCTGGAGCAGGTGCAGACCTCGCTGGACGGGGTGAACCTGCAGCTCGCCAAGGTCGACACCATGACCAGCCACGCGCAGAACGTCACCGCCAACGTGGCGAACCTGGCCACCGTCGTCTCCGCCGCCGCCGCCAACCCGTTGGTCAAGGTGGCCGCCTTCGGCTACGGCGTCCGCAAGGCCGCCTCCGCCCGGCGGCACGCCGAGACCGAGCGCGAGGTGCGCGACACCATCAAGCAGCAGCGTCGGGCCGCCAAGCGCGGCAACCGCTGACCCGGCGGCGCGACCAGGAGGGTTTGAGAGCATGAGGCGGTTGTTCTGGCTCGGCATCGGGCTGGCCGTCGGGGTGGTGGTGGTCCGCAAGGCCACCCGCACCGCGCAGTCCTACACCCCGGCCGGCATCGCCGGCACGTTGTCCGAATCCGCTGGCGGGCTGGTCGAGTCCCTGCGTAGCTTCGTGGAGGACGTCCGGATCGGGATGGCCGAGCGCGAGCAGCAGATCCACGAGGCGTTCGCCCAGGGCGAGGCGTTCGACGACCAGTTCGCCGAGCTGCGGGAGGACCCGCGCATCGGCGATCGAGAGATCTTTCCGGAGGACCACCAGCGATGAAGACGGCGGAGATCAAGCGGCGGTACCTCGCCCATTTCGAGGCGAACGGCCACGCCGTGGTGCCGTCCGCTCCGCTGCCCGCCATCAGCGACCCGAACCTGCTGTTCGTCAACGCCGGCATGGTGCAGTTCGTCCCCTACTTCCTCGGGCAGCAGACCCCGCCGTACCGGCGGGCGGTCAGCGTGCAGAAGTGCATCCGCACGCCCGACATCGACGAGGTCGGCAAGACCAGTCGGCACGGCACGTTCTTCCAGATGAACGGCAACTTCTCCTTCGGTGACTACTTCAAGGAGCAGGCGATCCCGCTCGCCTGGGACCTGGTCACCAAGTCCCGGGAGCAGGGCGGCTTCGGCCTCGACCCGGAGCGGGTCTGGCCCACCGTCTACCTCGACGACGACGAGGCGTTCGAGATCTGGCGGTCGGTCGGCGTGCCCGTCGAGCGGATCGTCCGCCGGGGCAAGGCGGACAACTTCTGGTCGATGGGCATCCCCGGACCCTGCGGCCCCTGCTCCGAGCTGTTCTACGACCGCGGCCCGGAGTACGGCCGCGAGGGCGGCCCGGCGGTGGACGAGGACCGCTACATGGAGTTCTGGAACCTCGTCTTCATGCAGTACGAGCGGGGTCCGGGCACCGGCAAGGAGACCTACCCGATCCTCGGTGAGCTGCCGGCGAAGAACATCGACACCGGCATGGGCCTGGAGCGGATGGCCTCCATCCTGCAGGGCGTCGACAATCTCTACGAGATCGACGAGGTCCGGCCGATCCTGGACAAGGCCGCCGAGCTGACCGGCAAGCGCTACGGGGCGCACTCGGGCCACGTCGCCAGCGAGTCGCACCCGGACGACGTCCGGCTGCGGGTGATCGCCGACCACGTGCGGACCGCGCTGATGCTGATCGGCGACGGGGTCACCCCGACCAACGAGGGGCGCGGCTACGTGCTGCGGCGCATCATGCGCCGGGCGATCCGGTCGGTGCGGCTGCTCGGCTGGCAGGACCGGGCGTTGCCCGAGCTGCTGCCGGTCGCCCGGGACTGCATGTCCCCGTCCTACCCCGAGCTGGCCACCGACTTCGACCGGATCGCCGACTACGCGTACGCGGAGGAGGACGCCTTCCTGTCCACGCTGCGCGCCGGCACCACGATCCTCGACATGGCGATCACCGAGACGCGTACCGCCGGCAAGGAGAGCCTCTCGGGCGAGAAGGCGTTCCAGCTGCACGACACGTACGGCTTCCCGATCGACCTGACCCTGGAGATCGCGGCCGAGCAGGGGCTCCAGGTCGACGCCGAGGGCTTCCGCCGGCTGATGGCCGACCAGCGCGCCCGGGCCAAGGCCGACGCGCAGGCCCGCAAGACCGGGCACACCGACCTGTCGGCGTACCGGTCGGTGCTCGACGCGGGCGGCCCCGTGCGGTTCACCGGCTACAGCGAGGTGTCGCGGGAGTCGACGGTCCGGGCGGTGCTCGGCACCACCGGGCCGCTCGGCGCGGCGGTCGAGGGGGACACGATCGAGCTGGTGCTCGACGCCACCCCGTTCTACGCCGAGGGCGGCGGCCAGCAGCCCGACCTCGGGATGATCACCATTGGCAACGGCCAGGTCGAGGTGCTCGACGTGCAGCAGCCGGTGCCCGGGCTGATCGTGCACCGCGGCCGGGTCCTGCGCGGTGAGGTGCGCGCGGGGGAGACCGGGTTCGCCGAGATCGACACCACCCGCCGGCGGGCCATCTCCCGGTCGCACACCGCGACCCACCTGGTGCACCAGACGATGCGCAACTTCCTCGGCGAGTCCGCTACCCAGGCCGGTTCGCTGAACGCGCCGGGCCGGCTGCGGTTCGACTTCAACACCCCGACCGGGGTGGCGCCGAGCGTGCTACACGACGTGGAGCAGCAGGTCAACGAGGTGCTCCTGGCCGACCTGGAGGTGCACGCCTTCATCACCTCGCTGGACGAGGCGCGGCGGATCGGGGCGATGGCGCTGTTCGGCGAGAAGTACGGCGAGGAGGTGCGGGTCGTCGAGGTCGGCGACTACGCCCGGGAGCTGTGCGGCGGCACCCACGTCGCCCGCTCCGGCCAGCTCGGCCTCGTCAAGATCCTCTCCGAGTCGTCGATCGGTTCCGGGGTCCGCCGGGTCGAGGCGCTGGTCGGGATGGACGCCTTCCAGTTCCTGGCCCGGGAGCACCTGCTGGTCTCCCGCCTCGCCGAGCTGTACCGGGTGCCCAACGACCAGGTCGCCGACCGGGTCGAGCAGACCGTGACCCAGCTGCGCGACGCCGAGAAGGAGCTGGAGAAGCTCCGCGCCCAGCTGGTGCTCGGCGGTGCGGCGGCGATCGCCGCGCAGGCGAAGGACGTGCGCGGGATCGCGTACGTCGGCACGGAGGCGCCGGAGGGCGCGGCCGGCAACGACGTGCGTACCCTCGCCCAGGAGATCCGGGGCCGGATCGACCCGGCGCGGCCGGCGGTGGTCGCGGTGGCGGCCCGGGCGAACGGCAAGGCATCCCTGGTGGTCGCGGTGAACCCGGCCGCCCGCAGCCGGGGCCTGGCCGCGTCCGACCTGGTGAAGGCGGCCTTCTCCGGCCGCGGCGGGGGCAGCCCCGACCTGGCCCAGGGCGGTGGCCTGCCGGCTGCGGAGGCGCCGAACCTGCTGCTCACCGTCGAGAAGGCGATCGCCGAGGCGTGACGCGTGGACGCGAGCGACCAGGGCGGACCTTCGCGGTCCGCCCTGGTTCGGCGTTTCGGGAGGTGACGCACCGTGACTGAGTTGTCCCGCGGGGTCCGGCTCGGGGTGGACGTCGGGCAGGTCCGGGTCGGGGTCGCCCGCTCCGACCCGCACGGGGTGCTGGCCACCCCGCTGGTGACCCTGGCCCGTGACCTCACCGCAGGTCCGGACACCGTGCCGAGCGACATCGCCGAGATCGCCGCGCTGATCGCCGAGCACGAGGCGGTCGAGGTCGTCGTGGGCCTTCCGGTCAACCTCGCCGGCAAGCACGGCCCTGCGGCCGTCCATGTGCAGGCGTACGCTGACCGACTGGCCGATGTAATAGCGCCTGTTCCGGTAGCGCTCACCGACGAGAGGATGTCCACCGTCGTGGCTTCTCGTAGGCTGGCCGAGCGTGGTGTCCGGGGGAGACGGCAACGCGCGGTGGTTGACCAGGCTGCCGCGGTGGAGATTCTGCAGAGCTGGCTGGACGCGCAGCGGAGGCGGACGCAATGATCGACGATCTGGATCTCGGGTTCGACGAGCAGGAGCGGGGGGAGAAGGGCCGGCACCGGCGCAGCTTCGTGCGCAAGCGCAACGGCTCCTCCGGCGGCGGGCGGGGCAAGACGTTTCTGGCCCTGCTGCTCGCCCTGGTTTTGCTGGGTGGCATCGGCGGCGGCGCCTTCTACGGCTTCGACCGGATCCAGAACTACTTCGTCACCCCCGACTACGACGGCTCCGGCACCGGTGAGGTGCAGGTGCAGGTCAAGCAGGGCGCGCTGATCGCCGACATGGCCGACGCGCTGGTCGCCGCTGGCGTGGTGAAGAGCGCCAAGGCGTTCATCGAGGCCGCCGAGGCGAACTCGCGCAGCAAGAACATCCAGCCGGGGACGTACAAGCTGCGCAAGCAGATGAGCGCCGAGAGCGCCCTCGCCGCGATGCTCGACCCGAAGAGCAGGGTCGTCGACGGGGTCACTATCCCCGAGGGGCGCTCCGCCAAGAACATCTACAAGTTGCTCTCGGAGAAGACCAAGATCCCGGTCAAGGAATTCGAGGTGGCGGCGAAGGACCCGATCGCGCTGGGCGTGCCGGCCTGGTGGTTCAAGCGGGAGGACGGCAAGAAGGTCACGAAGTCGATCGAGGGCTTCCTGTACCCGGACACCTACGAGATCCCGCCGAAGGCCACCGCCGAGAGCGTCCTCAAGCAGATGGTCGACAACTTCCTGAGCGTGACCGGGGAGTTGCAGTTCGCCGACAAGGTGCAGAAGGATCTCGGTGGAATCAGCCCGTACGAGGCGTTGATCGTCGCGTCGCTGGCCCAGGCCGAGGCGGGTAACAAGGACGACCTCGGCAAGGTCGCCCGGGTGGCCTACAACCGGGTGTACGGCGAGTTCGCCTGCAACTGCCTGGAGATGGACGTCACGGTCAACTACTACCTGGAGCTGACCGGCCAGCGGACGAAGACCTCCGCGCAGATGACCGCGGCGGACCTGGACAATCCGAAGAACCCGTACAACCGCAAGCTGCGCGGCCTGGTGCCCACCCCGATCAACAACCCGGGCAAGCTGGCCCTGGAGGGGGCGATGAACCCGCCGAAGGGCAAGTGGCTCTTCTTCGTGGCGATCGACAGGGAGGGGCACTCGGAGTTCGCCGAGACCTACGAGGAGCAGCTGAGGAACGAGGCCAAGGCCCGGGAGGCCGGGATCATCTGATGGCGGTCCCACGGCGGGCGGCGGTGCTCGGCAAGCCGATCGCGCACTCCCTCTCCCCGGTCATCCACAACGCCGGCTACGCGGCGGCCGGGTTGACCGGGTGGTCGTACACCCGGATCGAGTGCGCGGCCGCGGAGCTGCCCGACCTGGTCGCCGGCCTGGGCCCGGAGTGGGCCGGGCTGTCGGTGACCATGCCGGGCAAGGAGGCGGCGCTCGCGGTGGCCGCGGTGGCCTCGCCGGTCGCCGCCGCCGTCGGCGCGGCCAACACGCTGGTACGTCGGCCGGACGGCTCCTGGTACGCCGACAACACCGACGTCGGTGGCATGGTCGAGGTGCTCACCGG
>NZ_JAMOKF010000313.1 GCF_023656545.1 Micromonospora phytophila | reverse complement strand
GAACGGGTCGAGGTGCGTACCGGCGGGGGTGCGCCGACCGTCCGCGCCTCCTGGGTCCTGGACTCCCGGCCCCGACCGCCCCGGCGGCCCGGCCGCACCAACTGGCTGCAACACTTCCGCGGCTGGTGGCTGGAGGCCGACGCGCCGGTCTTCGACCCCGGGCGGGCCGTCCTGATGGACTTCCGCACCCCGCAACCGGCCCGGGGCGTGTCGTTCGGCTACGTGCTGCCGGTCAGCAGCCGCTACGCCCTGGTCGAGTACACCGAGTTCTCACCCGACCTGCTCACCGACGCCGGCTACGACGCGGCGCTGAGCGGTTACCGGGACCTGCTCGGCCTGGACCCGGCCCGGCTGCGGGTACGGGAGGTGGAGAACGGCGTGATCCCGATGACCGACGGCCCGTTCGACGCCCGCCCCTCGCCCCGCGTGGTGCGCCTCGGCACGGCCGGCGGGGCCACCCGCCCCTCCACCGGATTCACCTTCTCCGCCATGCACCGCCAGGCCGAGCAGATCGCCCGCGCCGTCGCCGCCGGCCGGCCCCCGGTGCCCGCGCCCGCGTACCCCCGTCGTCACCTGTGGATGGACGCGGTCGCGCTGCGGGCGCTGGACCGCGGTGGGGTCGGCGGCCCGGAGTTCTTCGACCGGCTCTTCGACCGCAACCCGGCCGAGCGGGTGCTGCGCTTCCTCGACGGCGCGACCACCCCCGCGGAGGAGGTGGCGCTGATGAGCTCCACCCGGCTGCTGCCGATGGTGGCGGCCACCGCCGGTGACGCCGCCGCCCGGCTCCGCGACCGCCTGGGCCCGTCGCGGCGGGCGGCGTGGACGGTCCCGCGGCCGGTGGTCGACGACGCCCCCGACGGCCGGGCCGACGCGGACGGTCAGCGGGGCCGGTAAACCGCCTTCCGCGACCCGTGACCCGCGCGCCGGGAAGCGGGTGGACCTTCGGTAGGTTGCCGACATGGTGGTGGACGCGGCGGCCGGCAGGGTCGTGCAGATCTGGACGGACGGGGCGTGCAGCGGCAACCCCGGCCCGGGCGGTTGGGGCGTGCTGCTGCGCTACGGCACGCACGAGCGGGAGCTCTGCGGCGGCGAGGCGACCCCGACCACCAACAACCGGATGGAGCTGATGGCCGCCATCCGCGCCCTGGAGAGCCTGACCCGTCCGGTCGTGGTCGAGCTGCACACCGACAGCACGTACGTGCGCAACGGCATCACCAGCTGGCTGGCCTCGTGGAAGCGCAACGGCTGGCTGACCGCCGCGAAACAGCCGGTCAAGAACGCCGACCTGTGGCAGCGGCTGGAGGCGGCGTGCGCCCGGCACGAGGTCACCTGGTTGTGGGTGAAGGGGCACAACGGCCACCCCGAGAACGAGCGCGCCGACGCCCTGGCCAACCGGGGCATGACCGAGGCCCGGGCCGCGGCGGTGCCCGCCGGCCGCTGACCCGGGACCTCGGCGGCTCACTCCTCGCGGCTCGGGTCCACCGTCCCGGAGACCTCGTCCACGTCGTATCCGGCGCGGCTGATCTCCCGGGCGGAGCGTCGGTCCTCTGCCGGCAGGTCGGCGAAGTCGTCGCCGGTGTCGTCGGTGGTGTGCAGGGACTCGCCGGGCGGCCGCAGCGACGCCTGCATGGCGGTGGCGCCGTCCGGCTCGTCGGTGGCGGTGAGGTCGAAACGCTTCTCGTCGGTCATGCCGCACTCCTGCCCGGCTCGGGTGATCGCAAACGCCGGCCGTCAGCGGGCCGCGTCCGGGTGGCCGGGCATGTTCGACCCGCCGCTGCTGCTGCCGGACGCGCCGCCGGCCAGCCCCGACCCGTCGTCCTCGGTGACCAGGTCGGGCGCCGGCGTCGAATCGTCGGGCGCCGGGACTTCGGTGTCCGCCTCGACCTGGACCAGCCTGGCCTGGCCGGCCTCGTCCTCGGCGTGCTCCGGGTCGACCGGCAGCTCACCGTCACGTGCCTGGAATTTCACCCCTGCGCCTCCCGTCGGTGGTGCCCGGTCGGCAGGGGCTACCCGGGTCGAGGGGGTCGAAACCACACCTCAGCCCCGCGCGCTCGTTCCGGAGGCGCCGGAGTCGATCGTGGCGGGCTGGTCTGCTTCGTCGGCGGCCGGGGCGGCGCCCCGTAGGTGCCGACGCCGGGCGAGGGCGAGCGCGAGGGCGACCACCAGCGCCACCGGCACGAGCAGGAAGGTGGGCCCGGCACCGAGGCGGTCGTTGAGGGCGCCACCCGTTGAGGAGCCGAGGGCGAGGCCGAGCTGCCCGGCCGTCTGCAACCAGCCGTACGCCTCCGCGGTACGTGGTGCGGGGGCCGCCCGGGCCATGAGCTCGTCGGTGACGGCGAGCCAGGGCGCGAGCGCGAGGCCGAAGATCGCGACGGCCACGGCCATCTGCGGCACGGTGCGCGGCAGGAGCAGCGCCAGCGAGGTGGACGCCAGGGTGGCGAGCAGCGCCACGTACGCGGCGCCAGGGCTGCGCAACCGGCCGCGTCGGGCGAGGACCAGGCCGCCCGCCAGGCTGCCCACCGACCACACGGTGATCAGGATTCCGGCCTGGTCGGCGTGCCCCACGCCGGTGGCGAACGCGGGGACGAGCACCCACATCGCGCCCATGCACGTCATGTATCCGACGTGCACCCCGAGCAGCGTGCGGACGGTGCCGTGGGCCACGGCCGTCCGCCCGGTTTCCGGCAGGTCGGGGGCGCGGGTGGCGCGACCGGGGACGACGGCGGCGTGGGCGGCCAGGGCGGCGGTGCCGACGGCGGCGAAGGCGAGCAGCGCTCCGCCGGGACCGGTCAGCACGAGACTCAGGGTCACCGCGAGCGGACCGCCGATGTAGAGCAGCTCCAGCCCGATCGCGTTGACGGCGTAGGCGCGGGTGACCGCGGCGGGGGGCACCAGGGTCGGCAGGAGCGCGCGACCGCTGGGCAGGGCCGGCGGCGTGGCCAGTCCGGCCGCCGCGGCCAGGGCCACGAAGGCGACCGGACGGGTCGTCGTCGCCAGTGCGAGCAGCGCCCCCAGGTGGACGAGGCCGGAGGCGAGCAGGACCGGCCGGTCGCCGAGCCGGGCCAGCAGTCGGCCGAACAGGGGAGCGGTGACGGCCAACCCGATCCCGCAGGCCGCGCTGGCCATTCCGGCCGTGGCGAAGCTGCCGGTGTTGTGGTGGCCGATCAGGACGATGAGCAGTTGCCGCATCGCCACCGGGAGCTGCGCGAGGTTCATCAGGACGATGACGAGAACCGCGCGCCCCGGTAGATTCATAACTTATGAATTTACCCGAGGAGGACGCGCCCAACCTGCTCGGTGCGCTCGCGCTGCTCGTCAACTCCCGTGTGCGGGCGGCCGTCACCGGCCCGGCCGGCTCGGGGGGCGCGCTCGCCGAGGCGGTCGTCGTGCTCAAGGACCAGCCCGGCGCGACGGCCGAGTGGCTGGGTCAGGTCCTCGGGGTGACCCAGCCCGGCGCGGCCCACCTGGTGCGCCGGCTGGTGGAGCAGGGCTGGGTGCAGCGGCGGGCCGGCGCGGACGCCCGGATCGTGGAGGTCGCCGGCCGTCGCGCGGCGATCGACGAGGCGGTCCGCCTGGCCGAGCCCGGCGACGTGGTCGCGCTGCTCGGCAAGGGACACGAGCAGGGACAGGAGGTCGCCGGCGAGGTGCACCCGTTCGACGACCGCACCGAGCTGGCCGACGCGCTGCGCGCCCGCTTCGCCGACCGGGAGGGTCAGCGGTGATCACGCTGAGCCTGGCCGAGGTCGCCTCGGCGGTCGACGGGCGGCTGGTCGCGGCCGACCCGCAGACCCGGGTCACCGGTCCGGTGGAGTTCGACTCGCGCAAGGTGCGCCCGGGCGCGCTCTTCGTCGCCTTCCCCGGGGAGAAGGTGGACGGGCACGACTACGCGGCCGGCGCGGTGTCCGCCGGCGCGGTGGCCGTGCTCGGCACCCGCGAGGTGCCCGGGGTGCCGATGGTGCTGGTCGACGACGCGCTGGCCGCCATGGGCCGGCTCGCCCGGGCGGTCGTGGACCGGCTGCCCGGCCTCACCGTGATCGGGCTGACCGGCTCGTCGGGCAAGACCACCACCAAGGACCTGATCGCCCAGCTCGCCGCGCGGCTCGGCCCGACGGTCGCCCCGCCCGGCTCGTTCAACAACGAGCTGGGGCACCCGTACACGGCGTTGCAGGCCGGGCCCGAGACGCGCTACCTGGTGATGGAGAAGGGCGCCCGCGGGGTCGGGCACGTGCGTTACCTCTGCGACGTGGTGCCGCCGCGGATCTCCGTGGTGCTCAACGTCGGGGTGGCGCACATCGGCGAGTTCGGCTCCCGGGAGACCATCGCACTGGCCAAGGGGGAACTGGTCGAGGCGCTGCCCGCCGACGGCCTGGCCGTGCTGAACGCCGACGACCCGCTGGTCGAGGCGATGGCGTCGCGCACCGTGGCGCGGGTGGTGCGCTACGGCGAGGCCGCCCACGCCGACGTGCGGGCCGAGGACGTGACGCTGGACGACCGGGGCCGGCCGTCGTTCACCCTGGTGCTCCCGGAGGGGAGCGCGCCGGTGCGGCTCGGGCTGACCGGGCGGCACCAGGTCTCCAACTGCCTCGCCGCCGCGGCGGTGGCCCGCGAGCTGGGCATGCCCCTGGCGGAGCTGGCCACCGCGCTGGGCGCGCTGGGGCTTGTCTCCACCCGTCGGATGGACGTCTTCGAACGGACCGACGGGGTGACCGTGATCGACGACTCGTACAACGCCAACCCGGCTTCGATGGCGGTCGCGCTGCGCGCGCTGGCCGGCATCGGGCGGGAGCGGCGAACTGTCGCGGTGCTCGGCTACATGGCCGAGCTCGGCCCGTTCGAACGTGACGGGCACGCCGAGGTCGGCCGGCTCGCGGCCGAGCTGGGCGTCGACCGGCTGCTCGTGGTGGGCGAGCCGGCGGCGCCGATCCACGAGGGCGCGACATCGGTAGGTGACTGGGGAGGAGAGTCGGTGCTGCTCACCGATCAGGCGGCGGCCGTCGAGGTGCTGCGGAGCGAACTACGGCGGGGCGACGTCGTCCTGGTGAAGGGCTCCCGGTACCGCACCTGGGAGGTGGCCGACGCGCTGCGCGCCGACGCCGCCACCGGGGACGGGTTCGGCGGGAGCGCGGGCAGTGAGCCCGCGGGCCCGGCGGTCGCGACCGAGGGTGGCACGGCGTGAGGGCGGTCATCGTCGCCGTCGGGGTGGCCTTCCTGATCTCGCTCTTCATGACCCCGATCGCGATCAAGGTCTTCACCCGGCTGAAGGCCGGGCAGCCGATCCGGGCCGAGGGCCCGGCGATGCACCAGGGCAAGAAGGGCACGCCGACCATGGGCGGCGTGGTGTTCATCATCGCCACGGTCATCGCGTACGTGGCCGGCCACCTGGCCCTGACCACCCTGCCGGACGCGCAGATCGCCCAGGTCGAGCCGACCATCACCGCGCTGGTGCTGCTGGGGCTGATGGTCTTCTCCGGCGCCGTCGGCTTCATCGACGACTTCCTCAAGGTGCGCAAGCGGCACAGCGGCGGGTTGAACAAGCGCGGCAAGCTGCTCGGCCAGATCCTGGTCGGCGCGGTGTTCGGCGTGGTCGCGCTCTACTTCCCGAGCACGATGAAGGACGCGACGGGCGCGGCGACCAACACGGAGACCGTGGGCAGCACCACGCTCAGCTTCATCCGGGACATCCCGGCGCTGGAGATCGGCAAGGTCGCCTCGGTGATCGTCATCATCTTCGTGGTGATGGCGGCGACCAACGGGGTGAACCTCACCGACGGCCTGGACGGCCTGGCCACCGGCGCGTCGGTGATGGTGCTCGGCGCGTACGCGCTGATCGCGTTCTGGCAGTACCGGCACTGGTGCGCCGACCCGAACTACACCCAGGACTACTGCTACGCCGTCCGGGACCCGTTGGAGATCGCCCTGATCGCCGGGGCGGCGGCCGGCGCCTGCGTCGGCTTCCTCTGGTGGAACACCTCGCCGGCGCGGATCTTCATGGGCGACACCGGCGCGCTGGGCCTCGGTGGCCTGATCGCCGGCATGGCGATGTCCACCCGGACGATCCTGCTGCTGCCGATCATCGGCGGGCTCTTCGTGATCATCACGATGTCGGTGGTGATCCAGATCATCTCGTTCCGCACCACCGGCAAGCGGGTGTTCCGGATGTCGCCGTTGCAGCACCACTTCGAGCTCGCCGGCTGGAGTGAGGTCAACATCGTGGTCCGGTTCTGGATCATCGCCGGCATCGGCGTGGCCATCGCCCTGGGCCTGTTCTACAGCGAGTTCCTGGCCAACGTCACCTGATCCGACCGGTCGGTCCTCCGCCGGGGCCCCGGGCGCGCGTTCGCCCGGGGCCCCGGCGCGTCCGGGCCGGGTCGGCGCGCCCGGGGCGAACGCGAGCCCGACACGCCGACCGATCCGTTGCGCCGGTGGCGGCCCCGGGAAACCGCGATGATGTTCCGGTGGGGGAGGGACGCGACACCGAGGTCACGC
>NZ_JAMOKF010000312.1 GCF_023656545.1 Micromonospora phytophila | reverse complement strand
GGTCGCGTCGGGTCGATCGCGCGGCCGGGGGCGGGTGGTGCCGGTGCGGGCCTCGATCGGGCCGAAGACGGCGACCAGGGCGGCCAGCACCACGGTCAGCATCAGCAGCCACGGCAGGCGCCAGGCCAGCCAGGCGGCCGACCCCACCGGTGGGGTCGGCAGCACTCCCAGCGCGTCCAGGGCGCCCACCAGCAGGATCGCGGCGGTCAGGTGCCAGAGGAAGACGGTGAGCACGACCGCGTTCACCGCGATCACCGCCTGCCAGGGTCGGGGGCGGTGCAGCCAGCGCTCGGCCGGGTCGCGCAGCAGCAGGATCAGCCCGAGCTGGGCGGTGGTCAGGGCGAGCAGGGCCAGGCTGGGCGGGGCGGCGTTGTCCAGCCGCTCACCGGGCACGTTCAGCATGCTGACCGGGTACGGGCCGACGGTGGTCAGCAGCACCGCCCCGGTCAGCCCGCCGACCAGCAGTGCCGTGGCGGCGGGGCGGGACATCGGCAGCCGCCGGCGGCGGATGCCCCGCCCGGGGCCCGACGGTTCCGGGTCCGCGGCGCGGTGGCCGGTGCGGGGGTCGCGCTGCTCGGGGTGGGTGTCGTGGCGCGCGGTGCCGGGAGGGCGGGGGTCGGGTCGCCCCGGCCCCGCCGCGGCGCGCGCGTCGTGCCAGGCGAAGCCGAGCTGGTGAACGGCGAGCCAGCCGAAGAGGTAGTTCGGCAGCGCCAGCCCGGCCGGCCCCAGCGCCCGTCCGAGGTCGCCGGCCGCGACCAGCGCCGCCAGCACCAGCGGGACGAGCAGACCGAAGCGTCGGTGCAGGGCGTGCATGGCCGGGGTCAGCGGCACAACCGCCAGGTAGGCGGCGAGGAACCAGAGCGGGACGGTGGCGAACCAGACGGCGGTGCGGGTCAGCGTCTCCTCGACGCCGGCCAGCGTCGCGACCGCCGCTCCGCCGGTGAGCACCAGCAGCAGGGCGGTGGTGGGCCGCAGCAGGCGTGCAGCCCGGTCCAGCAGCCAGCCGGTGCCGTCGCCGCCGGCGGCCCGGCGGGAAGCCAGCGAGGCGGCGTTGGCGAACCCGCCGACCAGGAAGAAGACCGGCATCACCTGGGCCGCCCAGGTCAGCGGGTACGCCCACGGCAGGTCGGGCAGCGCCGAGCGGCCGGTCGGCCGGCCGGTGGCGTCCTCGCCGATCGCGGTGATCACCCAGTGGCCGAGAACGACCATGACGATCGCGAGCGCCCGGAGCAGGTCGACGAAGCGCTCCCGACCAGCGGGCGTACGCGCGGCGAGCTGCCGCAGACGGCCCATGGCCCCGAGGGTATGCCAGTCCCGGGTTGGCCGGTGGCGATAACGGTTCGGTCGTGGGGGCTTGAAGTCGGCGCGCCGCTGCCGTAGAAATTCTTCAACACCGCACAGCAAACTGAAGACAAATTCCCCCCGTGCCTCGTGCGGCGGTCGCCAACCCCCACCCGACGACCGGCCGGACCGAATCCGAGGAGAGACCATGAACAGGCGTGACATCCTGCGGCGCACCGCCGCCGCCGGGCTGCTGGCCACCCCCGCCGCCGGCCTGCTCGCCGGCTGTGCCACCGGCGGTGGTGGCGACGACAAGGGCGACGCCGGCACCTACAAGGGCACCAAGAGCGAGCAGAACCCGCTCGGTGTCGCCGAGGATGCGCCCCTCGAGGTGGTGATCTTCAACGGCGGCTTCGGCGAGGAGTACGCCAAGGCCCACGAGGCGATGTACACCGAGAAGTACCCGAAGGCGAAGATCAACCACTCGGCGACGCAGGAGATCAGCAAGACCCTCCAGCCGCGCTTCGTCGACGGCACCCCGCCGGACGTGGTCAACAACTCCGGCGCCGGCCAGATCGACTTCAACGGCCTGGTGTCGCAGAACGCCATCGCCGACCTGGGCGAGCTGCTCGCCGCCCCGAGCCTCGACATCCCGGGCAAGACGGTCAAGGACACCCTGCTGCCGGGCGCCGTCGAGGTCGGCTCGTACGACGGCAAGTTCCTGGTGATGAACTACACCTACACCGTCTACGGCATCTGGCACTCCACCAAGCTCTTCACCGAGCGCAAGTGGGAGTACGCCAAGACCTGGGACGAGCACATCGCGCTGTGCAAGCAGATCAAGGCCGCCGGCATCGCCCCCTGGACGTACGCCGGCCTGCACCCCCGCTACATGAGCTGGCCGCTGATCTCCACCGCGATCAAGTTCGGTGGCCCCTCGGTCGCCACCGCGATCGACAACCTGGAGCCCAACGCCTGGAAGTCCGACGCGATGAAGGCCGCGGCCGACGCCTGGCACCAGATCGTCAAGGACAAGTACATCCTGGAAGGATCGTCCGGCCTCGACCACAAGCAGTCGCAGACCGCGTGGTGCCAGGGCAAGGCCGCCTTCATCTCCTGCGGCTCCTGGCTGGAGAGCGAGCAGAAGGACGTCACCCCGGCGGGGTTCAACATGACCGTCCAGCCGACCCCGAGCCTCGGCAGCGGCGACAAGCTGCCCTTCGAGGCGGTCCGCGGTACCGCCGGCGAGCCGTTCATGGTCCCGGCCAAGGCGAAGAACATCGCCGGTGGCCTGGAGCTCTTCCGGATCATGCTGTCCAGGAAGGGCGCGCAGGACTTCACCAAGAAGGTCTCCAGCCTGACCGTGGTGGCCGGCGCCAGCGAGGGCGTCGAGCTGCCGTTCGGACTGGCCACCGTCGTCAAGGCCCTCGACGCGTCCGGGAGCAACGGCTTCAACTGGGTCTACAACAATTACTACCGCAAGCTGGAGCGCAATCTCGTCGACGCGGCCTGCGGCGAGTTCTTCAGCGGGCGGATCGGCCCGGCGGAGTTCCTCGACCAGTGCCAGAAGGGCGCCGACTCGATCGCCCAGGACAGCTCCATCAAGAAGTACAAGCGGGCCGTCTGACAACCGGCGCGGTGGGGGTGGGCCGACCCCGCTCCCACCGCGCCGCCGCCAGGAAATAGGACCTCATCGTGAGACATGGCAAGTACCCGCTGATCGTCACCTTCCTGGTGCCGCCGGTGCTGCTCTACGTCGTGTTCGTCGTGTCGCCGTACCTGCAGACGTTCCAGATCTCCACCACCGACTGGCTCGGCTACTCCGCCGACGCCAACTCGGTGGGGATGGCGAACTTCAAGGCGCTCTGGAACGACGACTACGTCTGGAACGCGTTGAAGAACAACGCCATCCTGCTGGCGCTGGTGCCGGTGCTGACCATTGTGCTCGGCCTCTTCTTCGCCGCCATGCTCAACATGGGCGGCCGGAAGGGGCGGGCGGGGGTCAGCGGGGTGCGCGGCTCGTCGTTCTACCGCACGGTGTACTTCTTCCCGCAGGTGCTCTCCGTCGTGATCATCGCGCTGCTGTGGAAGGAGGTCTACCACCCGAACAAGGGACTGCTCACCAGCGCCCTGAACGGCGTCGGGCTCTCCGCACCGACCTGGCTGGGCGACCCGAAGACCGCCTTCTGGTGCGTCCTGGCGGTGATGATCTGGAGCAACGTCGGCTTCTACGTGGTGCTCTTCGGCGCGGCCATGTCGGCCATCCCGAAGGAGATCTACGAGGCGGTCATGCTCGACGGCGCCTCCCGGCTCACCACGCTGTGGAAGGTGACCATCCCGCTGTTGTGGGACACCGTCCAGGTGGCCTGGGTCTACCTGGCGATCTTCGCCCTGGACGGCTTCATCCTGGTGCAGTTGATGACCAACGGCGGCCCGAACTTCTCCACCGACGTGATCGGCGTGCGGATGTACGACACGGCGTTCGGCAGCGAGACCAAGTTCGGCTACGCCTCGGCGATCGGCGTGGTGATGTTCTTCCTGACCCTCACGGTGGCGGTGCTGGCGCTGCGGGTCAGCAAGCGTGATCGAATCGAGTACTCGTGACCACTCTGGACAAGCCCGCCGCGGCGGTGGCCGCCCCGGCCGCCGCCCCCGCCGACCGTCCCGTACGTCGCGAGCTGGGCGTGGCCAACGTGCTCTCCCACGGCTTCCTGCTGTTCTGGAGCGCGCTGACCGTGCTGCCGCTGCTCTGGATGTTCCTCAGCTCGTTCAAGAGCAACACGGAGATCCTGGCCGACCCCTGGGGGCTCCCCGCCGAGCTGCGCTTGGACAACTGGGTCCGGGCCTGGAACGGTGCGCACATCGGCCAGTACTTCCTCAACAGCCTGCTGGTGGTGGCCGGCTCGGTCACCCTGACCATGCTGATGGGCGCCGCCGCCGCGTACGTCTTCGCCCGGTACGAGTTCCGCGGCAAGCAGGTCGTCTACTACCTCTTCGTCGGCGGGCTGATGTTCCCCGTCTTCCTCGCTCTGGTGCCGCTCTTCTTCGTGGTCCGCAACGCCGGACTGTTCGGCACCTGGACCGGGCTGGTGCTGGTGTACGCGGCCTACTCGCTGCCGTTCACGGTGTTCTTCCTGACCGCCTTCTTCCGGACCCTGCCCACGTCGATCGCGGAGGCGGCGATGGTGGACGGCTGTGGCCACTTCCGGCTCTTCTTCCAGGTGATGCTGCCGATGGCGCGTCCGGGACTGATCAGCGTCGCCATCTTCAACTTCCTCAGCCACTGGAACCAGTTCCTGCTCCCACAGGTGCTGATGCAGGGCGACGAGTCCAAGTGGGTGCTGGCCCAGGGGCTCGCCGCACTGTCGGTCAACCAGGGCTACGCCGGCGACTACGCCCAGCTCTTCGCGGGCCTCACCATCGCGGTGGTGCCGGTGCTCCTGGTGTACGTCGCCTTCCAGCGCCAGGTCCAGTCCGGCCTGACCGCCGGCCAGCTCAAGTGATCCGGCCCGAGCTTGACCGGTAGGAAATCTCCTACCTATGGTGGTCGGCATGACCGTGACACACGTGCAACTGATCTCCGTGCCCGTCAGCGACCAGGACCGGGCCCGGGACTTCTACGTCGACGTCCTCGGATTCGACCTGGTCCGGGACAACCCGATGGGCCCGGGCGGGCGCTGGGTGCAGGTGGCGCCGAAGGGTGCCACGACCAGCCTCACCCTGGTCACCTGGTTCCCGACCATGCCACCGGGCTCGCTTAAGGGGTTGGTGCTGGAGACCGACGACCTGGACGGCGACGTCGCCGCCCTGCGGGGCCGGGGCGTCGTCTTCGCCGACGGCGGCATCCAGCGGGCGCCCTGGGGCCGCTACGCCACCTTCGACGACCCGGACGGCAACGGCATCGTGCTGCAGTCCACCCGTGCCTGAAGCGGACGTCTTCGCGGCGCTGGCCAACCCGGCCCGCCGCGAGCTGCTCCGACTGCTTCGCGACGGGGGGCAGCAGCCGGTGCAGCGACTGGCCGACCACTTCGACATGCGTCGGCCGAGCCTGTCGGAACACCTGAAGGTGCTCAGGGACGCCGGCCTCGTGGTCGAGCAGCGCGCCGGCCGGCAACGGCTGTACTCCCTGCGACCGGAGCCGCTGCGGCAGGTCGCCGACTGGCTCAGCCCGTACGAGCACTTCTGGCGCGGCCGGCTCTCCGCGCTGCGCGAGGTGCTGGACGAGTTGGACGGGGCCGACGGTGGGTGACGTCACGACCATCCGGGTGGACCAGTTCCTGGCTCATCCGCCGGCGAAGGTCTGGCGGGTCCTGACCGATTCCGATCTGATCGCGCGATGGCTGATGCCCAACGACTTCATGCCGGTCGTCGGGCACCGGTTCACCTTCCGCACCGAGCCGCGCCCCGGGCAGGGTTTCGACGGGATCGTGCACTGTGAGGTGCTCGACGTCGACCCGCCGCGCCGGCTGCGCTGGGCCTGGCGCGGCGGTCGGCTGGACACCGTGGTGGCCTGGACCCTCGTCGCCGAGGGGCGGGGCACCCGGCTCTTCCTGGAGCACGCCGGCTTCGACCCGGACGACCCGGTGCAGCAGCGCACCGCCGCCCTGCTCGACGGTGGCTGGCGCTCGCGCGTGTGGCCCCGCCTGGCGGAGGCGCTCGACACGGCCGGCACATAGGCGCAGCGGCGACCGTTACCGATCACGCCGGCCCGTCCGCGTCCCGGCCCGCTCGTCTCGCCCGGTCGCCCCTGCGCCCCGGCCCGCGCTCGGTTCGGTCCGCGGCGGCGGGGAGTGGAGGGCGGGTCAGGAGGTTGTCGGGACCAGCAGTTCGTGCAGGGCCGTCGCGTCGGTCACCTCGGGCAGTTCGCGGGCGGCGAGCCAGGCCGCCGCGGCGGCGCCGTCGCCAGCCGAGCACACTGGCGCGCCCGGCCACCGCCGGCCGACTTCGGCCCGGACGGCCGTGGCCAGCGGGGTGTCCCCGGTGAGCAGACCACCGCCGAGCACGACGGGGGACACCGTGGCGGCGGGGCGGATCCGGGTCGCGCTCTCGGCCAGGTGCCCGGCGGCCTCGTCGATCAGCCCGGCGGCGACCGGCTCGCCGTCGTCGGCGGCGGCGACCACCAGGGGCGCGAGCCGGGCTAGCTCCACCGGGGGTCGCCGGGTGACCGCCTGGATCAGCGTGTCGACCGTGTTCCGGGGGCGGGCCGACACCTCGGCCGAGCCGAGCAGTTCGGTGAGCACGGCGGCGGCCAGCG
>NZ_JAMOKF010000031.1 GCF_023656545.1 Micromonospora phytophila | reverse complement strand
TCGCCCCGGTCGCCCCGGTGACCGTGGTGGCCGGCGGCGCGGAGCGGCAGGCGTCGGTGGCCGCCGCCCTCGCCGCGGTGCCCGCCGGTCCGGAGATCGTCCTCGTGCACGACGCCGCCCGGGCGCTGACCCCGCCCGAGCTGGTCGAATCGGTCGCGGCGGCGGTCCGGGCCGGGCACCGGGCGGTGATCCCGGTGCTCCCGGTGGTCGACACGATCAAGGAGGTCGGCGCCGACGAGGTCGTCCTCGGCACGGTCGACCGGTCCGCGCTGCGCGCGGTGCAGACCCCTCAGGGCTTCCGCCGGGCGGTGCTGACCGCCGCGCACGCCGCCGCCGGTGATCCGCTCACCGACGACGCCGGCCTGGTCGAGAAGCAGGGCGTCCCGGTGGTCTGCGTTCCCGGCTCCGAGTACGCGCTCAAGGTCACCCGACCGTTCGACCTCGCGCTGGCCGAGCATCTGCTGGCCACCGGCTGCTGACGCGTACCCTCTGGTCATGATCGTTCCCCGGGTGGCCATCGGCACGGACGTGCACGCCTTCGCCGCCGGCCGGCCCTGCTGGGTCGCCGGCCTGCACTGGCCCGACCAGGACGGCCTCGCCGGGCACTCGGACGCCGACGTGGTCGCGCACGCCGCCTGCAACGCGCTGCTCTCCGCGGCCGGCCTCGGCGACCTCGGCGCCAACTTCGGGGTGGGTCAGCCCGAGTGGGCGGGCGCCTCGGGCGTCACCCTGCTCACCGAGAGCGCCCGCCGGGTGCGGGCCGCCGGCTACACGATCGGCAACGTGTCGGTGCAGGTGATCGGCAACCGGCCGAAGATTGGGCCGCGCCGCGAGGAGGCCCAGCAGGTGCTCTCCGCCGCCGTCGGGGCGCCGGTCACCGTCTCCGCCGCCACCACCGACGGCCTCGGCTTCCCCGGGCGCGGCGAGGGGCTCACCGGGATCGCGGTGGCCCTGGTGTACGAGGCGCCGGCCGACTGACCCCGCGCCCGCCCGACGCGGGGCGCGAGGCCGTCGGCGGCCGGGTCAGTCCACGTCCGTGCAGACGTTGTGGGTGGTGCCGTGCACCATCGTGATGGTCTTGTCGTAGGTCGGGGTGAACTCGACGACGAACTGCCCGTCGACGATCCACAGGCCGCGCGGCAGCGAGCCGGCGTTCTCCCGGAAGCCGAGCAGCACCGGCCCGGTCACGTACCAGGTCATCGAGCCGTCCTGGACGTACTCGACCATCGAGGTGCCGCTCGCGTCGGCCGTGGAGGTGGCCCCGGTCTCCAGGTTCGTCACCCTGTTGATCAGGTCACCGGTGAACAGCTCCCGTCGTGGGCTGCCGTCCGGGTAGGTGTCCAGCACCAGCTTGCGGACCTCGTCCACGATCGGCTCGACGCGTACGGCGAAGTCGCACCGCGCCCCCGCGGGCTGCTCGAACGCCCCCTGGGGCGCCGGCACCCAACCACCGGTCGCCGACGCGGACGCGGCGCTCGGCACGGTCGTGGCGAGGGCGATCGCCGTCAGCGCCGTTCCGACGCTCCTCTTCCAACGCATGATCACTCCAACTGGATCGATGAGCGGACCGGACCAGGATCGCCAGCCGCGCTCACCACGTCCTCACCGTGCACGTGCCCGCAACCGGCCGCCACGCCCGCCCACCACCCTGTCGCCGGGGGCGGTTCACCATCGGCTGACCGGCCCGACAACCGTCGGCGGGGTCCAGGTGGTCCCCACAGACATGGAATTCCGACTGCTCGGTCCGTTCGAGGCGCGTCACGACGGCCACCCCGTCGAACTCGGCAGCCGTCGTCAGGAGCGGTGTCTCCTCGGCGTCCTGCTGCTGGAGGCGGGGCGGCTGGTCACCACCGACCGGCTCATCGACCTGCTCTGGAGCGACCGCCCACCGGCCTCGGCCCGCAGCGCCGTCCACACGTACGTCGGCCGGCTCCGCGTGTCCCTGGCGCCGTACGCGGTGGGGATCGCCACCCGTGGGGACGGCTACCTCGTCGAGGTGGACGGGCACCGGGTCGACGTGGCGGACTTCCGCGACCTGGCGCACCGGGCCGGGGACACCACGGACCCGGGCGAGCGGCTACGGCTGCTGGACCGGGCGTTGGCGCTCTGGCGGGGTCCGCTGCTCGCCGACACGGCCGATGAGGAGTTGCGGGAGAGGCTGCACGGCCCGGTCGAGGAGCTCCGGTTCACCGGCGTCGAGCTGCGGGCCGAGGCCCGGCTGGCGCTGGGACAGCACGCCCGGGTGATCGGCGAGCTGACCCCGCTGGTCGAGCGGCACCGGACCCGGGAGCAGCTGGTGGCCCTGCTGATGACCGCCCTGCATCGGGGCGGGCGTCAGGCCGACGCGCTGCGGCTCTACCGGAGCACCCGGCAGGCGCTCGTGGACGACCTCGGCGTCGAACCGGGGACGCGGCTGCGGGAGGTGCACCGATGGATCCTCCGCGACGACCGCCGGCTCGACCGGCCAGGGCGGCCGGTGTACGAGGTGCGGGTCCGCGACGAGGCCCTGCCGTGGAGCGTCGGCGGCCACCCGGCGCTGGAGTTCTGCAACACGTTCGCCGGGTGGGGGCACGAGCCGCCGCTGCCCGGCTCGGAATGGCTGCGCGGCTACCGCACCCTGGCGGTCTGGACCGGCCATGTCGGACTGGTCGACGAGGTGGCGGTCGGTCGACTGCTGGAACTGGCCCGGCGGGATCCGGGCGGGGCCGACACCGTCCTGGAGCAGGCCCGTGCGCTCCGTGCCCGGCTGTACGCCTGCCTCACCGATCCGGGTGACCGGCGGGCCTTCGACGACGTGGCGCGGCACGCCGAGGCCGCCGCGAAGGCACTGGTCTTCCGCCGCGACGCCGACGGCGGCGGGCGGTGGTGGCCGGACCTGGCGGCGGGACTCCGGCTGCCCGTGCACGCCGCCGCGTGGAGCGCCGCCCAGCTGCTGGCGGACCCGCGCCGCCACACCGTCCGGGTGTGCCCGGACGAGCGGTGCGGCTGGCTGTTTCTCGACGACAGCGCCATGCGGCGCTGGTGCAGCCTCGCCACCTGCGGCCGGCCGCTCGCCGGCGCGCCCTGCCGCAGCGCCTGACCGGCCGCTGCCGACCGGATCGGCCCCGGCGGGGTGACGCTGCTCGGCAAGCCGGGCGGCGGCCGGCTAGGCTCGCCGCGATGTCCAGCGACGCCACCTCCGACCGCTCCGCCGCCGACGGCTACCTCCAGCGCGCCCAACTCCTCGCCGAGCTGGGTCGCTATGACGAGGCCGCCGGTGAACTCGCCTACGCGATCGCCCTCGACCCGGCCGACGCCGCGGCGCTGACCATGCTGTCCCGGGTGCACCTCGCGGCAGACCGGCCGGCCGAGGCGCTCACCGCCGCCGACGCCGCCCTCGCCGTCGCCCCGGACGCCGTGCCGTCGCTGGTCGCCCGGGGCCTCGCCCTGGCCGACCTGGAGGAGTACGCCGAGTCGGCGCGTACCGCCGACCGGATCCTGGCGCTCGGCCCCGACGACGCGTACGCCCAGCGCAGCGCGGCGGCGATCCTGGCCGGCGCCCGCAACGGGCAGCCGGCGCTGAACGCGGCCTGGCGCGGGGTGGAGCTGGCCCCCGAGGAGCCGCAGGCGCACCTGGTGCTGGGCCTGGTGGCGGCCAACATGGAGCTGTTCGACCTGGCCGAGCGGGCCTACCGGGAGGCGCTGCGGCTGGACCCGCAGCTGGCCGAGGCGCGGCACGACATCGGCGTGCTGCGGCTGGAGCAGCGCCGCTGGAGCGAGGCGTTGGAGCACCTGGCCGAGGCCGCCGCGATGAGCCCGGGTCGGGTGGACTCGGGCCGGACGATCTCCGCCGGGCTGCGTCAGCTGGTGGTCTACGGCGCCGGCTGGACGATGGTCACCGCCGTGCTGATCGCCTGCCTCGCACCCGGCAGCGCAGGGCTGTCCCGGTTCGCCGCGGCGTTCGCGGCGCTCGGCGGGGCCCTGGTGGTCTGGCGCTTCGCCGCCAAGCTGCCCGGCCTGACCCGGACCATCCTGCCCGGCCTGCTGCGCTCCGACCGCACGCTGGCCCTGGCCGTCTACGCGGCGGGCGTCGCGCCGGCGCTGATCCTGCTCTACGCCCTGGTCGGCACCCCGTGGCCCCTTGTCCTCGCGATCGCCACCGCCACCCTCGCCGAGCTCGCCGTCTTCTCCCGCACGACCGCCTGACGCCGGACAGCCCCTTGCCGTCGGCCGCGACAATGTGCGCATGTCCGAGATGGCCCCGTCAGAGCGCCGCTTCCTCGGTTGGCTGATCGTCGTCGGCATGCCCGTGTTCGGGGCGGTGATCGACGTGGTCGTTCTCTTCGTCACGGATCCGGACCCTGGTGGCCACGGGCGACATCCCGGACCCGCCAGCACGGACGGGGTGGCGCCGCATCCTGCTCGGCGCGCACGACGGTGGGGTGGACGTCGTCATGACGGCCCTCGCGGCGCTGATCGTCCTCGACCGGCTGGCCGACCCGGGCGACGTGCGGCTCGGGCAGCTCGTCGCCCTGACCGCCGCCGGCAGCTACCTGCTGCCCAACCCGGTCGGCGGACTGCTCTGGCTGCTACGCCGGGGGCGGAGGGGCAGCCCTGACCGGCGTGGTTCGGCATCGCCGAAGGAGACCGACCCCGACCGGAACGACCAGCCGGACCAGGTCGGGGTTTCGCCGGAGCCCGACCGCGGAGGGATCAAGCCTGACCGCCCGGAGCGGGCGGGCTCCGGCGAAACCCCCGACAGCGACTAAGGGCGACGCGCCCAGGTCCAGGCGTAGGCGTCGTCCTCGCAGGCGGCGGCGTCGTCGCAGAGGTCCAGAGGGCGGAACGTGTCGACCATGACGGCCAGCTCGTCGAAGAAGTCCGCGCCGATGGAACGCTCGGCGGCGCCCGGCTGGGGGCCGTGGGTGAAGCCGGACGGGTGCAGCGAGATCGAGCCCTGCTCGATGCCGGAGCCGCGCCGGGCCTCGTAGTTGCCGCCGGTGTAGAAGAGCATCTCGTCGGAGTCGACGTTGTGGTGGTTGTACGGCACCGGGATGGCGTCCGGGTGGTAGTCCACCTTGCGCGGCACGAAGGAGCAGATCACGAAGTTCGGGCCCTGGAAGGTCTGGTGCACGGGCGGCGGCTGGTGGATTCGGCCGGTGATCGGCTCGAAGTCGTGGATGGAGAAGGCCCACGGGTACAGGTGGCCGTCCCAGCCGACCACGTCGAACGGGTGGTGGGCGTAGACGTAGCGGGTCCAACCGCGACGGTGCCGGACGAGCACCTCGACGTCGGTGTCGTCGACCAGCAGGGGCGCGTCCGGCCCCCGGACGTCCCGCTCGCAGTACGGGGAGTGCTCCAGGAACTGCCCGCGTACGGAGAGGTAGCGCTTGGGCGGGCCGATGTGCCCGGACGCCTCGACGGCGAGCAGCCGGGTCGGCTCGTCGCCGGTGGGCACCAGCCGGTGGATCGTGGAGGTGGGGATGACGACGTAGTCGCCGGGCACCGCGTCCAGCACGCCGAACGTCGACTCGACCCGCAGGGTGCCCGACTCGACGTAGAGGCAGTGGTCGCCGGTGGCGTCGCGGAACAGCGGCGACGGCCGGTCGGCCAGCACGTACGCGATCCGCACGTCGTCGTTGGCGAGCAGGTACCGCCGGCCGAGGATCGGGTCGGCGCCCGCGCCGTCGAGCTTGTGGGTGCGCAGGTGCCGGGGCTTGAGCGGCAGGTTGGGCACCCGGGTGACCGCGGGCGGGGTGAACTCCTCGGCGGCGGTGATCGCGGTCGGCGCGTGCCGGTGGTAGAGCAGCGACGAGTCGGAGGAGAAGCCCTCCTGGCCCATCAGCTCCTCGGCGTAGAGGCTGCCGTCGGGTTGGCGGAACTGGGTGTGGCGCTTGCGGGGCACCTCGCCGACGCTGCGGTAGTAGGGCATCTCGCCTCCCGATTCGTCCCGTTCACCGGCCGATGGCGTCCGATAATCGGACGCTGTTGTCCGTTCCTTGTAGCGTCCCGTAAGTTCTTGTGTCGTGTCAACGCAGGTGCCCCCACTCCTCGCCGGCCTCGTCGACGACGCCGCCGTCTTCCCGCCCGGCAGCGCCACGCTGCCCGACGCGGTCGCCGCGCACCGGCGGCACCGCGGGTCCTGGCACGCCGACCTGGTCGGCCCGCTGCTGGTCCCGGCCTCGAAGCTGGCGGAGCTGGCCGGCCTGCTCGACGCCGGCGAGCGGATCGCCGTCGGGGTCATCGGCGACGTGCCGCTCGCCCGGCTCGCCGAGGTGCGCGCCCAGGCCGACCCGCGCCTCCTTCTCCGCCAGGTGGAGGCGGCGGTCGCCAAGCGCGGCGAGGACCCGCTGCCCGGCCTGACCACCCTGGTCGCGCTGGCCCGGCACGCCGCCGGCGCGCCGGCCGGGCCCGACGACGGCCCCCTCGACGTGTACGCCGAGGTGCCGCTGACCTTCGGCCTGACCGGGGCGCTGGACGCGATCGCGGCGGCCCGCGCCGACGGGCTGCCGGTCGCGGCCAAGTTCCGCACCGGCGGGTTGGCCGCCGAACTCTTCCCCACCCCGGCCGAGCTGGCCGCGGTGATCTGCGCCTGCCGCGACCGGGACCTGCCGTTCAAGCTGACCGCCGGGCTGCACCACGCGGTCCGGCACCTCGACCCGGAGACCGGCTTCACCCACCACGGCTTCGCCAACGTGCTGGCCGCCACCCTCGCCGCCGCCGAGGGGGCCCGGGTGGGACGGGTCGCCGAGCTGCTCACCGCGGCCGACCCGCGCCCGCTGGTGCAGCGGATCGAGGAGCGGCTCGACGCCCCGCGTCCGCTGTGGGTCGGCTTCGGCTCGTGCAGCATCCTGGAACCACTGACCGATCTGATCCGGCTGGGGCTGGTGAACGGGGGCTTCGACGCATGAGCGAGCGTCAGCGAGCGAATCATCTTTGCAGGCCGGTGATGCCTCAGGGCGGCACGGAGCGAAGCGGAGGGCCGGCGTGAGCTGGGTGACGGGTGCCGACGGTTCGACGTACGGGGTGGCCAACCTGCCGTACGGGGTGTTCCGCCACGACGGGCGCGAGCCGCGCGTCGGCGTACGCATCGGGGACCTCGTGTTCGACCTGGCCGGGGCCGAGGCGGCCGGGCTGGTGCTCGCCGCCGGGACGCTGGGTCGGCCCGCCCTCAACGACTTCATGGCGCTCGGCCGCCCGCAGTGGACGGCGGTCCGGCAGCGGGTGACCGAGCTGCTCACCGACCCGGCGCACCGGCCGGCGGTGGAGCCGCTGCTGCTGCCGCTGGACGAGGTGCGGATGGCGCTGCCGTTCGAGGTGGCCGACTACGTCGACTTCTACTCCTCCGAGCACCACGCGGCGAACGTCGGGCAGATCTTCCGGCCCGGCCAGCCACCGCTGCTGCCGAACTGGAAGCACCTGCCGATCGGCTACCACGGCCGGGCCGGCACGGTGGTGGTCTCCGGCACCCCGGTCGTGCGCCCCACCGGCCAGCGGGCCACCCCGCAGGGCCCGGTCGCCGGCCCGTCGGTCCGCCTCGACATCGAGGCCGAGGTCGGCTTCGTGATCGGGGTGCCCAGCCCGCTGGGCGCCCGGGTCTCCGTCGACGACTTCACCGACCACGTCTTCGGCGTGGTGCTGGTCAACGACTGGTCGGCCCGGGACATCCAGGCCTGGGAGTACCAGCCGCTCGGCCCGTTCCTGGGCAAGTCCTTCGCCACCTCGATCTCGGCCTGGGTGACCCCGCTGGACGCGCTCGGCGACGCCTTCGTGCCCGCCCCGGAGCAGGACCCGCCCGTCACCGACTACCTGCGCGACGTGCCGCACCTGGGGCTGGACCTCAGCCTCGCGGTGCGGTGGAACGGCGAGCGGGTCACCGAGCCGCCGTTCGCCACCATGTACTGGACGCCGGCCCAGCAGTTGGCGCACCTGACCGTCAACGGCGCCTCGCTGCGCACCGGCGACCTCTACGCCTCCGGCACCGTCTCCGGACCCGAGCGGAGCCAGGTCGGCTCGTTCCTGGAACTCACCTGGGGCGGCACCGAGCCGGTGAAGTTCGGCGACGGCGGGACCAGGACCTTCCTGGAGGACGGGGACACGGTCACCGTCACCGCCACCGCTCCCGGCCCGGACGGCACCACCATTGCCCTGGGCGAGGTCACCGGGACCATCCTCCCGGCCCGCTGACGCTCACCCCGCCCCGGTCGCACAGATGGTGCGACCGGGGACGCGCGTTCCCGCGTTGATCGTCCCGGATCCCGTCGCCATGCCGCGCCGGTCCGGGCCGGCACCCCCTTCCGGTCCCGTACCGGTCGTCGGCTGGCGTCCCGACGACAGGAAGGTGACGACGATGAACGATCTCGCGGGCGCGGTCTGGCGGACCAGCAGCCGCTCCAACGACCAGGGGCTCTGTGTGGAGGTGGCGGACAACCTGGTCGACGTCCTCGGCGTGGTGGGCGTACGCGACTCCAAGGACCAGGCCGGCCCCACGCTGGCGGTCAGCCCGCCGGGCTGGACGGCCTTCGTCGGCGCGATCCGGGCCGGCCAGTTCGGTCGCTGACCGCCGGGCACCGCGACGGGGCCGCCGGGGTGGAAATTCCGCCCCGGGGGCCCCGCTCCGCGCTCACCCGGCGTACCGTCGACGGCACGGGAGGTTGACATGTCGACGGTGGCGGTCACGGAGTTCGTCGAGGCGCACGCCGCCGACCTCTGGCGGCTGCTGACCGACCTGACCGCCCGCACCGGCCGGTCTGTCGCCAACCCGGTGGAGGTGCTCACCCCCGGCGGCTTCGGCCCGGGCACCGCGTGGCGCGAGACCCGGACCCGACCCGACGGCACCGCCCTGGTCGAGGAGTTCGTCGTGGTCGAGGCGGAGCCGCCCCGACGGCTGGTGCTCAGCTCGCCCGGCGCGGGGGTGGACTACCGGGTCACCTGGACACTGCGCCCGGTCGAGCGGCGCCGCCGGGGCTGCACCGCCGTCACCGTCGAGCAGGAGGCGGTGCCGACCGCACCGTACGGCCGGGTGGTCGCACTGCTGCTGGGCGGGCTGGCCGCCCGGGCGGTCGAGGGCGCGCTCCGCCGGGACCTCGCCGACCTGGCCGCCGCCGCCACCGCCCGCGACGCCGAGGCGGCCTGAACCACCCGCGGGGCCCGAACCGCACGCCGTCCTGAGTGGCTGCCGGCCTGAGTTGGACGTCGGCCTGAGCCGGACGTCGGCCCGAGCCGGACGTCGGCCCGAGTCGCGGGGCGACCCGGGGCCGGCTGGCGGCCTGTCGGCGCGACCTGACCGGGGTCCGGCCGGCCCCGCTGGGTAGGGTGCCGGGCGGAGGTGCGCATGGGGTTGCCGAAGGGCCGGCGACGGATCGTGGTGGTCGTGGCGGTGCTGCTCGCCACGGTCGCGATCGCGGCCACGGTCTACCGGGTGCTCGCCCCTGCCGAGGTCAGCACGGTCGCCCGGGCCAGCTACCCGCCGGCCGTCAGGCCGGCCGTCGGGGTGGTGGGCCGGCTGCCGGTCGCCCCGCTGATCGTCGACGGTCGGCTCCGGGTGTACGTGGCACACCGCCAGGTCTACGCCGACCGACCGGTCACCGGCCGGCACCGGACCACCCCGTACTGGTCGTACCGGCGTTGGCCGGCGGAGCTGGACGGGGTGGTGGTGAGCGGGACCACCGTGGTCAGTCGCTGGTCGGACGGGCGGTTGGTGGCGCTGGACGCGCGCACCGGCCGGGTGAGCTGGCGCGCCGACGGGCCGGATCCGGCGCCGGAGCGGACGGTCCGGCGCACCGGCGCCGCCACGGTCTGGGACCCGCGAGGGCTCTTCGTCGCCCGGGGGCCGGACGGCCGGCAGGTGATCGTGGCCGCTGGCGCCGGGCGGGTGAGCGCCGTCGACCTGGCCGACGGCCGGGAACTCTGGAGCGCCGGGAACGACGCCGGTTGCCGCGACACGGTCGGCACCACCGGCAGCGGTCAGCTGGTCACCGTGGACGCCTGCGCCGGACCGGCCGTGGTCGAGTTCCGCGACGCCGGGACCGGGACGGTGGGCACCCGGTGGCGACCGCCCGGGGCCGGTGACGCCCTCGTGGCGACCCTGCTGGGCTGTGAGACCGCCCGGGCCGGGTGCACCGCCCTGCGGACCGCCGCTCCCGGCGAGGACGCGGCCCGGGGTTGGCTGCTCGGCCCCGCCGAGCCGAGCGCCGCCCCCGCCCTCGACCGGCCGGACGCCGTGCTCGCCGGCGAGCAGGCGGTGGCGATGGTCGACGGGGAGCTGGTGGGTCGTTCGGCGCGGACCGGCGTCGAGCTGTGGCGCCGCAGCGACCTGTCGTCGGCGCGGGTGCTCGCCGTGCAGCCCGGCCGGGTCCACCTGCTGACCGCGTACAACGACCTGGTCACGCTGGAGCCGGCGACGGGGGTGCAACGGTCCTGGTTCGCCTTGAACGCGGGCTCGGACGGTGTGGGCTGGGCGCCCGGCGCGGCGTACGCGGCGCACGGGTTCGTCGCGGTGGAGCGGCTGCGGAAGCCGGTCGACCCGAACGGGGACGACCAGCGCTACTACCTGACCTCGGAGCCGGTGATCCTCGCCGCGACCTGACGCGCCGCACCGCCACGCCTGTTCGACAAAACGGACATAAGTTATTTATAGTCACAGGGTGCGACGCCGGGCTCGGTCGAGGTGCTCCCGGACCGGTCCGCTCGGGGATGGCGGACCGGCCCGGTCACCGGCCGGGGCCGGCGGACGGTCTCCGCTCAGCCGAGCGCCGCCTCGGCGGCGACCAGGAAGGCGTCGTTCTCGGCCGGGGTGCCGATGGTGACCCGGACCCCGTCGCCGGGGAACGGCCGCACGATGACCCCGCGCGTCTCACACGCCTTGCCGAAGTCCACCGCCCGGTCGCCCAGCGGCAGCCAGACGAAGTTCGCCTGGCTGGTCGGCACGTCCGGGACGAGCTTGCGTAGCGCCTCGGTGACCCGGTCCCGCTCGGCCACGACCAGGGCGCAGCGCCGCTCCACCTCGGCAGCCTGGGCGAGCGCGGCGAGCGCGCCGGCCTGCGCGGCCGTGCTGGTCGAGAAGGGCGTGACGACCTTGCGAACGGCCGCGGCCACCGCCGGCTGGGCGACCAGCCAGCCGATCCGCAGGCCGGCCAGGCCCCACGCCTTGGACAGGGTGCGCAGCACGGCCACGTTCGGCCGGTCGAGGTAGCTCAGCCCGTCCGGCACCTCCGGGTCCGTGACGAACTCCCGGTACGCCTCGTCGATGACGACCAGCACGTCCTCGGGGACCGTGTCGAGGAACCGGTCCAGCTCGGCCCGGCGGACCGCCGTGCCGGTGGGGTTGTTCGGGTTGCAGACCAGGATCATCCGCGTCCGGTCGGTCACCGCCGCGGCCATCGCGGCCAGGTCGTGACCGTGCCCGGCGTCGTTGGGCACCCGCACGCTGGTCGCGCCGCTGGTCGCCGCGATGATCGGGTACGCCTCGAACGACCGCCACGCGTAGAGCAGCTCGTCACCGGGCAGGCAGGTGGCCCGGACCAGGTGCTCGGCCAGCGCCACCGACCCGCAGCCGGTGGCGATCCGGTCGACGTCCACGCCGTACCGCTGGGCCAGCGTCTCGCGCAGCGCCACCACGCCCATGTCCGGGTAGCGGTGCACCCCGGCGGCGGCCTCGGCGACCGCCTCCACCACGCCGGGCAGCGGCCCGTACGGCACCTCGTTGCTGGCCAGCTTGATCGCCTCGGGGAGCCCCAGCTCGCGGGCGAGGTCCGCCGGGCTGCGGCCGGGCACGTAGTTGGGCAGCGCGTCCAGGTCGGCGCGGGTCAGCCGCAGCGCCGGCTGGTGACGTCCGGAGTCGGTCATGGGGTGTCTCCCGAGGGGTCGGTGCGGTCGTCCGGGGTGGTGCGGGGGGTGCGGGGGAGCTGGACCACCACGGTCTGTGCCCGCTTGTCGTGCAGCGCCTGGCGCAGCGGGTGGTCGAAGAGCGGGGAGAGCGCGTCGACGAGCTGGAGCAGCAGGCCCAGGCCGCAGCAGTACCAGAGCAGGGTGGGCAGGCCGAGGGTGTTCCACCGGCGCAGCGCCCGGCCGAAGCCGAGCGGCTCGTCCGCCTCCAGCGGCACCACCTTGATGCCCATCATCCGCTTGCCGAAGGTCTGCCCGCCGGACGCCATCGTCGGCACCTCGTACGCGAGCCAGAGCGAGGTGGCGAGCAGCAGGATGACGATCTGCAGGCCACCGGCCTGCTCGCTGGGCTGGGGCAGGCCCTCGGTCGAGGTGTCGCCGGCCAACGCCCGCCGGATCACCTCCCGCCAGTAGGGGGTGACCTCCTCGACCAGCCGCCAGACGAACCAGCCGTTCACCACCGCGTTCAGCGCGAAGACGATGCCGAAGTCGATCAGGCGGGCGACCAGCCGGGCGCCGAACCCGGCCAGCGGCAGCCCGTGCGGTCGGGGCTCCGGCGGCCGTCCCGGCCAGCCACCCGACGTCCAGCCGGGCGGCGGGCCCTGTGGCTGGCCGTGGCCGGGCGGCGGCTGCCCCGGTTGCCAGGGGTGGGGCTGTCCCGGATAAGGCTGCGGCGCCGTCGGCGGTCCGGGGACCGGTGCCGGGGCGGGCGGGGGTGGCGGCTCGACCGGTGGGGGGCCCTCGGGCGGAGTGGCGTCGACGGGGATCGGCGCGCCGATCCAGCCCTCACCGTCCCAGTACCGCCGGGTCTCCGGGTCGGCCGGGTCGACGTACCACCCCGGTCCGACGCTCACGGCCTGGCCTTGCTGCGCTCGCTCACTCGGACACCTTAACGACGACGGTGCCGGCGAACTTGTCGTGGAGGCACTGCTGCCAGGGCTTGTCCCACAGCTGCCAGAGCCCGTCGAGGTAGCTGAGGCCGGGCAGGACGAGGCTGGCGACGTTCTGCACGGCGAACCGCCTGACCGCGGCCCGACGGTCGAGGGTGCGGGTCGGGTCCAGCGGCACCACCCGCAGCTTCATGCTCTTCTTGCCGAAGGTCTGCCCGGTCCGGAACATCATCTCCACGTAGTAGACGTACGCCACGACCAGCGAGATCGCGAGGATGGCGAGTTCCATCCAAAGGAACGGCAGCAGAAGGTCGTCGACGAGGTCGGGCTCGGGGACCCTGCCGTCGGGGGCGACCCGGAGCAGGTCCGGCATCACGACGACGAAGAAGACGATCAACGCCGGCACGGCGAGCACCATGCCGACCACGAAGAAGACCGCGCTGTCGATCAGCGTGGCCAGCAGCCGGTCGGTGAAGCTGGCGAGCGGCTGACCACCCGGGCTGAGCGTCGGCGGCGGGACCGCCGGGCGAGGCGGTCCGGCGTACCCGGGAGGCGGTCCGGCGTACCCGGGAGGTGGGCCGGCGTACCCCGGGGGCGGTACTGCGTACCGGGGAAACGGGCCGGCGTGTCCCGGGGGCGGGGCCCAGCCCGGTGGCGGGACGGGGGCGTACTGCGGTGGCACCGCGTACCCCTCGGAGGTCGGGCCGGAGGGCGGCGCGAAGCCGCCGGCCGTGGGCGGAGGCCCACCGGCCGGCGGCGTCGGGTACGACGGAGGCTGCGTCACGCTCGACAGTGTTACAGGTTGCCGCGGGCTTCCTGCTCCCGCTCGATGGCCTCGAAGAGCGCCTTGAAGTTGCCCTTGCCGAAGCCGAGCGAGCCGTGCCGCTCGATCAGCTCGAAGAAGACGGTCGGGCGGTCCTGCACCGGCTTGGTGAAGATCTGGAGCAGGTAGCCGTCCTCGTCCCGGTCGACCAGGATCTTGCGGGACTTCAGCTCCTCGATCGGCACCCGCACCTCGCCGATCCGGGCGCGCAGCTCCGGGTCGTCGTAGTACGAGTCCGGGGTGTCCAGGAACTCGACGCCGGCGGCGCGCATCGCGTCGACGCTGGCCAGGATGTCGTTGGTGGCCACGGCGATGTGCTGGGCGCCCGGGCCCTGGTAGAACTCCAGGTACTCGTCGATCTGCGACTTCTTGCGGGCGATCGCCGGCTCGTTGAGCGGGAACTTCACCTTCCGGGTGCCGTTGGCGACGACCTTGCTCATCAGCGCCGAGTAGTCGGTGGCGATGTCGTCGCCGATGAACTCGGCCATGTTGGAGAAGCCCATGACCCGCTTGTAGAACTCGACCCACTCGTCCATCCGGCCCAGCTCGACGTTGCCGACCACGTGGTCGACGGCCTGGAAGAACCGCTTCGGCTGGAGGCCGGCGTCGATCATCGGCTGCCGGTCGACGATGGGCTTGCGGGCCACGAAGCCGGGCAGGAACGGGCCGGTGTAGCGGGACCGGTCGACCAGGGTGTGCCGGGTGTCGCCGTACGCGGCGATGGCGGCCATCCGGACGGTGCCGTGCTCGTCGCTGGCGTCGTGCGGCTCGACCAGGCCGGTGGCGCCCTGCGCGGTGGCGTGCGCGTACGCGGCGTCGACGTCCGGGACCTCCAGGGCGATGTCGGAGACACCGTCGCTGTGCCTGGTGACGTGCTCGGCGCCGGGGGCGTCGGGGCGCACCGCGCCGGTCAGCACGAACCGGGCGGAACCGCTGGTCAGCACGTACTGGGCGTGGTCGCGGTGGCCCTGCTCCGGGCCCCGGTACGCCACGCAGGTCATGCCGAACGCCGTCGAGTAGTAGTGCGCGGCCTGCTTGGCGTTGCCGACCAGGAAGTGCACGTGGTCGAGGCCCTTGACCGGGAACGGGTCGCGGCTGATGTCGTGGTCGACGGCACCGACGAGCACGTCGACGTCGACCTCGTCGGCCGTCTGGGGTCGGTCGATCGCCTGGGTCATCGCGGTCTCCCTCTCGTACCGGTCGGCCTCGTGGGCCGCCGCCGTGGTCATGGACTTCCGGTGCTTCTCCGGCGAGGATCGCCGTGACCGGTGGCACTGGGCAACTGTCACCGTTCTTGCTGGTCAGGTTGCGCATTAAGTAGGGTGGTCAATCATGAATGCTGGTCAAGGTGCACAGCTGGACGCCCTCGACGCGCGGTTGATCGAACTGCTCACCGAGGAGCCCCGGATCGGGGTGCTGGAGTGCTCCCGCCGGCTCGGCGTGGCCCGGGGCACCGTGCAGGCCCGGCTCGACAAGCTGAGCGACCGGGGCGTCATCGGCGGGTTCGGGCCGGAGATCTCCCCGGCGGCGATCGGCTTCGGGGTGACCAGCTTCGTCACCCTGGAGATCAGCCAGCGGCACGGCCACGACCCGGTCACCGCCCACCTGGCCGCGATCCCCGAGGTGCTGGAGGCGCACACCATCACCGGCTCCAGCGACCTGCTCTGCCGGATCGTGGCCCGCTCGAACACCGACCTGCAACGGGTGATCGACCAGATCGTCTCCTCCGAGGGGATCAGCCGCGCCTCCACGATCATCGCCCTGGCCGAGCAGATCCCCTACCGCACGCTCCCGCTGGTCCGCTCGGCCGTGCACGGTTCCTGAGCGCCGAGCCGTCGAGAAAGGACGGCGACACGGCGGCGGGGGAGCGCGGGAGGTCCGTGATCGTCGCTACGGTGTGCGGTGTGGCGAAGGGCGGTGGCCTCGGCGTGCGTGGCTGGCTGCTGCTCGGGCTGGTCACCGTGGTGGTGCTCGCCGCCACCGGGGTGTGGAACCCCTTCCCCGCCATCTGGGACTGGGTCGACCGGAGCGAGCCGATCTCCGAGCCGGACGTGGTCTGGCAGCAGCGCATCGGCGGCACCCCGCGCAGCGTGACGATCGCCGGTGACGCCGTCGTGGTCGAGCAGCGCACCCGGGTGGAGGCGCGCAGCCTGGCCACCGGCACCCAGCTCTGGGAGCGCAAGGCCGACTGGTCCGCGGTGGCCGGCGGCGACCGCGACCCGGTCGTCGTCGTGGGCAAGCTCCTGGTCAAGGGGTACGAGGTGCTCGACCCCACCACCGGCGCGACCCGCCGACGTGACGGGGACGCGGTGGCCGTCTGGACGTACCGCAACATGCTCGTCGACGCCCGCTGCGTCGACGCCACCGACTGCACCCTCAGCGCCTGGGACCCGCGCGGCACCGCCCCGCTCTGGACGGTCTTCGTCCCCGGCGTGCGCAGCGGGCTGCTCGGCGACAATCCGGGGCTGCTCGGCACCCGCCGGCTCGACGCGGTCCGGATCGACGAGGAGGTGGCCGGGCCGGAGCCGGTGCCGCCGTTGCTCGGCTTCCCGATCGACGGCCGGGTGCACGTGCTGGACACCGCGACCGGCCAGGTGCTCCAGAACGTCGAGCCCGGCCGGGAGGAGCGGCTGTCGGTGGTCGGCGGCCGGGTGCTGCGGATCACCGCCCGCTCCCAGGACGGGGCCTGCTACTTCGCCATCTCCGGCCGCGACTCGGCGACCGGCCAGGAGGTCTGGCAGCGGGCCGGGATCAACCTGCGGACCGCCGACAGCGCCGGCTGCGTGCAGCGGGAGGACCCGCAGGGCGCGCGGAACGTGCTGATCGGGGTCTCCCCCGACGGCCGGGAGGCCGTCCTCGACGGGTACGACGGGCGGCTGCTGCTGGTGACCGCCGCGGGCGAGAAGCTGCTCGCGGTCGACGACCGGTACGCCCTGGTCCGCACGGCCGACAAGCGCGCGGTGGCCGGCCGCGAGCTGGGCACCGGTCGCGTCCGCTGGACCCGGCCGGCCGGCGCGAAGGCCGGTGCCGCGCTCACCCCGTACGCCGGGCTGATCGCCGACGAGAAGCCATCCCGGTTGGTGGCGCTCGACCCGCGCACCGGGCGGGAGCTGGTGAACCTGCGCACGTCCGCGAACGCGCTGGCGGTCGGTCCGAACGGCATGATCATCGGTGAGGGGCGGGAGATCGGGTACGTCCGCTTCGGCGGTGGCGGCGGAGTCGTCCCGGCGCCGCCCGGCGGCGACGGCGTCCCGGCCCCCGGCGGCACCGGGCAGGTCCCCGGGCCGCAGGACAACTGCGGCCCGAAGCGGGAACTCTGCCCGGACCCGGACCCGGGCAAGGACGGCTGACCGCCCGCCTCCCCACACGGCGGGGGAGGTGGGTGAGAGCGGCGTCCCAGCACCCACCCGGCGGGTGGGACTGATCGACCCTTCTGCCCTAGGCTTTGCCGTCATGAGCAGTGCCGCCGCGTTCTCGTACGCCCCCATGCTGCCGACCGGTCCCGACCAGACGGAGTACCGCCTGGTCACCGACGAGGGCGTGGATGTCGTCAACGGCCCGGGTGGCCGCCGGTTCCTCACCGTCGAGCAGTCCGCGCTCACCGCGCTGACCGCCGAGGCGATGCACGACATCGCCCACTACCTGCGCCCGGCGCACCTGGCCCAGCTCCGGTCGATCATCGACGACCCGGCGGCCTCGCCGAACGACCGCTTCGTCGCGCTCGACCTGCTGCGCAACGCCAACATCGCCGCCGGCGGGGTGCTGCCGATGTGCCAGGACACCGGCACCGCGATCGTGATGGGCAAGCGCGGTCGGCACGTGCTGACCGACGGCGGCGACGCCGAGGCGATCTCCCGCGGCGTCTACCAGGCGTACACGAAGCTGAACCTGCGCTACTCGCAGCTCGCCCCGCTGACCATGTGGGACGAGCGGAACACCGGCAGCAACCTGCCGGCCCAGGTGGAGCTCTACGCCGAGGACCCGGACGGGCACCCCGACGCCTACAAGTTCCTCTTCATGGCCAAGGGTGGCGGCTCGGCCAACAAGTCCTACCTCTACCAGGAGACCAAGGCGCTGCTGAACCCGACGCGGATGATGCAGTTCCTGGAGGAGAAGCTGCGGCTCATCGGCACCTCGGCCTGCCCGCCTTACCACCTGGCCGTCGTCATCGGCGGCACCTCCGCCGAGTACGCCCTGAAGACCGCCAAGTACGCCAGCGCCAAGTACCTCGACGCGCTGCCCACCTCCGGCTCCATGACCGCGCACGGCTTCCGGGACCTGGAGCTGGAGGCGGAGGTGCTGGAGCTGACCCGCAACTTCGGCATCGGCGCGCAGTTCGGCGGCCGGTACTTCTGCCACGACGTGCGGGTGGTCCGGCTGCCCCGGCACGGCGCCTCCTGCCCGGTGGCGATCGCCGTCTCCTGCTCGGCGGACCGGCAGGCGGTCGCGAAGATCACCCCGTCGGGCGTGTGGCTGGAGCGCCTCGAAACCGACCCGGCCCGCTTCCTGCCCGACGTCACCGACGAGACGCTCGACGCCGAGATGGTCGTCAAGGTCGACCTCAACCGGCCGATGGACGAGATCCGCGCCGAGCTGTCGAAGTACCCGGTGAAGACCCGGCTGTCGCTGACCGGCCCGCTGGTCGTGGCCCGGGACATCGCCCACGCCAAGATCGCCGAACGGCTGGACGCCGGCGAGCCGATGCCGCAGTACCTGCGCGACCACGCCGTCTACTACGCCGGCCCGGCGAAGACGCCCGAGGGCTACGCGTCCGGGTCGTTCGGCCCGACCACCGCCGGCCGGATGGACGCCTACGTGGAGAAGTTCCAGGCCGCCGGCGGCTCCCAGGTGATGCTCGCCAAGGGCAACCGGTCCGCCCAGGTCACCCGCTCCTGCCAGCAGCACGGCGGCTTCTACCTCGGCTCGATCGGCGGCCCCGCCGCCCGGCTCGCGCAGGACTGCATCCGGCACGTCGAGGTGCTCGAATACGCCGAACTGGGCATGGAGGCGGTCTGGAAGATCGAGGTGGAGGACTTCCCGGCCTTCATCGTGGTCGACGACAAGGGCAACGACTTCTTCGCCGAGGTCACCAAGCCGGTGCTGACCGTCGGGCGCCGCTGACCGACGCGTACGCGATAGGGGCGCCGGGCTTTCCGCCCGGCGCCCCTTTCGTCGTCCGAGGGATCAGCTCCAGTTCTGGTCGATCCAGATGTTGTAGTACGCCGAGCCGGAGGTCAGTCCGGTCGCGGTGCGGCTGCGTACGGTCAGGCTGTGGTTGTACGCCGAATCGGCCGTCCAGGTCACCCGGGCCGTGCCGGTCGCGTCGGCCACCACGGTCTGCTCGGGGCCACCGTCGAACGAGTAGACGAACTCGGTGGTGCCGGGGAGTTGGGCGGTGAACACGAAATCACCGGTCTGGCCGACCACCGCCCCGCCCTGCCAGTTGAAGACGTCCGACACGATCATCGGGCTCAGCGGGTCCACCCGGAACAAGTAGTACTCCGCATCCGTGGTCACCCCGGACGCCGTCCGGGCGCGCACCCGGAGCTCGTTCCAGCCGCCCCACTCGTCGACGGCGCTGCCCGGCGTCCACTCGATGGTGGCGGTCCCGTCCGGGCCCGCCTGGACGGTGCGCTCCGGCTCACCACGGAACGTGTAGACGTACTCGGTGACCCCGCTGCTCTGCGGATGCGGCCGGAAGGTGAAGGCGCCCGTGACGCCGGGACCACCAGCGGCCATGTTGCGCGGGTAGACCGTGGACTCCGCCGTCGGCGCGAGCGAGGCCACCTGGAACGACAGGTCGGCGGTCGCCGACTCGACCCCGGCGTTGGTCCGACTGAACACCTGGATCGTGTGGTGGTAGGCGGTCTCCGGGGTGTAGGTGACCGTCGCGCTGCCGTCCTCGCCCGCCGCAACGGTCTGCGGGTCGCCGTAGTCGAACGAGTAGACGTACTCGGTCACGTCGTCCATCGCTGGCGTGAAGACGAAGCTCCCCCTGGTGCCGACCGGCGCGCCGACCGTCTGGTCCAGCGGCCACTTCTCGGAGCCGACGAACGGCTGGGTGCGCACCGTGAACCGGTAGCCGGCATCGCCGGAGAGCGACCCGCTCCGCGTGCGACTGCGTACGTGCAGGATGTTGGACGGGGTCGTCGGCGTCACGGAGACCGACGCCTTGCCCTCGGCGTCGGCCGCGACGGTCCGTTCGGTGCCGTCGTTGAGCCGCCACACGTACTCCGCCACGTCGGTCATGTTCGGAGCGAAGGTGAACACGCGGGCCTGGCCCAGTCGCCCCTCGGGGTTGCCGTCGGTCACCGTCGGCGCGGTGTTGCGCACGATGAATTCGTAGACGGTCACCGGGGAGCGGTTGCCCGTCCGGTCCACGGTCTGGACGTAAAGCCGCCGCGGACCGTAGTTGTCGGGGGTCCAGGTGATCGTCGCCGTGCCGGAGGCGTCCGCGGCGACGAGGGTGGTCGCCCCGAAGGGTCCGTACCGGAAGCCGGCGACGTCGTCGGCGCCCTTCGCCGTGAAGGTGAACCGACCCGGAATGCCGGGCCCGCCGTGCCCCGGCCAGTTCCAGCCGGACGGGTAGTCGGTCGAGGTCACCTCAGGCGCCGGCGGGGCCGTCGTGTCGACCGTGAACCGGCAGGCGGGCGACCAGTCCGAGCTGGCGTGCTTGTCGGTGCCCCGGACGGCGTAGGCGTACGTGCCGCCGTTGACCATCAGCTCGCTCGGTACCGAGTACGTGAAGCGCGCCGGCGCGTACATCGAGTAGGACGTCCACTCGGTTCGCTCCGTGGGCCGGTCGACCGGCCACCAGGCGAAGGTGGCGGTCACCGGGTCACCCGCGTACCCGTCGACCTTGTCCGGGTCGGTCACCTCGGCGGAGAAGACCGGGGTGGTGGTGCCGATCATCCGTCCGTCGGCGCAGGCCAGGCCCGCCACGGTGAGCTTCCCCGGTACGTCCGGGGCGGCGTTGGCGTCGAGCGAGACGCCGGGCTTGTCCATCCGTCGGGCGTAGTGCTTGTTCTCCTCGTGGTCACCCTTGATCCGCGCCATCAGGGTGAGGGAGTCCCGCCCGTCGTCGACGGCCTGCCGCAAGGTCTCCGTGAGCGACAGCTCGAGGTAGCCCGCCGGGCAGGGGGCGGTGGTGCCGATGTCACCGACCTTCTCGTGCACGACCGGGGCGTTGTCCCAGGTGGGCGCCGTGGCCGGCGTATCGGTGCGCCACAGCTCCACCTCACGGGGCTTGTCGCAGTCGTCGACCGAGGACTCCCCGGTCTGGAATACGGCGTGGATGACCTGCTTGCCCTGGTAGGGCGTGAGATCGAAGGTGAAGTAGGCCCGGGAGGTGTGCTTCGCCCCGTCCGCCTCCCAGGTGCCCACCGGGACGTCCGCGGCCGTGGTGGGGAAGGCGGTCGTCGGCCGCGCGGCGTCGGTGTAACTCACGTGCGTCGGCAGGACCCAGCGGATGGGCGCGGCCGCGGCCGGCTGGCCGGTGGCGACCACGGCGCCCGTGGCGGTGAGCAGGGCGGCGAGGCCGGTGGTGAGGATCCGGCGCGGAACGCGCCGGCGACGTGCGGGCACGCCGGTGGAGCCCCCGTGTTCGTGCAAGGCGGAAACCCTCCGATGGAGTGACAGGAATTTCACGATGTTAAGTGCGTGACTGCGGGGACGCCCTCGACTTTCGGTCGGTTCGGCGCTCCGGCCAGCTGAGATCGACGCATGGAAGATCAGGACGGCGGGCGCGTACGCGGCGACATCGGTGCGCCCGCCCGCTGGGGCGAGCGGGCGCACCGCCCCCGTCGGATGCCGTCACCGACAACCCGGGACGAGTGTCGACGTCGGTGCTGTCGATCCGCTCTCAGATCGCTATCGTCTCGGCGGGGCGTTCCGTCACCGCCGGGCTACGCTGCTGGAAGTTGCACCAACCTGCGGCGGGGGCACAGATGCGGTTCGGGATCCTGGGACCATTGCGGGTCGGCGGTGGCGAGGCCACGGTCACCGCAGGTCGCGACCGGGTCGTCCTCGCCATGCTGCTGCTCCGGTTCGGCCGGGTGGTGCCCGTCGAGGAGCTGGTGGACGCGGTCTGGGAAGAGCGACCGCCCGCCACCGCCCGCGCCCAGTTGCACACCTGTGTGTCGCGACTACGACAGCGCCTCGCCGGTCTCGGCCTGCCGCCGGAGGTCATCGTCACCGACCCGGTCGGCTACGGCATCCGCACCGCGCCGTCGGAGGTGGACGCCGAGGTCTTCACCCGAGGTGTCGAGGCCGCCCGGGCGGCGGTCGCCACCGGCCGGCTCGAAGCGGCCCGCCGGCAGTTCCGCGCCGCGCTGGCCCTGTGGCGGGGCCCGGCGTTGAGCGGAATCCCCAGCCGGAGCGTACGCCGGCGGTCCCAGGCCCTCGACGAGCAGCGGCTGACGGCGCTGGAGGAGTGTGTGGACGTCGAGCTTCGGCTCGGTCACGCCGCCGACCTGCTCGACGAACTCACCGAGGGCGTGGACCGGCACCCGTTGCGCGAACGGCTGCGCGGGCAGCTCATGCTGGCCCTCTCCACGGTCGGCCGGCAGGCCGACGCGCTCACCGTCTACCGGGACGGCCGGCGGCTCTACGCCGACGAGTTGGGCATCGAGCCCGGCGCGGCGTTGCAGGAGCTGCACCAGCGGGTGCTCGCCGGTGACCTGGCGATCGCCGAGCACGGCCGGCCGTCGGTCGCCCCGGCCCGCTGCCTGCCCCGGGCGATCAGCGACTTCACCGGGCGGCAGGAGACGGTCGCCCGCCTGGTGAAGGAGATCGAGGAGGGGCAGGCCCGGGTCCAGCTCATCGACGGCATGGCGGGCAGTGGCAAGACCACCCTGGCGGTCCACCTGGCCACCCGGCTGGCCGACCGCTTCCCGGACGCGCAACTCTTCATCGACCTGCACGGGCACAGCGAACGGACCCCGCTGGCCCCCGCCGCGGCGCTGGCCACGCTGCTGCGGCAGCTGGGCGTGCCGGCCGAGCGGGTGCCGGTGGACCTGGACGACCGGCTCGCGCTCTGGCGTACCGAGCTGGCCGGCCGTCGCGCGCTGGTGCTGCTGGACAACGCCGCCAGCGCCGACCAGGTGGCGCCGCTGCTGCCCAACGGGCCGGGCTGCCTGACCGTCATCACCAGTCGCCGGCGGCTGGTCGGGCTGGACGAGGGGCGGCCCTCCTCGTTGCCGGTCCTCGACCCCGACGAGGCGGTCGAACTGCTCGGCCGGGTGGCCGGCGCACAGCGGGTGACCGGCGAGCCCGAAGCCGCCGCCGAGGTCGTCCACCGCTGCGGGTACCTGCCGCTGGCGATCCGGCTGGCCGGCGCGCGGCTGGCCCACCGACCGCGCTGGCGGATCGCCGACCTGGCCGAGCGGCTGGCCGGCGCCCGCGACCCGCTGGCCGAGTTCGCCGCCGGGCAGCGCTCCGTCGGCGACGCCTTCGCCCTGTCGTACGCCCAGGTGTCGCCACCGGCGCAGCGGATGTTCCGGCTGCTCGGCCTGCACCCCGGCGTGCGGTTCGACAACCGGGTGGCCGCCGCGCTGGCCGACCTGCCCCTGCCCGAGGCCCAGGACCTGCTCGACGAGCTGGTCGACGCGCACCTCGCCGACGAGCCGGAGCCGGGGCACTACCGCCAGCACGACCTGGTCCGGGAGTACGCGCGGACGCTGCTGACCGACCCGGGGCGGGCGGAGGAGCGGACGGCGGCGCTGGAACGCCTGCTCGACCACCACCTGCACGTGGCCGCCACGCTGGCGGGTGAGATCGAGTCGGGGGGCGGCCGATGGCTGTTCACGTTGCCGGAGCCGCGCCGGCCGGAACTGGTCGCCGCCAGCGCGGCGCAGGGTGCCGGCTGGTTCGACGAGAACCGGGCCGCGCTGACCGCCCTGGTCCGGTCGGCGGAGGCGGAGGAGTTTCCCCGGCACTGCTGGCAGCTGGCCCGCGCCTGCTGGCGTTCCCACTTCAACGGCGGTCACCTGGACGAGCTGATCGAGACGCACACCGTCGGCCTGCGCGCCGCGGAGCGCACGGGCGACGAGGCGGCCGTCGCAGTGATGTTGAACTACCTCGCCTCGGCTTACCACCGCCTGGCCCGGTTTCCCGAGGCGATCCGGCTGATGGAGGTGGCCCTCGACGTACGACGCCGGCTCGGCCTCGACCGCGAGGTCCGCAGCACGCTGTGGAACCTCGGCGTGGCCTACTCGGCCAACGGCGACCACCGGCGCGGCATGGCGTGCTTCGACGCCGCGCGGGCCGTGATCAACGACCAGGCCGACCTGGGAGGGCTGGTGAACGTCTTCAACAACATGGCCTTCGCCCTGCTCAACTGGGGCCGGTACGAGGAGGCGCTGCGCGTGAGCCGCCTCCACATGATGATGGCGCGGCAGGTCGGGGACCTGCACCATCTCGCCAACGGCCTGGGACACACCGGCACCATCCGGCACCGGATGGGCGACCTCGGCCCGGCCCGCCGGCTGCTGCGGGTCGCGCTGTACCTGAAGCGGCGCAACGGCAACCGGTTCGGTGAGGGTGAGGTGCTCAACGAGATCGGCGTGATGGAGCGGGAGGCGGGTCGGCCGGAGGATGCGGCGGCGCTGCACCGGGAGGCGCTGGTGGCGATCAGCGAGGCCGGGGACCGGATCGGGCAGTGCGCCTCGCGCAACCTGCTGGCCCGGGCGATCCTCGACCAGGGCGACGTGTCGAGCGCGCTGGACCTGCACCGCCGGGTGCTCCAGGACGCCACCCGGCTGGGTGCCCGCTACGAGCAGGCCCGGGCGCTGGACGGCATCGCCCGCTGCCTGCGGGCCACCGACCCGGCCGCGGCCCGGTCACACTGGACCCGGGCGCTGGCGCTGTTCCGGCAGATGGAGTCGCCGGACCAGGAGGAGGTCGTCCGGCTGTTGGCCGAGTCCGACTGACCGGCTCGGCGCGATCATCTGCACACCGCGGCGCGGCGCGGCAGGATGGTACGCGTGACGACTCCAGAGGCAACGGGCTACCGGATCGAACGCGACTCGATGGGTGAGGTGGAGGTGCCCGCCGAGGCGCTGTGGCGGGCGCAGACCCAGCGCGCGGTGCAGAACTTCCCGATCTCGGGTCGCGGCATCGAGCCGGCCCAGATCCGGGCGCTGGCCCAGATCAAGGGCGCCGCGGCCGAGGTCAACGGCGAGCTGGGCGTGATCGACGCGAACGTGGCCGCCGCGATCGCCGCCGCCGCCGCGCACGTGGCCGACGGCGGCTACGACGACCAGTTCCCGATCGACGTCTTCCAGACCGGTTCGGGCACGTCGTCCAACATGAACACCAACGAGGTGATCGCCACCCTGGCCGGTCGGGAGCTGGGCCGGGACGTGCACCCGAACGACGATGTCAACGCCTCCCAGTCCAGCAACGACGTCTTCCCGTCCTCGATCCACCTGGCCGCGACCGAGGCCGTCGCCCGCGACCTGTTGCCGGCGCTGGCTCACCTGGCGGAGGCGCTGGAGGGCAAGGCGGCCGAGTTCGAGACGGTGGTCAAGGCGGGGCGTACCCATCTGATGGACGCCACCCCGGTGACCATGGGCCAGGAGTTCGGCGGCTACGCCGCGCAGGTCCGCTACGGCATCGAGCGGCTGGAGGGGGCGCTGCCCCGGCTGGCCGAGCTGCCGCTGGGCGGCACCGCCGTGGGCACCGGGATCAACACGCCGCTGGGTTTCGCCGCCGCCGTCGTCGAGAGGCTGCGCGCCTCGACCGGGCTGCCGCTGACGGAGGCCCGCAACCACTTCGAGGCGCAGGGCGCCCGGGACGCCCTGGTGGAGACCTCCGGGCAGCTCCGCACCGTCGCGGTCGGGCTCTACAAGATCGCCAACGACATCCGCTGGATGGGCTCCGGCCCCCGCGCCGGCCTGCGGGAGCTGCGCATCCCCGACCTCCAACCCGGCTCCTCGATCATGCCGGGCAAGGTGAACCCGGTCGTCGCCGAGGCGATGCGGCAGGTCTGCGCGCAGGTCATCGGCAACGACGCCGCCGTCGGCTTCGCCGGCTCCCAGGGCGACTTCGAGTTGAACGTCATGCTCCCGGTGATGGGCCGCAACCTGCTGGAGTCGATCCGGCTGCTGGCGGCGTCGAGCCGGCTCTTCGCCGACCGCCTGGTGGTCGGCCTGGTCGCGGACGCCGAGGTCTGCCTGGCGTACGCCGAGGGGTCGCCGTCGATCGTCACCCCGCTCAACCGTTACCTGGGGTACGACGAGGCCGCCTCGATCGCCAAGGAGGCGCTGGCCAAGCAGGTCTCGATCCGCGAGGTGGTGATCTCCCGGGGCCACGTGGACTCGGGCAAGCTCACCGAGACCCAGCTCGACGAGACGCTCGACCTGCTCCGGATGACGCATCCTTGAGTGGACGCGGCGCCAGGTGTGGTCGCGTGTGCCGGTGGGCTGGCCGGGACATGGTGCGGCCTCCCTTTGGAGCTGAGTCGTCTGCGACATCACCCAGCCGGGCGGGACCCCGGCTGGAGAACGGGCGGCCCCCGCGCGCTGACCGCCTCGTCGCCGTCCTGCTGCTCGGAGTTTCTGTGGCCGCGCTCCCGCGTCGGGCGTGAGTCGTTGACGACATCAGCTCCACAGGGCGCACCGGGGCACCGACCCCAGCGGCCGCACCGGGGCTGGTCAGCTCCGGGCGGCGGCCTTGCGGGCGCGGTAGGCGGCGACGGCGGCGCGGTTGCCGCAGCTCGCGTCGCAGAACCGCCGGGACCGGTTCTTCGAGAGGTCGACCAGCACGTTCCCGCAGTCGGGCTGGTCGCAGGTCCGCAACCGGCTCAGCTCTCCGCTGCGCACCAGGTCCGCCATCGCCATCGCGGCCTCGACCGCCATCCGGGTCGCCAGCGGCGCGTCGCGGGGCACGGCGTGCAGGTGGTACGGCTCGTCGTCGTGCTCGATCAGCTGGGGGAGCGCCCGGTTCTCACGCAGCAGCCCGTTGACGATGGTGACGATCTCGTGGACGTCGGCGTGCCAGATCCGGCGCAGCCGGGGTCGCAGGTCACGTACCGAGCGCAGCTCGGCCTCGGTGTGCTCGTACCGGCCGCTGTAGGCGTGCGCGGTGTAGAAGGCGTCGAGGGCGGCGACGTCGGGCAGGCCCTCGCCGTCGCGGCCGTCGGTGTTGACGAGGGCGGCGGCGGCGGTCAGCGAGCATTCCGTGTCATGGGCGAAAAGCAACTTGACTCCTGTCAGGGCGCCGGCCTAGCGTCATGGGCACAAGCCTAGTTTGCCCATGACAGCCCATCGTGCCAAGGAGAGACCGATGCGCCAACCACCCGCCGCCGGGATCGGCCTCGGCCTCGCCCTGATTTCCGCCGTCACCTTCGCCACCTCCGGCACCTTCGCCCGCTCGCTGATCGACGCCGGCTGGTCCGCCGAGGCGGCCGTGATCGCCCGGGTCGGCATCGCCGCGCTGGTGGTGGCGGTGCCGGCGGTGCTGTCCCTGCGGGGAAAGTGGGACGTGCTGCGGCGCAACCTCGCCGCGGTCGGCGTGTTCGGGCTGCTCGGCGTCGCCACCGCCCAGGTCTGCTTCTTCAACGCGGTCCGCTATCTCCCGGTCGGCGTCGCGCTGCTGCTGGAGTACCTGGGGATCATCCTGGTCGTGGCGTGGATGTGGCTGGTGCACGGCCAACGCCCACGCCGGCTGACCGTGGCCGGCTCGGTGGCGGCCCTGGCCGGCCTCGTCTTCGTGCTCGACCTGACCGGCGCCGGCCGGCTCGACCCGGTGGGCGTGCTGTGGGGGCTGGGCGCGGCGGTCGGCCTGGCCGGGTACTTCGTCCTCGCCGGCCGGGTCGACGCCGGCCTGCCCTCGGTGGCCATGGCCAGCGGCGGCATGGCCGTCGGCGCGGCCGTCCTGCTGCTGCTCGGCGTGGTCGGGGCGCTGCCGCTGCGGGCCACCTTCGGCGAGGTCACCTTCGCCGGGCAGCGCACCAGTTGGCTGGTGCCGATCGCCGGGCTGTCGCTGATCGCCGCCGTGGTCGCGTACCTCGCCGGGATCGCCGGCACCCGCATCCTCGGGGCCCGGTTGTCCTCGTTCGTCGGGCTGACCGAGGTGATGTTCGCGGTGCTGATCGCCTGGCTGGTGCTGGGCGAGCTGCCGAACGCCGTGCAGCTGCTCGGCGGCGCCCTGATCGTCGCCGGGGTCGCGCTGGTGCGCGTCGACGAGCTGCGCGAGGCCCGGGCCGAGGAGCGGCCGGAGGCGCGGCCCACCGAGCCCGCCCTGACGTGAGACCGTTGCCGTCGTGCTGACCACGGTGGTGTTCGACGCCGACGAGACCCTGCTCGACCTGCGCCCGGCGGTGACCGGCGCGCTGGTGGCCGTACACGAGGAGATGCGGCGGCTGACCCCGGCGGCGGCCGGGGTCTCCCTCGCGGACCTCGAGTCGGACTGGGGCGCGGTCTTCGGCGAGCGCAGCGCCGCGCCGGTGCAGGAGATCCGGCGCGCCGCACTGGCCCGGTCGCTGGCCCGGGTCGCCCTCGACGATCATCTGGACGAGGTGGCAGCCCTCTTCTTCGCCCGGCGCTTCTCGCTGACCCGGCCGTTCCCGGACGCGCAGCCGGCGCTCGCCGCCCTGCGCCGACAGTGGACCCTGGGCTACGCCACCAACGGCAACAGCCGCACCGAACGCTGCGGGCTCGCCGGCGAGTTCACCTTCGAGCTGTACGCGCACGACGGCGGCCTGCCGAAGAAGCCCGCACCCGAGTTCTACGCGGCGGTGGCGCGGGCCGCGGGGGTGCCGGCCGCGCAGATCGTGTACGTCGGCGACTCGCCGGAGCACGACGTGCTCGGCCCGCAGCGGGTCGGGATGGCCGCCGTCTGGCTCAATCGGCGCGGCCTGCCCCGCCCGGCCGGGCTGCGGCCGGACGCCGAGCTGTCCACGCTGGCCGAGCTGCCCGATCTGTTGACGGAGCTTTGCGGCCAACTGAACCCGTCGGGTTGGCCCGCTGGGCTGGGCCCGCCCCGTTGACCCACTCGGTTTGCAGGACATCGGGGTGATCCGGCAGGGCTGATACCGCGATGTCGCTGACATCGAGTCGGTCATCCCGCCCTGCGAGGTCTTCGCGGCCACCACCAGGGTCCAGGGCAGGCCGATGCCGGCGACCACCGACGCGACGATCGCCGGCGCCGTCACCGCTGCCAGCCGCGGCTGGCGAGCGCCGCGCGGATCTCGCGCAGGACAGCCGGGAAGTCGTGGTGCAGGCGCCGGCTGGTCACGTGCAACACCAGCCAGCCCGCGCCGATCAGTTGGTTGAGCCGCCGCCGGTCCAGGTGGAGCTGCTCCGGGCCGGTGTGCCAGTGCCCGTCGTACTCCACCGCGACGCGGAACCGGGGCCAGGCCAGGTCGGGGCGCAGGACGAGGCCGGTCGGCAGGCGGACCGGGTGCTGGGTGACCGGGCGGGGCAGCCCGGCCAGCACCAGTCGGACGCGCAGCTGAGACTCGGGCGGCGACTGGCCCCCCGGGTCCGTCAGGCCGAACACCCATCGCGCCCGGCGGCCGCCCGGCCGGTCGGCGTTGCGGGCGGCGATTCCGGCGAGCGCGTCGTAACTGGTCAGGCCCTGTCCGAGCAGGGCGTCGATGATGCTGACCGCGCGGAGCGGCTCCAACCAGACGGCCGTCTCCCACGCCGCCGCCGTCGGGTCGGTCCTCGGCGGTGCCCCGGCCACCCCGAGGCCGGCCAGGGGCACACGGCCCCCGGTGAGACCCGTCGAGCCTGCCGCGTGGACGATCACCCGGCCCGTCCGGCCGCCCCCGGCTGCGGCCGAACCCGTCGGGAGTGTTGTGCGGGCGGTGCGGAGGTCTACGGGGTTGGGTGCGTCTGCGGCCGGACCGGTCGGGGGTGTTGCGCGGACGGCGCGGAGGGCGGCCGGGCCGGCACCGGTCGTGGCGGGGGCGGGTTGGCCGGCGGCCGTCCGGTGTTCCGCCGGACGGTGGGTGGACGACGGTGAGGCCGCCGGGCCGATCGAGTGCACCCGCAGGCCCTGCTGCGGGCCGACCCGCAGCGACCTCGGCACGAGGACGTGCACGTCGTCGGTGAAGGTCGCGGCGTGCTCGATGCCGTGCAGGAAGGCCGCCGAGGGGCCGGCGATCACGGCTGAGGGTGGTAGGCGCAGGACGGCGCCCCGGCAGGCCAGGGCGTGGTCCCGGTCGAGCCGGGCGTCGGCGTACACGTCGTGGCGCAGGCGGAGCCAGGCGGAACCGCGCAACTGGTGCTCGGTGACGAGACCCCGTCGTATCGCCTCGGAGCCGCGAAAGACCTGCCAGGCCAGGGCGCTGGGCCGGTGCGGTGGAGGTGGCATAACGGTCAGCGTGCGGGCCGCCCGTCGCGTCGCGACACCCCTGTGGACAGCCGGCAGCGCCCACCGGACGGACACCTGTGGACAACCGCCACGACGGCCAACGGATGTGCTAGTGACGCGGCGCGATCGCCCGTCGCCACCCGGCTCCGCTCGGGCTGGCGCGGGGCCGGCGGCCGCCTCCGGGGCAGGGCCGTCGGACCGATTGATCAACTCCGTGTCGTGCGCATCGGGCTGTCGCGGCGGCCCCGAAGCCCCGATCTGCAGCACATCGAGCTGATCAAGCGGGCCGCCATCCCCGCCGCCGTCCCGGGCCGCTGTCCGGGCCGCCATCCCCGCCGCCGTCGCGGGCCGCTGTCCGGGCCGCTGTCGCGGGCCGCCGGGTCGTGTCGGTCAGGAGAGGGCGGTGGCGATGGCGGTCGCGGCGGCGAGGACCTGGGCGCCCACCACCTCGGCGTCCAGCGGGGCCAGCGCGACCACCCCGACGCTCGCCTCCAGCCCGGGCACCCCGAGCACCGGCGCGGCCACCCCGTACGCCCCGGGCTGGAGTTCCCCGGCGGTGCTCACCG
>NZ_JAMOKF010000311.1 GCF_023656545.1 Micromonospora phytophila | reverse complement strand
ACCACCGTCGGCGCCGCCGTCCTGGTGACCGGGGGTGGCGCCGCCGTCGGCCGGGCCCTCCAGCCCGCCGCCGCTGGTGGTCTGCATGTCGTCGTCGTTGAGTGCCATCGGTGCTCCCTCGGATGTGCCGCCCCGCCGTACGCCGGGGTCCGTCGTGCTGCGGGTGGTACCCCACGCCCGATCTTCTCTAACCACACGGTAGACGTCCGTCGGGCCGGGCACGGGCGGTTCGGCGCTCAGCCGGCGCGGCAGGCCGACCCGTTGAGCGTGAAGGCGGCCGGCGACGGGTTGACGCCGCCGTGGGTGCCCTGGAACCCGAAGCTGACGGTGCCGCCGGCCGGGACGGTGGCGTTCCAGGCGGCGTTGCGGGCGGTCACCTGGGCGCCGGCCTGGCTGACCGTCGCGTTCCAGCCGTTGGTGACCGCCTGACCGGTGGAGAAGGCGAAGCCGACGGACCAGCCGGTGATCGCGGTCGGGCCGTCGTTGCGGATCCGGACCTCGGCGGTGAAGCCGGTGTTCCACGAGTTGGGCACGTAGGTGACGGTGCAGCCGACGCCCGGCGCGGGCGTCGTGGGGCTCGGGGTGGGCGTGGTCGGGCTCGGGGTGGGCGCGCCGCCGAGCGCCTCGGCGACCGCCTGGTACGCCGGCTTGGGCGCGTAGTTCTCGTCGAACATCAGCGCGGCGCCCTGGCCGGCGAAGAACTCCGGGATCCAGGAGTAGCGGTCGGTCAGGCCCCAGGTGGTGACGCCCCGGCAGCGGGTGACGGCGAGGCAGGCCTGCCACACCCTGCGGTAGTCCGACGCCTGCTGGGCGAGCTTCGTGGCGTCGGCCGGCACCGGCACGCGGACGTCGAGTTCGGTGATCCGGACGTCCACCCCGAGGTCGGCGAAGCGCTGGAGGTTGGCCTGGAGGTCGCCGGGAACCTGGCCGAGGACGAAGTGCCCCTGGAGGCCGACGCAGTCGATCGGCACGCCGGTGGCCTTGAAGCTCTTCACCAGGTTGTAGAGGGCGTCGCTCTTCGCGCCGACCCACTCGACGCTGTAGTCGTTGAGGCAGAGGTCGACGTCCGGGTCGGCGGCGCGGGCGGTGGTCAGCGCCTCGGCGATGTAGCCGTCGCCGAGCTTCTGCTGGAAGACGGAGTCACCGCGGCGAGAGCCGTCACCGTTGTCGGAGAACGCCTCGTTGACCACGTCCCAGGCGGCGACGCGGCCCTCGTACTTGTCGACGACCGTGGTGATGTGGTGGCGCATGGCCGCGCGGAGCTGGTCGGCGGGCAGGGCGGCCACCCAGCCCGGCAGCGCCTGGTGCCAGAGCAGCGTGTGCCCGTAGAGCTTCTTGCCGGTGGCGGTGGCGTAGTCGGCGACGACGTCGGAGCCGGTCCAGCGGAACTGTCCCTGGACGGGTTCCACCGAGTCCCACTTCATCGCGTTCTCGGCGACGACGAGGTTGAACTCGTTGTCGGCGACGGCCGGGTAGGCGGGCTCGGTGATCCGGTCGACCGCGAGGGCGAAGCCGACGTCGCGGCCCTTGGCGGCGGCCAGGGTCTTCAGGCTGGTCGCGGCGTCGGCGGCGTCGGGCCGGCTGATCCCGATGCCGACGCCGAGCAGCGTGGTGGCGGCGAGGGTAGCGGCGAGCAGTGCGGGTCGGGTCCGGCCGGGCAGATCGTGGATGGGCATGCGTTCCCTGTCCTTCGTCGGGCCGCCAGCGGGCGGCAGGAGCACGACTCAGGTCGATGGGAGCGCTTCCACATGCTGTCAGCCCGACGGCCGCGCGTCAATGGTGGTCCGCCGCCGCACAGCGCACACCCGCGCGCGGCTTTCGCGGCCCGCACCCGATCGGCCGGCGGTGCTCGGCGGAGCCGCGACGATGGTGACAGGATGGTCCCTCTCGGACGAGGGAGGTGCGATGACCGAGCCGACCGGGCCGCGGCCGCTGGAGCCGGTGACCGAGCAGTGGCAGCGGGCGCTGGCAATCGTGGCCCACCCCGACGACCTGGAGTTCGGCGCCGCCGCCGCGGTCGCCCGCTGGACCGGCCAGGGCAAGCACGTCGTCTACTGCCTGGTCACCAGCGGCGAGGCGGGCATCGACGGAATGCCGCCGCCGCAGGCCCGCGAGGTCCGCGAGCAGGAGCAGCGGGCCTCCGCCGCCGTGGTCGGGGTCGACACCGTCGAGTTCCTCGGCCTGCCCGACGGCATCCTGGAGTACGGCGTGCCGCTGCGCCGGGAACTGGCGGCGGTGGTCCGCCGGCACCGGCCCGAGATCGTCATCACCAACAACTTCCGCGACACGTGGGACGGGGCGTACGCGCTCAACCAGGCCGACCACATCGCCACCGGGCGGGCGGTGCTGGACGCCGTGCGCGACGCCGGCAACCGGTGGATCTTCCCGGAGCAGCTGACCGCGGGGGTCGAGCCGTGGAACGGGGTCCGGCAGGTCTGGGCCGCGTCCTCCCCGCTGTCCGCGCACGGTGTGGACGTCACTGACACCTTCGCGCAGGGGGTGGCCTCGCTCCGGGCGCACGAGGCGTACCTGACCGGGCTGGGCGACGGCAGCTTCGACGCCGAGGAGTTCCTGGAGGGGCTCGGCCGCCCCGCCGGCACCCGGCTGGGCGTCCGCTACGGCGCCGCCTTCGAAGTCTTCCACTTCGACCTCTGGTAGGGCCGCCCCGATGATCCTGCTGGGCACCTCCGGGTGGCAGTACCGCGACTGGCGGGGCCGGCTCTACCCCACCGGGCTGCCGCAGCGCCTCTGGCTGGAGCACTTCGCCGCCCGGTTCGCCACGGTGGAGGTGAACAACGCCTTCTACCGGCTGCCGGAGCGGGACACCTTCGCCGCCTGGCGCGCCCGCACCCCCGATGACTTCTGCGTCACGGTGAAGATGAGCCGCTACCTCACCCACGTCAAGCGGCTGCGGGAACCGGCCGAGCCGGTGGCCCGGTTCCTGGGACGGGCGACCGCGCTCGGCGACCGCCTCGGCCCGGTGCTGCTGCAACTGCCGCCCAACCTGCCCGCCGACCCCGAGGCACTCGACGCGACCCTGCGCCTCTTCCCCGCCGACGTCCGGGTCGCGGTCGAGCCGCGGCACCCGTCCTGGTGGACCGACGCCACCCGGGCGGTGCTGGAACGGCGGCGGGCGGCCCTGGTCTGGGCCGACCGGCTCGGCCGCCCCGTCGCGCCGCGCTGGCGCACCACGGACTTCGGGTATCTGCGGCTGCACGAGGGACGGGCTCGTCCCTGGCCCCGGTACGGTCGCACCTCGCTGGCCTCCTGGGTCACCCGGCTGGCCGCCGCATTCGGCGACGACGAGCCGGCGTACGTCTACTTCAACAACGACCCCGGCGGCGCGGCCGTGGTGGACGCCATCGCCTTCGCCGCACTGGCCGCCCGGGCCGGTCGACGGGTCAGTCGCGTCCCGTCGGCGGAGGACGCCGGCAGCGGCGACGGCGAGCCGCGGCCGGTCCGGCCTTGACCAGCGGGAAAGACGTGGACGGCTCGCTCCACCGGGTGGAGCGAGCCGTCGGGCGCACCAGTCAGGGCAGCATCCGGGCCACGTCCTTGGGCATGGTGTCCTTCACGTCGTCCCACTGTCCCTGGGTCGTCACGTTGTTGCGCAGGGCGTCCAACACCACCTGGACCAGATGCTCCGTGCCGCCCTCGATGTCGTACTGGAAGCGCTGCCGGACCTCGAAGAGGAAGTCGTCCCGGTTCAGCTTCACCGGCACGTCCATCGGCTTCCAGCCGTCGAAGTAGATCCCCCGGATCACCACGGGCAACTGCGCGGCGAACTCCACACTCTCCTGCACCGGCATCCGGTCACGCAGCAGGTGCAGCACCGTGCGCAGCGCGCAGTAGGACTGGTTGCGTTGCTCCTTCGGCCAGCCGTAGGCCTGTTCGATGTCCTTGAGGATCAGGTTGGTCTTCTCCATAGAGGACTCGACCGCCGACTTCAGCTGCTCAGCCATCTCTCCACCCCCGTACGTCGGATTCCCACCGTCGGTTGTCGGCGCGCCGCGGCGGCCCCACTGGGCCACGCCACTGCCGGACCGGACTGACCCGGCCGGCGCGCGGCGCGCACCGGGCGTCGCCGGTCGTCCCGACGACGTGCAGCACGGCGCTGCGTCGTCGATCCGGTACCACCCGAACCGTCATCTCCAGCCACCTCCGTACCGTCTCCTCCGGCGGCCGTCCCGGCCGCACGCACCTGCCACCCTGCCCGGCAGGTGGGTGACCCGACCCCACCCGGACCGGGTGAGACCGCGCGCGGCGTAGCGGGTCCACGACCGCCCAAGGCCGCGCCTGGAGGGGACGAGATCGATCGAGTAGCGTCACTTCGCATGACCGCACGAGATGCCGCCGCCGCGAAGGCCTACGCCGAGCAGGCCGCCGCGACCGCCGCCAAGCTGAAGCCCGGCACCTGGGACGCCGTCCAGGCCCTCGCCCTGACGTCGATCGCCCACAGCCTGGCCGCTCTCGCCAACCAGCGCGACACGCAGTAGGCCGGCAGATCGTGTGCGCCCGACGTTTACCCAGCCAGCAACGCCTGTAGCTGCTGCCCGTTGCGCTGTGCGTAGTCCTGGTAGCAGTTGTTCATCAGCACGTGGGTCTGCCCGGTGGAGTCGGCCAGCTCGCGCAGCTTCGGGGCCCAGTCCTTCAGCTCCCGGTCGGAGTAGCGGTAGCCGAACTTCTCGTGGATGTCCTTGCTGGTCCACTTGTCGCTGTGCCCGTGGAAGCGGACCACGGCGAGGTCCGCGGTCGCGGCCAGCACCGGCGGCACCGACGAGCGGTGGCCCTGCGGCATGTCCACGCAGACGTACGCCAGCCGGTGCTGACGCAGGAAGGCGAGGGTCTCGTCGGCGTTGGCCCCGTCGAACCAGGAGGCGTGACGGAACTCGTAGACCGGGCGCAGCGGGGCGCAGCGCTTCGCCACCTCGAGCAGGTACTGCTTGTTGTCCCGCTTGATGGTGAACCAGGGCGGGAACTGGAACAGCAGCGCACCGAGCTTGCCCGCCTCGACCAGCGGGTCCAGCGCGGCGAGAAACCGGGTCCAGACCTCCTCGTACGCCTGAGGCGGCAGGTCGTCGGGGTAGAGGTTCTTCTTCTCCGTGTCGGGCCGGAGGTCCTTGTACAGGGCGCCGACCCGGGTCGGGTGCCCGGTGAGCAGGCTGAACGCCTTGACGTTGAAGGTGAAGCCGGCGGGGGTGCGCTCGGCCCACAGCTTTGCCGTCCGCTCGGCGGGCGGCGAGTAGTAGGTGGCGTCCACCTCGACCAGCGGGAACTGGCGGGCGTAGTAGGCCAGCCGCTTCTCCGGTGTGTCGGCGGTCTGCGGGTACCAGCCGGAGTCCAGCAGCGTCCGGTCGGTCCAGGAGGCGGTGCCCACGAGGATGTCACCCATCAGTGAAGTCCACCGCGTCCCGGGCCGACCGGCAACCGCAGGTCTCAGGCCGCCCGACGCTCCCGGGTCTGCTTGCACTGCACACAGGTGGTGGCGGAGGGGAAGATCTCCAGCCGCTCGACCGGGATGGCCGCGGAGCAGCCCTCGCACCAGCCGTAGGTGCCCTCGTCCAGCCGGGCCAGGGCGTGCTCGTACTGAGCTCGGCGGTCGAGGATGGTGCGCAGCAGGGACTGCGCGGTGTCCCGCTCGGCCGTCTTGGTGCCGCTGTCGGCCTGGTCGTCGCCGGCGGTGTCACCCACCTCCACCAGCCGCAGCACCTGGCTCTGCAGCACCGCCTGCTCGTACTCCGCGGACAGCTCGTCGTAGCGGGCCTGCAGGGAGAGCCGGATCTGGTCGATCTCCACCTGGGATCGGCCCGTACCGACCGTGTCGTGGACGAGCATCGCTGCCTGCCTTTCTGGGCCTGAAGTACGCCCGGGCGCCGGTGCGGTGCGCCCCGGCCGTGGTCCGTCTGTGCGCGGGCGATCACCCGTGCTCTGTGAGCCGGGCGAATACCCAGGGGCGCGACGGATCAAACCGGCGAGTTTTTCGGACTCACAGGGACGCTCCGGACTCGACCAGCGCGGGGTGGCGGGGGTCGTCGACGCGGACCACCACGTCGGCGAAGGAGGCCGGGGCGACCTCGTCGGCGTAGCGGGCGAACGCGGGCAGGGTCCACCCCTGTTCCGGGTCGGTGCGCCGGGCCAGGGCCGCTGGGGAGAGCTCCAGGTGGACGGTGACGTCGAAGGGCAGGCCGCCGCCGAGCAGCAGCGCCCCGCTGACCAGCAGGACGCCGCCGGGCGGCAGTTCGACGTAGCGGGCCCGGCTGGCCCGGTCGGCGCGGGCGTCCCAGAGCGAGGGCAGCACCCGACCGGAGCCCGCCGGGCCGGCCGGGTCGAGCGCTTCCCGGCGCAGTCCCGCCTCGTCCACCCACCCCTCGTAGTAGGCGTCGGGGTTGTCGCGGCCGTGCTCGAAGCGAAGCGAGGCGGGGCGGAGGAAGTCCGCGGCGCGGATGTGCAGCGCCGGGCGGCCCAGGGCGCGCAGCGGGTCGACCAGCGCGGCCGCCAGCTCGTCGGGGCCGGCCGGCGGGGCGCCGTCCACCGCGACGCGCAGCCGGCC
>NZ_JAMOKF010000310.1 GCF_023656545.1 Micromonospora phytophila | reverse complement strand
CCCGCTCGTCGGACTCCCGGTGCAGGTCACCGGCCTGGCGACCCTGCAGGCCGTGGCGGCGGCGAGCGCGGGCGACCTGCTCGTCGGGGCCGCGGTGACCGGCCCGGCGATCACCCTGGGCGCGCTGGGCGTCGCCGCCATCGGCGTACGCCACGCCCTTCGGCACAGCCGGCTCGTGGAACGCGCGATGCCGGCGCGGCCCGCGTCACCGCGGGCGGCCGGTCCCCTGCACGTATAGCAGCTCCAGGATCGCCCGGGTCGCCTCGAACCAGCGGTCCAGCCAGCCGGGCGGCGGAACGCTGCCCTTCGGCGGCAGCTCCATCAGCAGCCCGCGCAGCAGCGGGTGGTCGACCAGCGACTCGGTGGGCTCCATCGACCATCCGCCGGGCGGGAACGACGGCTCGGTGAGCGGGTTCGGGTCCAGCGAGGGCAGGGAGAGCGGCGGGCCGGCCTGTTCCGGCGCGGCCGGGCCGGGCTCCCGGCCACCCATCTCGGTGTCGGTCGACACCACCTCGGTCAGGACGGTGTCCCGGCGTGCGCCGCGGTACTTGCCACCGAACCGCTCCGGCTTTCCCGGCCCGTTGGTGAGGTTCTCTGACCCGATCGTCGTCATCCGTCTCGCCTGCCTCGCTCGGTTGCCGATCCGTGCGGCGGGTTGTCGACCAACGCCGTACCTAGCCGTACAACGACACGGGCGCGATGTGGCGACGGGATCCCCGGGTGAACCTGGGCCACCCCGACGCCCGCCGGGACCCGCGCGGCCCGGGACCGCCCGGCCGGACCGCACCCGAGCGGCCCGCGACCCGGCACCGCCGGGCGGAACCGCCCGGACCGGCGGGCCCGCAGGCGGGCACGGGAATGTCCCCGTCCGGCCGATCGCCGGACGGGGACGCCCGTCACGTCACAGGGTCGTCAGTCCCGGCCGAGCCGGCCGCGCCTGGCACCGGCGACGAAGGCGTGCCAGTCGCCCGGGGCGAAGACCAGGGCCGGACCCGTCTTGTCCTTCGAGTCCCGCACCCCGACCGCCCCGGTCACGTACGCCACCTCCACGCAGTTGTCACAGTTCGGCCCGCTCTTCGAGCTCTTGAACCACGTTGCCTGCGTCAGGTCCACGGGGAACCCCTTGGTCGCCATTTCCACAACGGCTCCTCTGCCAGTTTCGCGATGTGTGCGATGGACTCCTCCGGACGATTGGCCGCCGCTCGGATGTGATCGAAGATGAAGCTGTACTTCTGCAGTTCGTCACTCTTCTCGAGGAAGAGCCCACCCGTGGCGTTCTCCGCGTACACGACATCCGGATCACCGGGCTCGGGGAAGCTGAGGATCGTGAAGGTGCCGTCCATGCCGGCGTGCGCCCCGACCTCGAAAGGCAGGATCTGGAGCGTCACGTTCGGCAGTTCCGCCACCTCGACCAGCCGTTTGAGCTGGCCACGCATCACCGCGTCCCCGCCCACCGGACGGCTCACCACCGCCTCATCGAGCACCACCCACAGATCGACCGGATCATCCTGGGTCAACAACGACTGACGGCCCAGACGGACACGCACCCGCTGCTGCACCTGCTCCGGGGTGAAGTCTGGCCGGGCCGCGCGGATCATGGCGCCGGCGTACTCCTCGGTCTCCAGCAGGCCGGGCACCACCTGCTGCTCGTACGCCCGGATCGAGCTGGCCGCGGCCTCCAGCCCGACGTAGGCCCCGACCAGCACCGTGCTGTACGGGTGCCACCAGCCCTTCTGCCGGGCCTCCCGGGCGATCTGCACCAGCTCGTCGCTCTCGACGCCGACCACCCCGTAGATCCGGAGCATGTCCCGAACGTCCCGGGGGGTCGCCGTGGTGTGGCCCGTCTCGATCCGGGAGACCTTCGACGCCGAGCACTCCAGCTGCTCGGCGACCGCCTCGATGGTGATACCGGCCGACTCCCGTTGCCGGCGCAGTTCCGCGCCCAGGCGGCGGCGCCGGATGGTCGGGCTGCGTCGCTCGCTCACGCGTCCACCCCGGTTCGCCGCGCGGCCCGCGGGATCGACTCACCGGTCGCGCGCACGGTGCCACCTCGGCAAGCTGGTCGGGACCACCGGCTGCTCGCCCTCACCGGTCCACCTCCGCTTCGACGCGCCGCTGTCGTCGCCCGCCGGGGGCGCGACGTCGTACGGCGGACGAACGTTCGCGGCGTGGGGTGGTGCCGGTCGTCGGCCGGCCGCGACGGGCGAAACCGGCCCTCAGTGTGCCGCCCCGACGTGAACGGCTTCAAGCGCCGCTTTGCGCGAGCCGCTCACGTATCGGCAAAAGTCGACGTGCAACTTGCATGAAGCACGTCGCTGATGCACTCTGTCCGTATGGCACGGGTCACTCACCGTCTCCGTCCGATCCCCCGCCGTGGCGACCCCACCGGCTCCGGGACGCGGAGCGGCGGGCGCGCCCGACGTTTGACAACCAGACCTGCCCCGGGGTGATGACCCCGCCGCTGCACGCCAGTTGGCTGCGGCGGCGGGAGCGGTACCCGGGAGCAGCCGGGTGTTGGTCGGGTGGCGGCACGCCATCAGCGGGTACGGCCCGACCACCACCGCCCGCGACATCGGTCCACGAGGCACGACCCCGTCACCGGGCCATCGAGACGTCCCCCGACCAGCCTCCGCCGGCTCCTTCGCCGGCCGACCCTTCCCAGGAGCCCATGTGCTTCCCCGCTCCGGTGACGTTGTGCACGTGACTCGCGCGGCGAGTGTCCAGTTCCTCAGGCCCATCATGTTCCGGGTGATCCGGGTGCTCGACTGGCCGACCTACGACGGTTGGCTCTGGCTCGACGGTTACGAGTTGAACGCTTCGGGGGACGCGGTCAACCGGCGGTCGATCTTCGTCCAGCGGGAGGGCCTGCGCCACCTGCGGGCCGTGCCCGAGTCGCGCCCGCACACCGTCCGGGCACCACGCCGGCCCGTCGTGCGGACCCCGGTCCGGGTGGGCTGACCTCGGCGATCGGCAGTCGGGGGGCGTGCCGACGCCATAGAATCGGTACGCCACCCCGGCACGTTCCACCCCGCGCTTCCAGGACCCTGAACCTGGGATGGCCATGGTCAATCAGCCCGCCGCGCGGCGGCACCACCGCTCCCTCATCGCCTACTCCTTCGGACTCCTGGCGCTGCTCGGCGCCGCGACCACGCTCGTGGTCGTGGTCCGTGACCCCGCCCTCTCGTCCACCCGGCTGACCGCCCCGGTCCCGGCACCGGAGATCACCGTGGTCGGGGAGGACCCGCCGGACGCCACCGGCGTCGACGACGGCCCGGGTGCCCTCGACGCCCCGTTCGCCCTCGGCGGACCGGATCCCCTCGACGCCGGCAGAGCCGGCGGCGGCGACGAGCCCGGGGCGACCGCCGGGCCCGACGCGGACACCCCGGCCGGCACGACGCAGGCCGCCCGGCACACGGCCGAGGACGTCCGCCAGTCACTCTTCTGGTCCGGGGTCTTCGGCCTGGCCATCTCCCTCGCCGGCCTGGGCCTGGTCGGCACCAGACGCCGGATGTGGTGACCCGGCGGAGCCACCGGGTGCCACCCGCCGGCCGGGACCACCCGTCGACGGCCCGCGCATTCCAGCCACCGCCCGACGGGCGGGAACGGTCGGGTGCCCTAGTCGACGGAGGTCGCCACCACGGTCGGCGTGGGCGAGCCGGTGGTCGGTGACGGCTCGGGCCGCGACACCACCAACGTCACCTCCTCGCCCTCGGCAACCAGCTCGCCCGCGTCCGGCTCGGTCTCGACCACGGTGTTCGGGGGGCGGTCCGACTCGCGGTACTCCACCCGGTGGTCCAGGCCGACATCGTCCAGGATCGCCCGGGCCGTCTCCAGCGGCAGGTTCACCACGGGCGGCATCGGCACCCGGGCCGGGGCGGAGGTGGTCGGCGCGGCGGAGGGCGACGAGGTGGTGGGCGCGGCCGAGGTCGGCGCGGCGGTGGTGGGCGCCGCGCTGGTCCGCGACGGTGACGGCGACGGCTCGGGGCCGGTCCCGGCGTCGTGCGCCGACTGGAGGGCCAGCCACAGTCCGACGCCCAGCAGGCCGAGCAGCAGCAACACGATCACGCCCCAGAGGATCGGCAGCCACCAGCGCCGGCCGCCCGGGTCCTCGGCGTACCACTCGGTGCCCGCCTCCCGGGGATCGGCCGGTCGGGGCGGCGGCACCTCGGCCCGCCCGGACCACGCCGGCGGGCCGGACCGATCCGGGGGCAGCGGGGTGGTGCGGTCCATCGGGGCGGTGCGGTCGGCGGGCGTCGGCCGGGTCGCGTCGTCCGGGGTCCGCGGCTGCCCCGCCGTACGGTCCTCGGGGCCGGGCAACCGCTGCGTGCGGTCGACGGGCTCGGATCCGGCCGGCGGGGGGAGCGGGCGGGTCTGGTCGTCGTACCCCCCGGTGGGCGGCTCCTGGCGGTCGTCGCTCATGGCAGGTCCTTTCCCGACCCGGGCGGGCGTCGCGGCCCCTGACCGTCAACGTAGCGGTCCGGACGCCCATCGGCCGGGATCAGCGTGCCGAACGATCGCTCAGGGCGTCGGGGAGGCGGGGCCCGGCGCCTCCGACGCCTCGCCGCACCAGATCGACACCCGGTCGTTCCACCTGCCCGTGCTGTCGCCGGCCGGATCCTGGCGGGTGACCTTTCCGGCGCGGCGGAGCCGGTACTGCGGGTAGAAGCCCTCGTCGACCAGATCGTCGGCCGCCTCGTCGCACTCGTCGCCGACCACGTCGGGCACGGTGGCGGCCGGGGCGGGCCCGGTGACGTAGAGCGTGACGGTCCTGCCCGGTTCCACCGCCGCCCCGACCTGCGGGTACGCGCGCTCCACAGTGGTGCCGACGCCGGAGCCGAAGATCAGTCGCCAGCCCAGCCGCCGGTCCCGCAGCAGGTCGCGGGCGTCGGTGAAGTCCTCGCCGAGCACGGCCGGGACGGTCAGACCCGTGGACCGGGTCGGCGTCGTCGTCCGGGGCGTCGCCGGCGTCGACCGGCCGCGCGTCGGGGACGCGCTCGCGGCGACGGTCGGTGTGCTCGTGGTCGCCGACGCGGCCGGCGTGCCCGGGTCGTCCTGCTCGCCGGCCAGCATCCAGCCGCCGGTCGCGCCGACGGCGGCGAGCAGCACGACGGCCAACCCGCCACCGAGCACCAGGGTCAACCGGTCCGGTCCGTCGCCGTCCCGCGCGCCGGTCCCGCCGCCCGTGTTCCCGTCCGCCATAGCGTCCACCGCCTCAATCACCGGCGACCGTACCCGTCGGCGCCAACTGCGCTGCGTCACGGTCCGCCGTCACGACTCGCCGCCCGGAGCCCGGGACGTTACGCTCCCCGGCATGGCCAGACGGGGCTGGGGAGGATCGATCGCTACGGCGGTCGGCGTGGCTGCCGGCGCGGGCGCGGCCCAACTGGGCTTCGGCTACGGGCTGGGCATCATCAACTGGGCGTCCACGGACGCGACCGTCGGGGCGGCCGCCTGGGTGGCCAGCCTGATCTGGGCCACCTGGATCGCCGCCACCTCGACGGTCGTCGGCGCGGTCTGCGCGCAGCGGCTGCACGAGCGCGGTCCGGGCGCGGCCCTGCCGGACGACACCGGCCCGACCGCCTCCGCGGCGCGGCCCGCCGCCGATCCGGGCCCACGGCCGGACGAGGTGGACGGGTCGGCGGGCCAGCCGGAGCCGGACGCCCGGAACACCGGCGGCTCCGCCCGACACGTCGCGATCGCCGTGGCCGCCGCGGTGGGTGCCCTGATCACGGTGCTGCTGGTGGCGGTGCCGGCCCGGGTCGCGGTGGTGGCGGACACCGCCGCGCCCCGCGACGTCGCCGCCGCGTACGCGGCGGTCGGGGTGCTGGTCGGCGCGCTGACCGCCGTCTGGGCGCTGCGCTCACGGGCCGCCGCCACCAACGTGATCGCCACCGTGGGCTGGCTGTGGCTGCTCGCCGTGGTCGCCGTCGTGGACGGCGTGCTGGCCGGACGCGGGCTGACCAGTGCCCAGCTGGGCATCTGGCAGCTCAGCTCGGACGACGGGCGGTTCTGGATCCGCGACTACTTCTACTGGCCCGGGGCACTGCTCTCGCTCGGCTCCGCGCTGGTGATCGGCGCCCTGGCCGCCCGCGGTGCCGCCCGGTACGCCGACCGGCGGGTCGGTGCCGCCGCCTCGGGCGCGGCCGGGCCGCTGCTCGTGGCGACCGCGTACTTCCTGGCGGTGCCGCGGTTGACGGCGATCAACCCGGAGCAGGTGTCGGCGCACCTCATCGCGCCGTACGCGGTGATCGTCGGGGTCGGCGGCTCCGTCCTGGTCGCCGCGCTGGCCCAACGCTCCGGCCGGCGGGCCGCGACCCGTGGGCCGGTGAGGGTGCCTCGGCAACGCACCGGCGAGCCGATGGCCTTCCCGGCGGACCCCGCTTCCGGGCAGCCCTCGTTCCCGCCCGCCGGTGACGCGGCCGACGCAGGGCCCGGTACGCGCCCGGCCGCCGGCGCGCCGACGCCCGCCGTCGCTCGTGCCGGCGTCCCGACGACCGCGACGGCTTCGCCGGAGACCACCGTCCCGACCTCGACGGCAACCGCCGACCGGGCGCCGACCCGGGCCCGGCG
>NZ_JAMOKF010000309.1 GCF_023656545.1 Micromonospora phytophila | reverse complement strand
GGCCGGGTCTGGCAGTCGCCGCCCCGGGCCGGCATCGCGACCAGCGTGCTGCTGCGGCCCGGCGAGGCCGTCGCCGACCGCGGCTGGTCGCCGGCGCCTCCGACCGGGTACGGCTGGCTGCCGCTGCTGGCCGGGGTGGCGCTGGTGGAGGCGGTGGCCCTGCTGGCCGAGCTGGACGCCGGTCTGAAGTGGCCGAACGACCTGCTGATCGGCGACGCGAAGTGCGCCGGGATCCTCGCCGAGGCGGTGCCGGGGCCCTCGCCGGCCCAGCCGCCCGCCATCGTGCTCGGCATCGGTCTGAACGTGACGCTGCGCGCCGACGAGCTGCCGGAGAACCTGACCGGGCTGCCGGCCACCTCGCTGCAACTGGCCGGCGCGGCGGCCACCGACCGGGATCCACTGCTGCGGGCGCTGCTGCGGTCGGTCGCCGAGTGGTACGACCGTTGGCGCGCGGTCGGCGGGGACGCGGTCGCCTGTGGCCTGCGCGAGGCCTACCTGGCCGTCTGCACGACCATCGGGCGCGAGGTACGCGTGCTGCTCCCCGGCGGGGAGGAGCTGACCGGCACCGCAACCGGTGTCGACCCCGACGGCCAGCTCCTGCTCGCCACCGCCGCCGGCGAGCGCCCCCTGGCCGCCGGCGACGTTCTCCACCTTCGCTGACCCCCACCCCGTCCCCGCGTCGATCTTGCACTTGCTGCCCGGGCGAAGGGGACGAAAGCCGTGGATCGGCGGCCGAAACTGCAAGATCGCGGGGAAGGGCCGCCGCGCGGCTGATCCCGGGGGGAGGGGCGACCGGTTACCGTCAGCGCGTCCGTTTCTGCGAGGAGGTTCCCGTGGCGTTCCCCGATGACGTGCTCACCGAGGACGAGCATGTCGTGCTGCACCTGCACCCGCACTGGAAGGCGCTGATCCGGCCGGTCGTGGTGCTGGTGCTCGCCGTCGCGGCGGTGGTGGCCGGAGTGGTCCTGCTGCCGTCCGGCGCCGGCGGGTCGATCGCCCTCGCGGTGATCGCCGGGCTCGCCCTGGTGCTGGTGCTCTGGCTGGCGCTCTGGCCGTTTCTGGTCTGGCGGAGCACCCACTACCTGTTCACCGACGAGCGGGTCCTGCTCCAGCAGGGGGTGCTCTCCCGGGACCGGCGGGACATCCCGCTCACCCGGATCAACGACCACGCGATGAACCAGCGGTTCGTCGAGCGGCTGCTCGGCTGCGGCACCCTGACCATCGAGTCGGCCGGCGAGCGTGGCCAGTCGGTCCTGCACGACGTCCCCGGGGTGGGCCAGGTCCAGACGAGGCTCTACGAACTCGTCGAGGCCCACCACGACAAGCACTCCCTCGGTGAGGGCGAGATGCGCGACATCCTGGCCGACATGAACGAGGGAAAGCCGCTGCGCGACCCCACCGCCTGAGCTGTCAGCGGCGGGGGGTGCGGCGCGTGGTCGTCGGCTGGAGCTCGGCGGCCAGCTCGGCCTCCAGCTCCTGGTCGAGGGAGCCGCCGACGCCTGCGTCCAGCGGCACCGGACGGCCCTGGGCGGGCGCGCCCGGTGGGCCGAGCGCGGGCGCCGGCGCGGGCCCGCCCCGCGCGCCGGCCGGTGGCGACTGGGCCTCCTCCAGCTCGGAGACCGACTCGGCCAGCTCCGCCACCGGGTCCATCTCGGCCATCGTGTCCCACTCGTCGCGCGGGATGCTGTGCCAGGTCTCCCGGGCGTGGGCGGGCGCGGGCTGGAAGACGAAGGTCCGGTACGACCAGAACCGGAAGAGCGTGGCGAGCAGCACGCCGACGGTCTTGGCCACGTTGAGCGCCAGCAGGCCGGTCACGCCGAGGCCGTACTTGGCGGCGGCCAGCACGCCCAACTCGATGAGCAGGCCCGCACCGTTGAAGAGGAAAAACAGGGCATACTCGCGCCGCATCGCCGATTTCGGGCGGTCCCGGTACGTCCAGTGACGATTCATCAGATATGACGTGATCGTCGCCACGATCGTGGCGATGACCGTCGCCTTCAACTGGCCGTCGACAAAGACCGTGAGTGCCAGCGCATTGAACACCGCGTAATTGATGATGGTGTTGATGCCGCCGACGATCCCGAATTTGAGCGCCTCGTGGATGAACTTCTGCCAGCGCTCAGGCAGGAGACGGACAAGACGCATGCGGAACACCTTAGGGCAGTGGGCGGAGCCGGGCGGCTCCGGCTGGACGGGATGGGCGGCAGGTCACGCCCGGTGGTCTCGGTCGTGCGTCACTTCCGGAACGGGTGGGGTTCCCGCCTCCACAAAGACGAACCGCCGGTAGGACCAGAACCGGAAGAGCGTACCCAGCCCGGTGCCGACGATGAAGCTGGCGATGTTGTCGGCCAGCGGGGTCTGGAACACCTCGGGCCAGACGCTGCCCAGCCCGTAGCGGCTGATCGCCAGGCAGGCCACCGCGATCCCGAGGCCCACCCCGTTGAAGAAGAAGAACAGCGCGTACTCGCGGGCCGGGTTGGAACGCTTGCGGTGTCGCCACGTCCAGAACCGGTTGCCGATGAACGCGAAGGACGCCGCGATCACCGTCGAGATGGTCTTCGCGGTGACCTGCTCCACGCCGCGCACGCTCGTCATGTAGTTGAAGAGCGCGAAGTCGATGAGGAAGGCGATGCCGCCCACGGTCGCGAACTTGCTCATCTCGCGGATGAGATGGCCGAACCGGTCGAGCAGTGAGTGGACCAGACCCGGGCGGGTCTGCCGGGAGCCTGGCTCCCCGGTCATCGTCGCGGCCACAGGGCCGAGCGTACCGGCTGGGGACACCCCACACGGGTAGCAACGACCAGCCTCCCCCGCGGGTACGTCCCGGGTGAGCGGAGCGTAACCAGCCGGCCCGGAATCCCGGACCGGTTTCCGGGTATCTCCCCCACAGCCGTGGCGGTCGGACGGACGGCCGTCGGTCGACGGTTCCCTACAGGATTTGCGTGAAACTGCGCGCGAAAGCGGGTATTAGCTCGTGATGCCGCAGCGTGGCCGTACCTTGTGCAGTTCTTCACAACCAGTACCACTGACTCGCGAGGTCCTCCGGTTTACGCTGAGCCCAATCCCAGGTTTCCACGAAGGCGACGCATCGCGCCGCTGAGACTCGTGCATCCCATAGATAGGTCAGCGTCGACCACAAGGAGATGTGTCATGGTTGCTCCGGCTACCGTTCGGGGTATCGATCAGGCCCCGACGTCCCACCCCAAACTGCTCGCCTGGGTCCGTGAGGTCGCCGAACTGACCACCCCCGACCGGGTGGTCTGGGTGGACGGGTCCGACGAGGAGTGGCGTCGCCTTACCGACGAGCTGGTCGAGGCCGGCACCCTGATCCGGCTCAACCCGGAGAAGAAGCCCAACTCCTTCTACGCGCGGACGGACCCGACGGACGTCGCCCGGGTCGAGGAGCGCACCTACATCTGCTCTGTCGACGAGGCGGACGCCGGCCCCACCAACAACTGGATGGCGCCGGCCGAGATGAAGCGGACGATGACGGAGCTCTACCGCGGCTCGATGCGCGGCCGGACGATGTACGTCATCCCGTTCTGCATGGGTCCGGTCGAGGCCGAGAGCCCGATGTTCGGTGTCGAGATCACCGACAGCCCGTACGTGGTGGCCTCGATGCGGATCATGACCCGGATGGGCGCCAAGGTCCTGGAGGCCATGGGCGACGACGCGGACTTCGTCCACGCGCTGCACTCGATCGGCGCCCCACTCGCCCCCGGCCAGCAGGACGTGGCGTGGCCGTGCAACGAGACGAAGTACATCTCGCACTTCCCGGAGAGCCGCGAGATCTGGTCGTTCGGCTCCGGCTACGGCGGCAACTCGCTGCTCGGCAAGAAGTGCTACTCGCTGCGCATCGCCAGCGTGATGGGGCGCGATGAGGGCTGGCTCGCCGAGCACATGCTGATCCTCAAGATCACCTCGCCGGAGGGCCGGGTCTACCACGTCGCCGGCGCGTTCCCGTCCGCCTGCGGCAAGACCAACCTCGCCATGCTGGAGCCGACCATCCCGGGCTGGAAGGTCGAGACGATCGGCGACGACATCGCCTGGATGCGCTTCGGCGAGGACGGCCGCCTCTACGCGGTCAACCCGGAGTACGGCCTCTTCGGCGTCGCGCCGGGCACCGACTGGAAGACCAACGCCAACGCGATGCGCACGCTCGACCGCGGCAACTCCATCTTCACCAACGTGGCCCTCACCGACGACGGGGACATCTGGTGGGAGGGCATGGGCGAGCCGCCGGCGCACCTGATCGACTGGAAGGGCAACGACTGGACGCCGGAGAGCGACAGCCTCTCCTCGCACGCGAACAGCCGGTTCTGCACCCCGATCACCCAGTGCCCGATCCTCGCCGAGGACTACTACAACCCCAACGGCGTGCCGATCGACGCGATCCTCTTCGGTGGCCGTCGCCGGGACACCATCCCGCTGGTGACCGAGGCCCGCGACTGGGTGCACGGCGTCTACATGGGTGCCACGCTCTCCTCGGAGACCACCGCCGCCGCCTCCGGAGCGGTCGGTGTCGTCCGCCGCGACCCGATGGCGATGCTGCCCTTCATCGGCTACCACGCCGGCGACTACTTCCGGCACTGGATCGAGATGGGCAAGGGCGCCGACGGCGACGAGTCGAAGCTGCCCAAGATCTACTACGTGAACTGGTTCCGCAAGGACGCCGACGGCAACTTCCTCTGGCCGGGCTTCGGCGAGAACTCGCGCGTGCTCAAGTGGGTCATCGAGCGGATCGAGGGCCGCGCCGACGCCGTCGAGACCCCGATCGGCATGGTCCCGACGCAGGACGCGCTGGACGTCGAGGGCCTCGACATGACCCCGGAGGACGTCCGGATCGCCCTGAAGGTCGACCCGGAGGAGTGGCGCAACGAGCTTCCGCTGGTCACCGAGTGGTTCGAGAAGTTTGGCGACAAGCTGCCGGGTGTCCTCTGGGCCGAGCTGGACGCGCTGCGCGCCCGGCTCGACGCGCAGCAGCCGCAGCGCTGACGGCAGGTGTGACCGACACCCGATCCGGGCATCATCTGAATTCATGAGGACGGCCGCCGCGACCCAGGTCCGGCGGCCGTCCGCCGTCCGGGCGCTGACCACGCTGCTCGCGCTGACCGCGGCGGCCACCGTCGTGGTCGAGCTGCTCAACTGGTGGTACGCCCCGGAGCAGGGCTTCGGGCTCGCGGTGCGGACCGGCTGGGCGATGCTGCGCTCGCTCGGCTTCCTGCTGCTGATCGGGCAGGTCGACCGGGGCCGGACCGCAGCGCGTCCGTTCGGTCTCATCCTCGCCGTCACCACCCTCTTCGCGGTGGGCCGGATCATCGTGCCCCGGCAGGGGGTGCCGCCGTTGCCGGGCCTGCTCGGCTTCGCCCTGCTCTCCTTGCTCTGCGCGGCCGTCGTCTGGCTGCTCTACCGCTCGCCCGCCGTCGCCGCCCACCTGACCCAGCACCGTCCCCGGCTGGTGATCGACGCGCAGGGCATCTCCTGGCGGGAGACCCCGCCACGTCGCCCCGAGGTGAGCGGTTGGCTGCTCACCAGCCGGGTCGCCGCGTTTACCTACAGCCCGCTGATGCTGGTCCCTTCCCTGGTGGCGGCCGGGGCCGTCCTGGACGACCGGCTGGCCGCCGTGCCCGCCGTGCTGTTCTGGTTCGGCGCCGGGATCGTAACCAGCTACGCGGTGCTCTTCTGCACCGCCTTCCTGATGCGCGGTCGGCGCTGGGCACGCACCCTCCTGGTGGCGGTCACCCTCGTCGTGCTCGCCGTGGACCTGCCCCTCTGCTCGTGGCTGCTCGGCCCGGACGGCCTGGTCCGCGACGGCGGCCCGCTAGTCGCCGCCGCCGCCCTGACGCTGTACGGCCTCTGGCGCGCCAGGGCCGCCGACCGCTCCCCGCCGGCCTGACCCCCCGAGGCCGGCCTCCCACCCGTCAGGCCCGGGGTGCTGCCCGTCAGGGCTGAGGTGCCGTGAGGTGCCGCCCGTCAGGGCTGAGGTGCCGTGGGGTGCTGCCCGTCAGGGCTGAGGTGCTGCCCGAGCCCGAGCCAGGTGCGACGGAGCCGCCCGGGCAGCGCCGGTCCGGACACCCTGGCGCGCGCCCTTTGCTCTGCACCCACCGGCGCACCGGCCACGAAGCGTGACCGGTGCACGGGTGGGTGCAGAGCAAAGGGCTTTCGGGAGTGGTTCGGTGCCCCCTGTCGAAGGCCGGAGGCGACACCCGGTGGGGTTACACCGCCAGCAGCGGGTGGCGGATCGGCGATCGTGAGCATCCGCGGGGCAGGATGGCGGGAGGGAACGTCGGTCAGGTGCCCGCGCTGCGACAGCGGGGGAACGGCACGAGCGGGACCCGGACGAGCGGGAGTCGTCGTGAGCGGCGCCCGGACGAGCGGGAGTCGGCACGTGTGGCGCCCGGACGAGCGGGAGTCGGCGGGCGGCGCCCGGCACGGCGGGCGGGTCGTCGGGTCGGCGCGAGACCGGTGACCAGGGCAGGGGAGGGCGGCGTGGGCGACGAGTTCGACGTGGTGGTGGTGGGGGCCGGTCCGGCGGGGTCGGCCGCCGCGCTGGCGGCCCGGCGGGCGGGCGCGCGGGTGCTGCTGCTGGACCGGGCCGACTTCCCCCGGGACAAGGCGTGCGGGGACGGCATCGCGGCGCACGCGCTGGACGTCCTCGACGAG
>NZ_JAMOKF010000308.1 GCF_023656545.1 Micromonospora phytophila | reverse complement strand
CGGTGAGTTGACGCGCCGATAACGGCGACGCCGACGGTCCCTCCGAGTAGGTTGCAACCCGACGTCTACCGGAGGGACTCGTCGTGTCGTACCCCGACCAGGCACCGGCCCGCCGCCCGGCCGCGGTCACGCTGGCCACGGCGGTGCTGGCGCTGATGGCGGTCGCGAGCCTCGCGTACGCCGCCGCCGGCCCGCTCACCCTCGGCGGCACCGTGGCGGAGTTGCGGGCCGCGGCCGGGGGCACCTCGGCCCGTCCGGACGACATCGACGGCGTGGTCACCCTGCTGCGCGTGTCCACCGTGCTCTCCGCCGTGCTGGGGCTGCTGGGGGGCCTGCTGCTCGCCGGTCTCGCCCTCGGCCTGCGTGCCGGCCGCTCCGGCGCCCGGGTGGCGACCTGGGTGGTCAGCGGGCTGGGGCTGCTCTTCGGCTGCTGCGGTCTGGCGGTGCTGCTCGGCCAGCGCGCCACCCCGTTGCGGCTGGGCGCGGACGACCGGGGCACCGCGGAACTGCTCGGCCTCGTCGGCGACGCCTACCCGAGCTGGTGGATCCCGCTCAACGCGGGACTTTCGGTCGGCCAGGTGCTCGGTTACCTTGTGGTAGCCATGCTGCTGGCGCTGCCGGCGGCGAACGCCTGGTTCCGGCGGCGTCCCCCGGGCACGCCACCCGCCCCGCACCAGCCGCCGGCACCGCCGTTCGTCCCGTACCAGCCGCCCGCGCCCCCGTACCCGCCGAGGTGAGGACCGCCCGTGACGCTCGACCAGCCGACCACCGAGCGACGGGCACTGGTCACGGGGGCGACCGCCGGCATCGGCGCCGCGTTCGCCCGTCGGCTGGCCGCCGACGGCTGGCACCTGGTGCTGGTCGCCCGGGACGCCGCCCGGCTGGCCGACATGGCGGCCGAGCTGGGCGGGCGGCACGGCCGGGAGGTCGAGACGATCCCGGCCGACCTGTCCACCGACGACGGTTGCGCGGCGGTGGAGCGGCGGCTGGCCGAGGGCACGCCGGTCGAGCTGCTCGTCAACAACGCCGGGATCAGCCTCAACACCCCGTTCCTGCGGTCGTCCGCAGAGGACGAGGCCCGGCTGCTCCGGCTGAACGTGCACGCGGTGCTGCGGCTGACCCTCGCGGCGCTGCGACCGATGACCGAGCGCCGACACGGGGCAGTGATAAATGTCTCTTCGGTTGCGGGTTTCGGTGCGGTCATGCCCGGTTCGACGTACTCCGCCAGCAAGGCGTGGGTGACGAACTTCAGCGAGTCCGTCGGTCAGTCCGCGCGTCCGTTCGGGGTGCGCGTGATGGCGCTCTGCCCCGGCTACACGCGCACCGAGTTCCACGAGCGGGCCGGCATCAACATGTCGAAGACCCCGGAGTGGATGTGGCTGCGGGCCGAGGACGTGGTCGACGAGGCCCTGCGCGACCTGCGGAAAGGCAAGCTGGTGAGCATTCCGGCGTGGAAGTACAAGCTCGCGGTCGCCGGTCTGCGGCACGCGCCGCGCCGGCTGCTGGAGGCGGTCTCGCGGGACACCCGGGGCCGCATCGGCCGCGACAACGGCTGACCGTCGCACCGGGCCGGTGCGGTCTCCCCGGATCCGGTCCCCTCACCCGCCGCGCGGGCTGTACGGTCGCTCACCGTAGCCGGACATAGCCGATCATCGGTCGCCCGCCGGGTGATCCGGGTGGACCCCGCACGCGGCTCCCAGACTTGCGCAGTACCCTCTATCGCCATGGGGGACCACGACGACCTGCGTAAATTCATTACCGACCTGGCCGTGGTCCATGGACGGGTCGTACTCTCCTCGGGGCGCGAAGCGGACTGGTACGTCGATCTGCGGCGCGTCACGCTCCATCACCAGGCCGCCCCGTTGGTCGGCCGGGTGATGCGGGACCTCACCGCCGACTGGGAGTACGACGCGGTGGGCGGGCTGACCCTCGGCGCCGACCCGGTGGCCCTGTCGATGCTGCACGCGGCGTCGACGACCGACCGCCCGCTGGACGCGTTCGTGGTCCGGAAGGCGGGCAAGGCGCACGGCCTGCAGCGTCGGATCGAAGGACCGGACGTGGCGGGACGGCGGGTGCTGGCGGTGGAGGACACCTCCACCACCGGGGGAAGTGTGTTGACGGCGGTCGAGGCGCTTCGTGAGGCCGGGGCCGTGGTCGTGGGTGTGGCGGTTATTGTTGATCGAGGCGCCGGCGACGCGGTGCGAGCCGCCGGACTGCCGTATCGGGCGGCCTATACGTTGGCTGACCTCGGCCTTGTGGCGTAAAAGTTTGCCGATTCGGATCTGCTGATATGCAGGCGGATCGATGCTGCTGGTGGAAGGATGGATTTCGTGGGAACTGCGTTGGCCGAAATGACTATGCCTCAGATCTCGCCGCTTGCCGGTGAGCCGATCGAACGTGCCGATGCCGAGCGTCTCGCCGGGGTCCTCAAGGCCCTCGCCGACCCTGCCCGGCTCCGGCTGCTCAGCCTGATCCAGTCGGCTCCTGAGGGCGAGGCGTGCGTCTGTGACCTGACCGCACCCCTCGGCCTCTCGCAGCCGACGGTCAGTCACCACCTGCGCATCCTCACCGAGGCCGGCTTGCTGGAGCGGGAGAAGCGCGGTGTCTGGGCCTACTACCGGCTGGTGCCGTCGGCGATCGCCACGATCGCCGATCTGCTGACCCCGCCGCGCAAGCGCGCCACCAAGAAGGCTCGCTGACCGTACCGGTCGTCCGGTGCCCTCCCCGACCAGGGACGGCGCCGGACGGCCGGTTGGTCGTCGGTCAGTGCTTGCCGTAGTGCTCCCGGGTCTCCCGGATCGCCTCCTCGGCGGCGGCCAGCTCCTGAGCGGTGGTGCCGCGCTTGGCCGCCAGGCGGGCCCGCAGCAGCTCGACCGCGATCGGGATCACCGAGAGGCCCACGATCCCGAGCAGGATCACCTCGATGTTCGCCTTGACGAACGGGATCTGGCCGAGGAAGTAGCCGAGCACCGTCACGCCGGTGCCCCAGAGCACGCCGCCGATCACGTTGTAGACGACGAAGGTGCGGTAGTTCATCCGGCTGACCCCGGCCACGATCGGCGTGAACGTCCGAACGATCGGCACGAAGCGGGCCAGCACGATGGACCGCGCGCCGTACTTCTCGAAGAAGTCGTGCGCCTTGAGCACGTTCTCCTGCTTGAACAGCCTAGAGTTGGGCCGGCGGAACAGCGCCGGGCCGACCTTGCGGCCGAACGCGTACCCGACCTGGTCGCCGGCGATCGCCGCGACGGTGATCAGCAGGCAGACCAGCCAGAGCGGGTAGGTGACGTACTTGCCGTCGGCGGTGAGCAGGCCCGCCGTGAACAGCAGCGAGTCACCCGGCAGGAAGAACCCGATCAGCAGGCCGGACTCGGCGAAGACGATGACCAGGATGCCGAGCAGCCCGAACGTCGAGATCAACACCTCTGGATCGAGCCAACTCGGGCCCAGGGCCAGGGTGGTGGTGGGCGTCGGCACGAGGTGACCTCCGATGGCTGCCGGTCAGGGTGGGCGGAACGTCCGTAGTCTAGGTGGCCGCCGACCCGCCCCGTGCTCGACGTCACACCCGCCCCGGACACCCCTCCTACAGCCGGGGGTCCACCGGCTCCGACTCGCAGGCCAGGATGGCGAAGACCAGCTCGTGCCGGCGCCACAGCGGCGCCCCGGCGACCAGCGCGTCCAGCGCCGCCAGCCCCAGCCCGTGCTCCCGCAGCGCCAGCCCCCGCTTGCGCCCCAGCGACCGGTGGCGCAGCGCGGTGAGCTGCTCGGGCTCGGTGTACCCGGGACCGTAGATGATCCGCAGGTACTCCCGACCCCGGCACTTGATCCCCGGCTGGAGCAGCGAACCCCGCTGGTTGCGGGCGGCCGGGCCCGCGTACGGCTTGACCACCATGCCCTCGCCGCCGCCGGCGGTCAGCGCCAGCCACCAGTCGGTCGCCGCCCGCTCCGCGTCGGGGTCGGCGAGGTCGACCACCTGCCGCCGGATCGGGGTGAAGAACTCCGGGTCGGCCGCGCAGAGCCGGTCGGCCAGCGCCAGGTGCCACCCGTGGTCCCGGTCGGCGTAGCTGACCGTCGACCCGGCGAGCACCGCGAACGGGGCCAGGGTCACCCCGCGCAGCCCCTCGGTCGGCCCCACGTACGCCCGGTAGGCGTCCGAGTAGGCCAGCACCTCGTCGCGGCGGCGGGCCATCCGGTCGCGCAGCTCGCCCAGCGGCAGGCCCCGGCCGGCTGCGGCGTCCAGCGCGGCCAGCGCCGCCGGGAGCGCGTCCCGGCCGGCGGCGCCCACCCCGGCGTACTGCTCGCGGATCAGGCCGCCCGCCTTCGCCGACCAGGGCAGCAGCTCGCAGTCGAGCAGCAGCCGGTCGGTGTCCAGCTCCTCCCAGAGCCCGGCCGCGCCGACCGCCGCCCGCACCCGATCGAGCAGCGCGGTGTCCAGCGGCTCGCCGAAGAACGGCCGGCCGGTGCGGGTGTGCACCACCCCGCCGCCCGGGCCGTACGCGCCGCCGTCCGGCTCCCGGCAGATGAGCACCACCGCCCGCGAGCCCATGTGCTTCTCCTCGCAGACCACCCGGTCCACGCCCGCCGCCCGGTAGTCGGCGAACGCCTGTGCCGGGTGCTCCAGGAACCCCTCCACCTTGGACGTGGAGCAGGGCGCCATGGTCGGCGGCAGCCAGGCCAGCCAGCGCGGGTCGACCGCGAACCGGCTCATCACCTCCAGCGCCGCCGCGGCGTTCTCCGCCGGCACGGTCAGCGACCCGTACGCGTGCTCGATGTGCCGCCGGCCGGTCACGTCGGTCAGCTCCAGCACCTCATCCGGCCGGGTCGGCGCGGCGGTCAGCGGCCGGGCGGGGGCGTACCACTCCCGCTCCGCCGGCACCGCGACCAGCTCCTTCTCCGGGTAGAGCAGCGCGGTCAGCCGGCCGCCGAAGACGCAGCCGGTGTCGACGCAGATGGTGTTGTTCACCCACTCCGGCTCCGGGGTGGGCGTGTGCCCGTAGACCACCATCGCCGAGCCGCGGTACTCCCGCGCCCACGGGTAGCGCACCGGCAGGCCGTACTCGTCGGTCTCCCCGGTGGTCTCCCCGAAGAGCGCGAAAGCGCGCACCCGGCCGGAGGCGCGGCCCTGGTACTCCTCCTTCAGCCCGGCGTGCGCCACCACCAGCCGGCCACCGTCCAGCACGTAGTGGCTGACCAGGCCGTCGACGAAGGTCGCCACCTCCGCGACGAAGCTGTCCGGCTCCGCCGCCAGCTGCGCCATCGTCTCGGCCAGGCCGTGGGTGAGCCGCACGTCCCGGCCGCGCAGCCGCCGCAGCAGCTTCTGCTCGTGGTTGCCGGGCACGCAGATCGCGTGCCCGGCGGCGACCATGCCCATCACCAGGCGCAGCACCCCGGGGGAGTCCGGGCCGCGGTCCACCAGGTCACCGACGAAGACGGCGGTACGCCCCGACGGGTGCGTCGCGTCCACCGGCCGACCCGCGTCGTCGCGGCGCAGCACCCAGCCGAGCCGGGCGAGCAGCGTCTCCAGCTCGGCACGGCAGCCGTGCACGTCGCCGACGATGTCGAACGGTCCGGTCAGCTCCCGGCGGTCGTTGAAGAGCTTCTCGTAGCGGATCTCGGCGGCGTCGATCTCCTCGACGCCGCGCAGCACGTGCACCTTGCGGAAGCCCTCCCGGGCCAGCTGCCCGTACGTGCGGCGCAGGTCCCGCCGCATCCGGGTGAGCACCGGGCGGCCGAGGGTGCGGTCCGCGCGGCCCTCGGTGCGCTCCCAGGCCAGTGCCTCCGGCACGTCCAGCACGATGGCCACCGGCAGCACGTCGTGCTCCCGCGCCACCCGCACCAGCGCGGCGCGGGCGTGCGGCTGGAGGTTGGTGGCGTCGACCACGGTGAGCCGGCCGGCGCGCAGCCGCTTCCCGGCGACGTAGTGCAGCACGTCGAACGCCTCGGCGGAGGCGGACTGGTCGTTCTCGTCGTCGGCCACCATCGCGCGGAAGGCGTCCGAGGAGAGCACCTGGGTCGGGGCGAAGTGCCGCCGGGCGAAGGTGGACTTGCCGGAACCGGAGATGCCGACCAGCGCCACCAGGGCCAGCTCGGGAATGTCGAGGGTGGTCACCGGTTCTCCTCCCGGGTGTCGGCGGCCGGCTGGCCGGCGGCGGTGAGCACGGCCAGCTGGGTGGGGGCGCCCACCTCGGGGTCGTCGTCGCCGACCCCGTGGACGACCGCGGTGTAGCCGTACGTGGCCGACACCCGGTCCACCCAGGCGGCGAACTCGGCGCGGGTCCACTCGAACCGGTGGTCGGCGTGCCGGAACCTCCCGGCGGGCAGCCCCTCGTAGCGGACGTTGTACTCGGCGTTCGGCGTGGTCACCACGACGGTGCCCGGCCGGGCGTGGCCGAGGACGGCGTCCTCCAGCGCCGGCAGCCGGGCCTCGTCGACGTGCTCGATCACCTCCATCAGCACCGCCGCGTCGTACCCGCGCAGCCGGTCGTCGCGGTAGGTCAGCGCGGACTGCCAGAGCTTGATCCGGTCGCGCTGCCGCTCCGGCAGCCGGTCCAGCCGCAGCCGCCGGGCCGCCAATGTCAGTGCGTGCGCGGAGACGTCGGTGCCGACGATCTCGGTGAACCGGCGGTCGCTCACCAGCGCGGCGAGCAGCGCGCCGCCGCCGCAG
>NZ_JAMOKF010000307.1 GCF_023656545.1 Micromonospora phytophila | reverse complement strand
GGCCAGGCGTGGGTCACGAAGTCGGCCCACACCTGGCCGTGGCTCAGCTCCACGGGATGCTCGCCGGTGCCCACGTCGTCACGCCACCGCGTGTAGGCGCGGGTACCGGCGGCCAGGTCGCGGGCGATCTGCTCGGCGGGGACCGCGCTGTCGACCACGTCGGACAGCCGGCTCACCAGGGCCGGTGGCGCCGCCGGTTGCGGTGGGGCGTCCGCGAGGACGCCACCGAAGTCCCACAGGAGCGCGCGAGGAGAGGGAAGCATGCCCGCATCCTCCCGCACGGGCAGGCCGGGAGAGCCGCTGACGGAACAGCTGGCCGGCGCGGGGCGTCAGGAGCTGACGGCGGGCCGGAGCCCGTCGGGGTACGCGGTCGCGGTGAAGGCGCGCAGGGCGATCTCGGCGGACCGCTCCAGGTCGGCGCGCGGCACCCCGGCGGCGGCGTGGACGGCGTGCCCCTCCGTGACGACCATGACGAAGCGGGCCAGGGCGGTCGGATCGACGTCGCCGGGCAGGTCGTGTTCCTCGACCGCCCGGGCGAAGCGCTCCGCGAGCGTCCGCTCACCGGCCAGCCGGCTGGCCGCGAGGAACTCGGACACGGCGGCGCTGTCGGTGCCGCATGCGGTGCCGCCCTGGACGGAGAGGCAACCGGCCGGCCGGTCGTCGCGGGTCAGCGCCACCACGTTGGCCCGGAGCAGGGTCGCGGCGACCTCGTAGGCGGTGGGTCGGTCGAGCGCGTCGCGCGCGTACGCCATCTCCACCTGCGCGTAACGGCCCACCGCCATGCGGAAGAGGTTCTCCTTGTTGCCGTACGCGGCGTAGAGGCTCGGCTTGTTGATGCCCATCGCGGCGGTCAGCTCGGTGAGGGAGGCGCCCTCGTAGCCGTGCCGCCAGAAGACCTCCATCGCCCGGTCCAGGGCCTGTTCGGCGTCGAACGATCGCGGTCTGCCCGGCTGGGGCATGTGGCCCACCTCCTCCGGGGTCAAAGGTTACCCGCCTCTGCAACCGATCGGTACAGAAATTTGGCGGCACGGACCGGGGCGGGTGCCGGTCACGGGCGGCTGGGACACCTTCCAGACCGTCTCCACCACGCTCACCGGCTCCGCCTCCGGGCCGCTCTTCCTGGTCTACACCGGATCCGGGACCGGCCACCTCTTCGACGTCGACTCGTTCACGCTGTCCTGAAGGGACCTGTCATGACCGTCTCCAGAGCACGCCGCCTGGTCGCCGCGGTGGCCGCCGCGCTGCTGGCCGGCACCCTCCTCCCGGCGCCGCCCGCGCTGGCCGCCGACCCGGCCTACCAGGTGCTGGTCTTCTCCAAGACCGCCGGCTTCCGGCACGACTCCATCCCCGTCGGCATCCAGACCGTCCGCGACCTGGGCGCCGCCAACAACTTCACCGTCACCGCCACCGAGGACGCCACCGCCTTCACCGCCACCAACCTCGCCCGGTTCCGGGCCGTGGTCTTCCTCAACACCACCGGCGACGTCCTGGACGCCGCGCAGCAGAGCGCCTTCGAGGCGTACGTCAACGGCGGCGGCTACGTGGGCGTCCACTCCGCCGCCGACACCGAGTACAACTGGCCCTGGTACGGCCAGCTCGTCGGCGCCTGGTTCGCCTCACACCCGGCGATCCAGCAGGCCCGCGTCCGGGTCGAGGACCGGGCGCACGCGGCCACCGCCCACCTGCCGCAGACCTGGACGCGCACCGACGAGTGGTACAACTACCGCACCAACCCGCGCTCCTCCGCGCGGGTGCTGGCCAGCCTCGACGAGTCCAGCTACTCCGGCGGAAGCATGGGCGACAACCCGACCGCCTGGTGCCACCCGCAGTCCGCGGGCCGGGCCTTCTACACCGGGGGCGGGCACACCAGGCGTCCTACGCCGACGCGGCCTTCCGCACGCACCTGCTCGGCGGCATCCGGTACGCGGCCAGCTGGGCGAAGGCCGACTGCCGCCCGGAGAACGGGTACACCACCCTCTACAACGGCGCCACGACCGGCTGGTCGCAAGCCGGGCCGGGCGGCTTCACCAACACCGACGCCACGCTCAGCTCCTTCGGCGGCCTGGGCACCTTCTGGTACTCGGCGAAGGAGTTCCGGTCGTACTCGCTGAAGCTGGACTGGCGGCTCGCCGGGGACGACAACTCCGGCGTGCTGATCGGCTACCCGGCCTCCTCGTCGCCCTGGTCGGGCACGGCGAACGGCTACGAGATCCAACTCGACGCCACCGACGTGCCCGAGCGCACCACCGGCGCGATCTACGCGGCCAAGGCCCCCGACGTCGCCGCCCGGGACGGCGCGCTCAACCCGCCGGGCAGCTGGAACAGCTACGAGATCCTGGTGCAGGGGGAGCGGGTGCAGGTGTTCCTCAAGGCGTACGGGTCAACGACTTCACCAACACCGACCCGACGCGCAGCCTGCAACAGGGACACATCGGCATCCAGAACCACGGCACCGGCGACGACGTGTCGTTCCGCAACATCCGGATCCGCGAGCTGACAACGGCCTCGCTCACCGTGGAGGGGGAGTCGTACACCTCGTCGGCGGGCGTGCAGATCGCCAACCACACCCCGGCCAGTGGCGGGCGGACGCTCGGCTACATCAACAACGGCGACTGGGCCGGCTACGCGCAGGTCGGCACCGCCGGGCGGACCGGCTTCTCCGCCCGGGTCTCGTCCGCTGGCGCGGGCGGGACCATCCAGGTCCGGTCCGGGTCGGCGACCGGCCCACTGCTCGGCTCGGTGGCCGTGCCGAACACCGGCGGATGGGAGACCTTCCAGACGGTGAGCACCAGCCTGACCGGGACCGGAACCGGGCCGCTGCACCTGGTTTTCACCGGCGGCAGCGGTTCCCTCTTCGACGTCGACACCCTGACCGTGACCGGCGGGTGAGCTCTCCGGGGCCGGCGGTTGCCTCGGCGCCGCCGGTCCCGGCCCTCCCGGCCGTCCGGCTCGACGTCACCCGGTGCGGTCCCGCCCTCAACGCCGTCGCGTTCCTGGTTCCGGACGAAACGGACGGACGAGGACGTCCGCCGCTCGGCCGCCGGCCCCGACGACGGTGGTGGTGGGTGCGCGAGGTCGCCGTCGTCCGGCCCGCTGGCCGGCTGACCCGGCCCTCCGCACCCGGCGACGTACGCCCGTCCGGGCCCCGATACCCGGCACCACGTGCCGGTACGCGGCACCGCCGGGCCGCTCCGCTGTACCGCTTCGCGGGAGACTGCTATACCGTCGGGCTTGTGATTGTCGAGGAACACTGGTGGAACGGGGACGCGACCACGCGTGGCCGCCGTGACGTGTACATCCGCAGGTCCGGAGAGCAGTGGGAGGTGCTGGCGCAGATCGGAGGCGCGCAGGGCCGCTCCACGGTTCAGGAATGCCCCAGTCGCAGTGCCGCGGTCATCCTCGCCAGCGCCTGGCGCGGCAGCAGCTCGTCCTGGCGTGAGCTCGTGCGCTGACCGCGCGCTCAGCCCACCTGGGCCACCGCGCCGGCGGACGGCGCCGGCACGGTGCCCGGGTGCAGCACCGCGGCGATCGCCTCGACGCCGTCGACCAACCGGGGCCCCGCCCGCACCACCAGCGCGTCCGCGTCGACGGCCCAGACCGGGGTGCCGGGGAACTCCCGGGTGACCGCCTCAGCCTGGGCGGCGGCGCCGTCGAGCCGGAAGCCGCATGGAGTGACCAGCACCACATCGGGCGCCGCGTCGCGGAACACCTGCCAGCCGGTCTGCACCGACCGGGCCCCCGGCCGGGCGGCGACCGGCTCCCCGCCGGCCGCGGTGACCAGGTCGGGGATCCAGTGTCCGGCGGTGAACGGCGGGTCCACCCACTCCACCACGGCGACCCGGGGGCGCGGCCGGCCGGCGACCGCCGCCGCCACCGCCGCTAGCCGGGCCCGCAGGCCCGCGACCAGGGCCTCCGCCCGATCCGGTACGCCCGCCCGCTCGCCCACCGCGAGGATCGTCCCGAGCACCTCCTGAAGGGTGTACGGGTCCAACGACAGCACGTCGGCCCGGCAACCCAGGTGGTCCAGCGCCTCGGCGACGTGCCCCGAGGGCAGCGCGCAGACCCGGCACAGGTCCTGGGTCAGGATCAGATCCGGATCGAGGTCGGCCAGCGCGTCGGCGTGCAGCGTGTAGAGGTCGGCGCCGGCGGCGAGCTGCGCCCGGACGTACTCGTCGATGTCGCCGGGGCTCATGCCGCGGGTGTCGCGACCGCCCACCACCACCCTGGTGCGGGCCCGGTCCGCCGCCGGGACGTCGCATTCGAACGTCACCCCGACCAGCTCCGGGCCGAGCCCGAGGGCGTGGACGATGTCGGTCGCGGACGGCAGCAGGGACACCAGGCGCATGCGCCCATCCTGCCCGTACGGTCGAGGGCGGGCCGGACGGGACCGCCCGAGAGTGCGTCAGGGCAGCGGGTGAGAGATGCCGCGGGCGTGGTCGGTGAGGGCCGCGGCGACCACGGTGGCCTCCAGCGGCAGCACCTCCAGGCAGCGGCGCACGGCGGCGGCCATCAGCACGTTCGGCACCCGCATCGACAGCGTGCAGTGCGGCACCCACCGTCCCGGCTGGTAGTGCTCGACCAGCGTGATCCCGGCGGCGGCCAGCCGCGCGTGCACCTGGCGGTGGTGCTCAAGAAGCTCGGCGGTGGGTGCGGGGCCGAGCCAGAGCACCCGGCCGACGAACTGCCCGGCGTGCTCGAAGGTCAGCCGCAGCGGCGCGGCCACGGTCAGGCCCGCCAGGGCCACGGCGACCCGCTCCGGATCGAACCGGGGCGCCACGGCGAGCGATACGTGCGGGCGGTGCCGCTGTTCCAGCAGCGAGCGCATGCTCTGCACGCCCTCGGACTCCAGCGCGTCCCAGAGCACCCGGATCCGCCGGGTGGCGTCGGTGTCCAGGTAGAGCTCCAGCGCCGCGACCACATGATCACTGTAGGGGCGGCTCCGGCAGCTCCCGCCGGCGGTGCCCCCGGGAGCTCCCGCCCGGCGGTGCCCCCGCGGTGCCGCCCGGCGGTGCCCCCGACCGTGGTCACGGCACGATGACTGCCGAGTCCTTCCTGCCCGTCCCGCATCTTCCGGCACCCGGGGCGTTCACTTCCTGTCTGTCCGGTCTGCACAGGGCGAACGGTCATTGGGCGGGGCCAGCCTGCCCATCACACTTTCGGTCACGGTGCTGAGGCGAAGGCGGGGCCACTCAGGGTCACGGCCGAGGCTGCGCCATGAGACGCCGATCGTCCCCTTTGCTCTGCACCCGTGGGCGCACCACCCCGCCGGCCTGCGTGAACTTTCGACCCTTGCGAACGGGTGACCGAGACGGCAGTCACTGTGCGTGCCCGGTGCCTCCGCGGGTGCAGAGCAAAGGGGCGGTCGGAGGGTGGCGGGGCCTTCGGGTGGGTCACTCCCCGTGGTGGCGGTGGAAGCGGTCCAGGCCGCGCCCGATGCCGGTCACGGTGCCGGGTCACTGACCGCATGCACGCCTGACCCCACGAGGCCTCACGCGCCGGCCACACTGTCCTCGGCGGCGTCCTCCCCGGCCGGCCCGGTCGGGTCGGCGTCGCCGTGCCGGTCGGGCGTCACTCCGTGCGGGTGGGGGCGTCACTCCGTGCGGGCAAAGTCACTTCCTGTGGGAAGTCACTCTCTGCGGCGAAGTCACCCCGTTCCCGCCGTCGTCGGGGCCGAGGCGGTTCCGGCCGTCCCGCCGTCGGGTTCTGAACTCACCTCGGGTCCCCAACTCATCAGGGCGGCGTGGGCGAGGAGGTGAAATGCCTGCGCCTCGGCGGAGGTGCCGGGGCGGGCGAAGTCGGGCGCGCCGCTCACCCCGGTGACCAGCCCTCGCGCGTCGACCCGCCGATCCGCGGCGGCGACCAGCTCCCGGCCGACTTCGGCGTACGACTCGGGCAGCCAGCCGTCGGCGGCGCCGGTGAGGACGGCGTACGCGAGCATCTGCGCCACGTTGGCCTCGCGGAAGGCGCCCGGGTCGTCCAGCACGTCCGGGAAGAGCCCGTCGGCGCCCCGGCACGCCAGGCAGGCGTCGATCACGTCCCGGGCGTGCCCGGCCAGCTCGTCGCGGACGCCGGGCGGCCAGCGAGTGCCCAGCCGCAGCGCCCGGGCGACCCCCGTGACCACCCAACCGTTTCCGGTGGCCCAGTGCTCCGGGCGCACCAGCCGCCCCTCGTCACAGTCCCAGCGGGCGGCGTAAAGGCCGGAACGCTCGTCGAAGAGGCGGCGGCGGTGGCCGGCCACCTGGGCGGCGGCCAGCTCCTCCCGGCCGGTCAGGGCGAGCAGCGGCACCACCATGTGCACCGTGTCGGCCCAGACCTGCCGGCTGCCGAGCAGGTGGAACAGGGTGCCGTCGGCGGCCCGGGGCGCTCGGACCACCAGCCAGTCGAGCTGCGCGTCGAGCGCGGCGGCGTAGCGCGGGTCGCCCGTGACGGCCGCGGCGTGCCGGACCGCCTCACCGCAGGCCGCCCCGTTGACCGCGCCGTCCTCGCCGGAGACGTCGCCGAGCCGCCCGTCCGGATGCTGCCGGGTCACTGCGGCGTCGGCCAGCAGCACCGCCAGCTCGTCGAGGCCGAGGTCGAGCAGCGCCTGCGCGGCCACCCCCTGCTCCCAAGACTGCCGCTGCATCGCCAGCAGCGCCGCCAGCACCCGCCTCCCGGTCGGGTCGTCGCCGTACCCCCGCATCGTCGCCTCCTCGCGGTCGTCCCGGCGGATGT
>NZ_JAMOKF010000306.1 GCF_023656545.1 Micromonospora phytophila | reverse complement strand
TCGGGCTGCGCCTGCTCCGGGAGCACTTCGCCGGGGCGTACCTGCTCGCGGTGCGGGCCAGCGGGATGACCCCGCTGGAGGCGGTGCTGGCCGGGCCGGAGGGGGAGGCCGGCGCGGTGGCCTGCGGCTGGCCGCCGCCCTACCCGCCGGTCGGGCCGCTGGTCCGGCGGCGGCTCTGGGCCGAGGCGGTCACCGACCGGCTGACCTCGCCGGCCTTCGCGGCGCTCGGCCCGGCGGACGGGGCCGAGCTGGTGGAGCTGCTGATCGTGACGCGCGCGCACCTGGGCGGCCGGCCGGCGGAATAATTCGGCGGCGTCCGGCGGCGTCGGCTGTCAGGATCGCCAGCGTGACTCTTCCCGCCGGCTGGAGCGCCCGCCGACCCACCCTCGACGACGTACCGGCAATCCTCAAGGTGGTGCACGCCGCCGACACGTTCGCCATCGGCTACCCCGACTTCTCCGCCGAAGACGTGGCGGAGTGCCTGACCGCCCCGCACGTGGAGCCGGCCGCCGACTCGTGGCTCGGCCTGGACCCGGACGGCACGGTCGTGGCCTGGGCGATCATCGACAACCCGACCGGCGTCGGACGGGAGTTCGTCGAGGTGTACGTCGACCCGGACCACGGCCGGCCGCTGCGCGCCCCGCTGCTGGCCCGGCAACTGACCCGGGTCGCCGAACGGGCCGCCGCGCGCGGCCTGCCGGCGCTCACCGTCCGCTGCGCGGTGTACGAGCCGGAGAAGGAGTGGGAGCAGACGCTCCTCGACGCCGGGTTCACCCTGGCCAAGCGGTACGTCCGGATGAGCCGACCGCTGGCGGGCCTGCCCACCGCGCCGCCCGCCCCGCCGGCCGGCGTCACGGTCCGCCCGGTCCGCCCCGACGACGACGCCGAGCTGCGCACCTTCCACCGGATCTACGACACGGCGTTCCGCGACACCCTGGACTACGAGCCGCAGGACCACGACCGGTGGCGGGCCCGGATCGGTGACGGCACCGCCTGGGACGAGTGGTTCGTCGCCGAGGTCGACGGCGAGCCGGCCGGCGTCCTCCAATCCTCCGACCAGGGGCTCGACCAGAACGAGGGCTTCGTGAAGAACCTCGCGGTGCTGCCCGGGCAGCGGCGCCGGGGGGTGGCCGCCGCCCTGCTCCAGCACGCCTTCGCCCGGTACGCGGCCAAGGGCCGCTCCGCCGCCGGCCTCGGGGTCGACCTGGCCAACCCGACCGCGCCGGTCTCGCTCTACCGGTCGGTGGGGCTGCGCGACGCGCGGATCATCGACATGTACCAGCTCACCGTCCCGGCCACCGCCTGCCCCGTCCGCCCCCGGTGACCACCACGGGGTGTGTGATTGACGACCCCGGCCGGTCCCGGATCGTGGTTCCGGCCGGTGCGGTAGCAGACTGGGGGCCGTGCGATACGCGCTACGCCGACGCGGTGCCGGTGGGGCGGGACCGCAGCTCGGTGACGTAGTCGTCCGGCGCGCCCGCCTTCTCGGCGGCGTTGGCGATCTCCGAGAGGTACCACGAGGTCGGCAGGCCGCCCTCGTAGCCGTCGAAGACGTAGATCCACGCGGTCACGTCCCCGTCGAGGGTGGAGACCCGCACGTGCAGCTTGCGGTACGTGCCGGCGGTCACGCCCTCGATCTCGTCGAGCTGGGCGGCATCGTACGGGTGGATGTCGTATATCGCCACGAACACCCGGTCGCCGGGCGACTCGACGACGGTGCTGACCGAGCCCTCCCAGCCGATCACGTCCTCGCCCGCGAAGGTCAACCGCCAGCCTTCCAGCCAGCCGACGCCCACCATCGGCGAATGCGGGCAGTAGGCGCGCATCCGGGCAGGATCCAGGTTTGAGCCGTAGGCGGCGTAATGACGCACGGCGATGACGATAGCCCGGCCGGCGGGTGGGGGAGAATACGACGGTGCGTGTCGGACGCGTTCGGGAGAAGAAAGTCACTGTGAGCACTGACGAAGGGCGAGCGCTGTGAGCCGGATCGTGATCATCGGCGGTGGACCGGCCGGCTACGAGGCGGCCCTGGTCGCCGCGCAGCTGGACGCTGATGTCACCGTCGTGGAGGCCGAGGGCGCCGGCGGGGCCTGCGTGCTGTCCGACTGCGTGCCGTCGAAGACCTTCATCGCCAGCTCCCAGGTGGTCACCGGCTACCGGGACACCGAGGAGTTCGGCGTGCACTCCGACGGGCTGGAGGCGGTCACCGTCGACGCCCGGGCGGTCCACGAGCGGGTCAAGCGGCTCGCGCTGGCCCAGTCCGCCGACATCCACGCCAAGCTGGTCAAGGCCGGGGTGGCCTTCGTCGCCGGCACCGCCCGGCTCGGCGAGGACACCCTCGGCCACACCCACCGGGTGATCGTCACCCCGGCGGAGGGCGGCGAGGAGCAGTCCATCGCCGCGTCGACCGTGCTGGTCGCCACCGGCGCCACCCCGCGCCAGCTCCCCACCGCCGTACCGGACGGTGAGCGCATCCTGACCTGGCGCCAGGTGTACGACCTGCCGGAGCTGCCGGAGCACCTGATCGTGGTGGGCTCCGGCGTCACCGGCGCCGAGTTCGCCAGCGCCTACCTGGCGATGGGCGTGCGGGTGACCCTGGTCTCCAGCCGCGACCGGGTGATGCCGCACGAGGACGCCGACGCGGCGATGGCCATCGAGCGGGTGTTCCGCACCCGGGGCATGAGCATCCTGAACAACTCCCGCGCCGACGCGGTCCGCCGCACCGCCGACGGGGTGGAGGTGGAGCTCTCCGACGGCCGGAAGGTGCAGGGCTCGCACGCCCTGATCGCGGTCGGCTCGATCCCCAACACCGCCGACCTGGGGCTGGCGGAGTACGGCGTCGAGCTGGCCCGGGGCGGCTACGTCACCGTCGACCGGGTCTCCCGCACCAACGTGCCCGGCATCTACGCCGCCGGCGACTGCACCGGGGTGCTGCCGCTGGCCAGCGTCGCCGCCATGCAGGGCCGGATCGCGATGTGGCACGCGCTCGGTGAGGCGGTCCGGCCGCTGCGGCTGCGGACCGTCGCGGCGAACGTCTTCACCGACCCGGAGCTGGCCACCGTCGGCGTCTCGCAGGACGAGGTGGACGCGGGCAAGGTGCCGGCCCGGCAGGTCATGCTGCCGCTGAACGGCAACGCCCGGGCCAAGATGGACGAGATCTCCGACGGCTTCGTCAAGCTCTTCTGCCGCCCGGCCAGCGGCCAGGTCGTCGGCGGGGTGGTGGTGGCGCCGAAGGCGAGCGAGCTGATCCTGCCGATCACCATGGCGGTGGAGAACAACCTCACCGTCAACGAGCTGGCCCAGACCATCACGATCTACCCGTCCCTGTCGGGTTCGATCACCGAGGCCGCCCGCCAGCTCATGCTCCACGAGCTGGAGTAGCCGCCGGGATCAGTCCCAGCAGCACTCCAGGTGGCCGTCGGACGTCGTCGCGCCGGCGTCGCGGCAGAGCGCCTCGGCGTCGGCGCGCTGTCCGGCGTCGACGACGGGCGTCTAGCCGGTCGTCCGGGGCGCGACTGACCCCGAGCGCACGAGGCAGAGCGCCACGGTCGCGAGCAGGCCGACCTCGGTGAGGATGAGCAGCCGCTCGGCGAGGCCGAGCAGCAGGCGGTCTCCGGGGTAGGCCGACCAGACCATCACCGCCGCGAGCACCAGGCTGGCCACGGCGAGTCCGCGTACCCGGCGGCCGGCTCCGGGCAACCGGGTGGCGAGCAGCCAGCCGCCGACGGGGAGCGCCAGGAAGGCGACCACCGAGGCGTACCGGTGGACGTACGCGGCGGTGTCCATCGGCAGGCCCGGCTCGTTCGTCGGGACGATCGCGGCCAGCAGCAGTCCGCCGGTCCAGGCGGCGAGGAGCAGCTCCGCCCACCGCCCCCTGTTCTCCTTCCGTCGGGCGGCCGGGGGCGCGGCGGGGGACCGGCCGGTGCTCCGCAGGGCGGGGATGAGCACGGCGGTGGCCGCGGCGAGCACCAGCATGGCGGTGTCGATCACGCCGCCGCGGTCGGAGACGGCGAAGTCGCTGACGGTGAGCGACCAGGGGCTCAGGTCGTCGTTCACTTCCAGGTGCCCGATCACGGCGAGCAGCGCCGCGAGGGCGATCCCACCGAGGGCCAGCAGCCCACTGTTCCGGGTTCCACGCATGCCTCAGCCTGTCGCCCGAGGCACCTCACGCGGATCCGGGACGCCCACCGAGATCGATCCCCGGGACCACCCCTAGAGGCTGTTCTCCGGCCCGCCGGTCTCACCCACCGAATGCACCAGGCGGAAACGCTGCGCCAGCACCAGGGTGTCGTCGTCCACGGTGAAACCCGGGTCGCCCAGTTCCGCGCGCACCTCCGCGCTGTGCCAGAAACCCTCGTGGTTCGCCCGCCACTGCGCCACCGACTGGTCGCCCTCCCCCTCGTCGAGGGCGTGCCGCAGGTCCACGTCGGCCAACCGGACCACCCGGACCTCGGTCAGCTCGATGACCGCGACCCGCCGGCCCGCCGAGTTCACGACCGCCGACCGCCGGCCGACCGCCGGCAACGGCTCGTTCTCGCGCTCGTACCCGATCACCAGGGCGGAGGTCGTGGTCTTCGCGCCGGACAGGATGGCGGCCACCAACTGATCGCGGAGCGGCCCGGGGAAGGCGAACTCCGCCACCGGAAGATCATCGAGGTTCATGCCGTGGACGGTACCGGCCAGACGGCGGGTCAGTCGGTGGCGGCGCGGGCGTTGCGGGCGCTGACGAGGGTCATCGCCCAGCCCGCCGCCGCGAACCCGGCCGCCGCCGCCCCGGCGATCAGCGCCAACCGCCACGCCGACTCGGTCAGCGCCGTCCCGCCGAGGTGCCCGACCAGCGCGCCGTACGACGCCCAGGCCAGTGCCGCCACGGCCTCGTAGAGCAGGAACAGCCGGTACGGGTACCGGCTGCGCCCGGCGGAGAAGCAGGCCGCCATCCGCCCACCGGGCACGAAGCGGCAGAGCAGGATCACCAGCGGGCCGGGCTGGCGCAGCCCCGAGGTGACCCGGCTGGCGACCCGACGGGCCCGGCCGGGCACGGCGTGCCGGGCCGCCCGACGGTCGGGCGCGCCCCGACCCAGCAGGTAGCAGGCGAGATCACCGGCGAAGACGCCGAGCGCGCCGACGGCGATGGTCGCCGGCAGGCTGAGATCGCCGTACACGGTGAGCGCGCCGCTGGTGATCATGACGACCTGGGTGGGGATCACGGGGACGAAGGCGTCCGCGATCAGCAGCCCGAGCAGCGCGAGGTACGCCCAGGTCGGCGACGCGACCTCAGTGAGAATTTCGGGCACGACTGCCACCTCGCCGGACGGGGCCGATCGGATGCACCGAGCCTGACGGCGTGTCCGGCGTCACCCGGGACGGCCCTGGCCCGCGGTGACCACCGACACGGCAGTGCCACCCGGGTTCAACGAGCGGGCATCGGTGGAGGTGACGGACGCCGGGGCCCGGGACGGTCGGCGGATCGCCGCTCATCGGCGTACCGTTGTCGGCGCGCGGCCCCACCATCGTCGGGTCCCCCGTTCCTGACGACCGGCCCGCCCCCTTTCCGCGGATCGTGCCGGCCCGCCGCCGGATCAGCGCCCGACCGGGTTCGGCGCCGGCCCGGGCGGAAAATCCGGATGCGGTCCCCGCGCGGGCGGGCGTAGCGTCGCCGCATGCGCAGCGCGGAGCGGACCACGACGCCGGGAAACCCCGGCGCGCCGCACTGACACATCCGTCGACGAGGCCCCGGGGCGATCCGCCCCGGGGCCTCGTGGCGTTCCGGACCGGGTCGCCGGCGGGTCGCACCCGATCAAGGAGCGACACATGATCGACCACCGAAGGCTCGGCCGGGAGCTGGAGCTGTTCGGCTCCGACCCGCTGGCCGGCGCCGGCCTGCCCCTCTGGCTGCCGGCCGGCGCCGCCGCCCGGCACGCCGTCGAGGAGTACGTCCGCGACCTGGAGCGTCGGGCCGGCTACCGGCACGTGCACACCCCGCCGCTGGGCAAGCGCGAACTCTTCGAACTCTCCGGGCACCTTGGCTACTTCGCCGACGACATGTTCCCGCCGATGCGGCTGAGCGCCGACGACGAGTTCGTGCTGCGGCCGGCGCTCTGCCCGCACCACGCCCTGGTCTTCCGGGCCCGGGGCCGCTCCTACCGGGAGCTGCCGCTGCGCATCGCCGAGATCGGCGGCATGTACCGGGCGGAGCGCTCCGGGGTGCTCGGCGGGCTGTCCCGGGTGCGCGCCATCTCCCTCAACGACGCGCACAACTTCTGCGCGCTGGAGCAGGTGGGCGAGGAGGTGTCGGAGATCCTGCGGTTGATCCGCGAGGCGCACGCCGCGCTCGGCGTACGGCCCGCGGGGTTCCGGTTGTCGCTGCGCGGGCCGGGGGAGAAGTACGTCGGCGACGACGCGCAGTGGGCGCGGGCCGAGGAGTTGCTCCGCGCCGCGCTCGACGGGGTCGAGTTCATCGAGGCCCCCGGGGAGGCCGCGTTCTACGGGCCGAAGATCGACATCCAGGTGCGGGACGCGGCCGGGCGGGAGTTCACCCTCTCCACCGTCCAACTCGACTTCGACAAGCCGGAGAAGTTCGACCTGTCGTACACCGACGCGTCCGGTGCGCGGTGCCGGCCGGTGATGGTGCACCGCAGCCTCGTGGGCAGCATGGAGCGCCTCTTCGCGTACCTGATCGAGGTGCACGGGGGCGCCTTCCCGGCCTGGTACGCCCCGGTGCAGCTCGTGGTCCTGCCGGTGGACGACGGCCAGGCCGA
>NZ_JAMOKF010000305.1 GCF_023656545.1 Micromonospora phytophila | reverse complement strand
CTGGTCGCCACCGCCTGGTGGCTCGGCTGGGCGGTGCCGCTGGTCTTCGTGGACGTCGCCGTGCACCGGCTGCCGGACCGGCTCACCTGGCCCGCCGCCGGCGGGACCTGGCTGCTGCTCGGGGTGGCCGCGTTGGGCGGGGCCGGCCCGGAGCCCTGGCTGCGGGCCACCGGCGCCGGGGTCGGCCTGGCGCTCTTCTTCGCCACCACCACGCTGCTGCTCGGCCGGCACGGCTTCGGCCTCGGCGACGCCAAGCTGGCGCTGGGCGTCGGCGTCCTGCTCGGCTGGTTCGGCTGGGCCGTCCCGGTGGCCGGGCTGCTGCTGGCCCTCGCGCTCTCCGGGCTGGTGGGCGTCGGGCTGCTGGCGGCCCGCCGGGTCCGCTGGCACAGCCACCTCCCCTTCGGACCGTTCCTGGTCCTCGGCACCGTCGCCGCCCTGCTCCTCCTCCCCTGACGGAAGGTGGCGGGTCGGTCGGAAGGCAGGCTCGACGTCCCGTAGCCGCAGGGGGTCGTGGGGTCAGGGGCGGGTGGGGGTGGCGTCGGGGGCCGGGCGGTCGGGGTGGCGGGAGCGGCGGCGGAGCAGATCCGCGACGGGGCGGGCGAGCAGCGGCGTCAGCAGCACCGCGACCAGGGCGCCGAGCAGCGCGCCGGCGACCACGTCGTGCGGGTAGTGCACGCCGACGAAGGTGCGGGAGAACGCCGCCAGCGCCGCCACCGGCAGCGCGACCAGCCCGAGCCGGCGGGACAGCAGCAGGGTCGCCGCCGCCAGCGCGCCCGCGATCGTGGCGTGGTTGCTGGGGAAGGACCAGTCGCCCGTCGGCGGGCATCCGCCCGCGATGATCGCCAGCTCGGCCGTCGCCGCCCGGCAGGGCCGGTCCTGGTCCACCACCGTCTTCAACCACTCGCTGCACCCGTACGCGAGCACCACCGTCACCGGCGCGACCAGCGCGTACGCCCGGTCCCGCGCCGTGCCGCCGAGCCGGGACACGGCCGCGACCAGCAGCAGCGCGCCGAGCAGCAGGATCGCGCCCTCGGTGAAGTGCCCGGCGAACCACCGCACCGGTTGCGGGGTGTCGGCGGCGAAGCCGACGATGTCCTGGTACCAGTCCACGCTGAATTCCGGAACGTCCGTCCTGCCCGTCTCAACCATGACTCACCTCACCTACCGTTCATACCGCGTTTACCTCCCGGACAACCCTGGAACACCTTCGAGGCGGACGCGGTGTGCGACGGTCCGGGCGTCTCCCCGACCTTTCGTCTCAGTGACCGCACACCCGGCTCTGCTTTTGTGGCCTGGTCCGTCGAACTTCCTGGAGGCGCAGTGCACGACACCCCCACCGCCGATCGACCGCCGGCCGTGCCCGGGGCGGGGGACGACGAGAGCTGGCGGATCCGGCGTACGGAGGACGACCTGGACCGGCTCGCCGAGACCGAGTCGATCTTCGCGCTGAGCAACGGCTGGCTCGGCTGGCGCGGCACCCTCGACGAGGGCGAGCCGTACGGGATGCCGGGCAGCTACCTCAACGGCTTCCACGAGCGGCGCGAGCTGACCTACCCCGAGGACGGGTACGCCTTCCCGCAGCTCAGCGACACGGTGATCAGCACCCCGAACGGCGCGCTGATCACGCTCTGGGTCAACGGCGAGCGCCTCGACGTGCGCACCGGCACCCTGCGCAGCCACGAGCGCGTGCTCGACCTGCGGGCCGGCGTGGTGGAGCGCCGCACCGACTGGATCTCACCCGCCGGGCACGGCGTGCGGGTGCGGAGCACGAGGCTGGTGTCGCTGCCCCGACGCCCGGTCGCCGCCGTGCACTACGAGGTCGAGCCGCTGGACGGGCCCGTCGAGGTACGGGTCTGCTCCGACCTGCTGGCCAACGAGCGGGTGCCGGAACGCTCCGACGACCCCCGGGCCGCCTCGACGATCCGTGATCCGTTGACGGCCGAGAAGCGCCACTCGGACGGTCACGACGGCGTTCTGGTGCACCGCACCGAGCGCAGCGGGCAGCGGGTGGCCGTCGCGGTGGCCCACGAGGTGCAGGCCCCGGACGGCTTCCACCCGGGCGTCGACTGCACTCCCGACCGGCTGCGCGTGACGCTGAGCGGCCCGTTGCGCCCCGGCGAGCGGCTCCGGCTGGCCAAGTTCGCCGCGTACGAGTGCGCGCCGGTGGACGGCACGCCCCCGGACGAGCTGGCCGACCTGGTCGTCGCCGAGGCCGACGCGGCCCGCGCGGAGGGCTTCGCCGCTCTGCTCGCCGGCCAGCGCGCGGCGCTGGACGCCGCCTGGGAGAGCGCCGACGTGGTGCTCGACGGCGACGCGGAACTCCAGCAGGCGATCCGGTTCGCGGTCTTCCACCTGATCCAGGCCGGCCGCCCGGACGGCGACCGGACCATCCCCGCCAAGGGGCTGACCGGCAACGGCTACGACGGCCACGTGCTCTGGGACACCGAGGGTTACGTCCTGCCGGTGCTGACCTACCTGTCGCCGCAGGTGGCCCGGTCGGCGCTGCGCTGGCGGCACGCGCACCTGGCCGAGGCCCGCGAGCGCGCGGCGGAGCTGCGGCTGGCCGGGGCCACCTTCCCGTGGCGGACCATCGGCGGCCGGGAATCCTCCGGCTACTGGCCGGCCGGCACCGCCGGGCTGCACGTCAACGCCGACATCGCCGACGCGGTGCTGCGGCTGGTCGCCGCCACCGGCGACGAGGAGTTCCTCGCCGAGGCGGGGTTGGAACTGCTGGTCGAGACGGCCCGGCTCTGGCACGGCTTCGGCCACTGGTCGGACACGGGCACCTTCCACCTGCACGGCGTCACCGGCCCCGACGAGTACGCCGCGCTGGTCAACGACAACCTCTTCACCAACCTGATGGCCCGACGCAACCTGCGCGGCGCCGCCGGCGCCGCGGAACGCCACCCCGAGCTGGCCCGGCGGCTCGGGGTGGAGCCCGCCGAGGTGACCGGCTGGCGGGCCGCGGCAGACGCGTTGTTCATCCCGTACGACCGCAAGCGCGGGGTGCACCAGCAGGCGGCCGGCTTCACCGAACAGCCGGAGTGGGACTTCGCGAACACCGGCGAGGACGACTACCCGCTGCTGCTGCACTTCCCCTACCTGGAGCTCTACCGCAGGCAGGTGGTCAAGCAGGCCGACCTGGTGCTGGCCATGCAGCGCTGCCCGGGGGACTTCACCGCCGACGAGAAGGCCCGCAACTTCGCCTACTACGAGGCGCGGACCGTCCGCGACTCGTCGCTCTCGGCGTCCCCGCAGGCGGTGCTCGCCGCCGAGGTCGGGCACCTCGACCTGGCGTACGACCTGTTCGCCGAGTCGGTGCTCCAGGACCTGGCGGACCTGGGTGACAAGACCGGCGACGGCCTGCACCTGGCGTCCCTGGCCGGGGCGTGGCTGGCGCTGGTGCAGGGCTTCGGCGGCCTGCGCGACGACCGCGGGGTGCTCTCCTTCGACCCCAGGCTGCCGGCGCAGATCCGGCGGCTCTCGTTCCACCTGCGCTGGCACGGTCACCGGCTGCGGGTCACCCTGACCTCCGACGAGGCCCGCTACGAGCTGCCGGACGCCGACCCGGGGACCGGTGTCGAGGTCTGGCACCACGGCGAGCCGTTCCGGGTGACCGGCGGCGGGCCGGTGGTCCGGCCGATGCCCCCGGTCCCCGACCCCGGCCCCGAACCGCCCTCCCCGCCCGGCCGCCGCCCCACCCGCCGCTCCGCCGGCCACCGTTAGGGTGGCGCGGTGTCTCATCTCGAACGGCTCGCCGCCCACCACGCCGCCGCCCTGCTGCGCTTCGAGCGGGAGAACCGGGAGTGGTTCGCGCGGTCGGTGCCGGACCGGGGCGATGGCTACTTCACCGGCTTCGACGCGCGCCACGCCGACCTGCTCGCGGAGCAGGCCACCGGCGGGTGCCACTTCCACGTCCTGGTCGACGACGACGGGGCGGTGCTGGGTCGGTTCAACCTGGTCGACGTCGCCGACGGCGCCGCCGAGCTGGGCTACCGGGTCGCCGAGCGGGTCGCCGGGCGCGGGGTGGCGACCGACGGCGTCCGCCGCGTCTGCGCGCTGGCCCGCGACGGGTACGGCCTGACCCGGCTGACCGCCGACACCACCCTGGACAACGCCGGCTCCCTCGCGGTGCTGCGCCGCACCGGCTTCACCCCGGTCGGCGAGGTGTCACTCGGCGGGCGCCCCGGGCTTCGGCACGTCCGCGAGCTGACCGCCGACGACTGACGTGCCGGCCATCCGCTGCCGGACGGCCTCCAGCGCCTCGAAGGCGTACGCCCAGTTGTGGCACTTGAAGCTGCGCAGCCCCTCGATCGGGGTGCGGCAGTCGGAGCAGCACACCCCGGGGATCGCGTCCGGGACCTCGGTGTTGACGTACTTGCGGTCGCCGAGGATGACCGTCGCGATCATCATCCGGTCGTGCACGCCGGACAGGGCGGAGGAGACGATGTCGTACCAGTTGACCCGGCGGCCGCACTTCGGGCAGTCCGGCTCGTCGCCGCTGACCCAGAGCGGGGCGCCGATGCTGCGCAGCGGCATGCCGAGCAGCTTCTCGATCCGCCTGACGTCGGACTCCGGGGTCGTCCACCGGTGTCGCCCGGGCAGCGAGGCGGGCGAGTCGTAGACGGCGCGGAACAGGACCGGGTCGACCTCAACGGTCTCGCGCTGACGGGTCATCGGCGTGCCTCCTCGACGGTCGGTACCCCCACCGTCGTCCCAGGTGGCGGGCGGTTCAACCGGATCAACGACACGGCGGACGCCGACCGCCCGCAGCCTGTCCGAACGCGACGGTGCCGTCGACCGCCCGCAGCCTGTCCGGACGACACGCCGGGTGCCGACCGCTCCACGCCCCGGGGTCAGGGTGCGGGTTGTGGTGGGCCGGCCGCGCCGCGCCGGACGGCCTCGCTGGCCAGCCGGGACCGCCGCCGGTCCCCGTTGGTGGTCAGGTCGAACTTGTCGTACAGGCGGGACAGGTGCTTCTTCACCGCGCTCTCGGTGATGCCCAGGGCGGTCGCGACGGCCCGCACCGACGGGGGTTCGGGGAACGGCGCGCCGCCCTCGACGAACGGACGGCAGAGCACGGCGACGACCTCCTGCTCCCGGCGGGTCAGGGCGGGTGGCGCGGGCGGCGGCTCGACGTGCACGGTCCGGGTGGTGGGGTGTTCCGGCGGGGCGTGGAAGACCAGCCGGGCGGGGCCGATCTCCACCCGGTCCCCGTCGCGGAGGATCTGCGCCTGGCGCACCGGGCTGCCGTTGACGGTGGTGCCGTTGGTGCTGCCCAGGTCCCGGATGGACCACCCGGACGGGAACCGTTCGACCAGGGCGTGCAGCCGGGAGACCAGGTTGCTGTCGATCGGCAGCTCGTTGGCCGGCGCCCGGCCGATGGTCAGCGCGTCGGCGGTCAACGGCACCAGGCGGACCCCACCCGAGGCGTAGACCTCGAAGTACCCGTCCACCACAGCGCACCTCGCCAGGTCAGCGGCCGCAGTGCGGCTCGGTCGTGGCGCTGGTCGGCTCCCCGGTCCGCCGGCTGGTGACGGTGGCGGTCGCCACGGTGCAGCCGGTCACCCGCAGCGGCTCGGTCCACAGTTCGAACGGCTGCCCCTCCGCCCGCTGCCGGGACCCGGCCGCGCCCGTCGCCCCGGCCGCAGCTGTCGGGCCAGCCGCACCTGTCGCCCCGGCCGCGCCCGTCGTGGGGCGGGCCGCCAGGTCGATGCTCCAGGTGCCACCGTCGATCGCGGCGTTGTCGCGGTACTGCTTCCAGACCCAGACGTACGCCATGGTGGCCCGGCAGCTCGGCGACCAGTACTGCTTCACGGAGATCGCCCGCAGCCCGCCGGCGTAGCCGTAGGCGGACGGGCCGACCTGGTAGGCGTCGTCGTAGCAGGGGCCGGGGGGTGCGTCGTCCCGGCTGGCGGGGCGGGGCTGCCCGGCGCCGACGGCCAGGACGGTGACCGGCTCGGGTCGCCCGGCCAGGGTCAACGCCAGCTCCGGCCGGCGTGGGCCCGCCGCGCGGGGGGCGAAGACCAGCCGCACCTCGCACCGCTGGCCGGGAGCCAGTCCGCGCGCGGTGCACTGCTCGGAGGTGACCCGCAGGTCACCGCCGTGCGGGCCGGTGGCGGTCACCCCGGTCAGCCGTACCTCGCGGTCGCCGACGTTGCGTACGGTCAGCGCCTGCTCGGCCGACTCCGCGTTCACCTCCTGGTCGCCGAAGGCCAGCTCGGCCGGCACCTCGACCGCGTCGGCGTTCGGTGGCACCGCCGAGCGGGCGGTGGCCAGCACCGACACCACCACGACGAGCACCCCGACGGCACGCGCCAGCGGGTGCCGCCGCGCCCCGGCCGTCCGGTGCACGGTGGCGGTGAGGTCGGGGCCGAGGGCCGCCTGGCGGCGGGCGGTCAGCGAGAACCGGGCCGGGGTCGACCGGTCGGTCGGAGCCGTGTCCGGCCACGGGCCGGTGGTGCGGCTCTCCTCCCCGCCGCCCAGCACGAACGGGGTGACCGGCTGGTCGGTGGCCCGCTGCGCCGCCTGGAGATCCTCGGCGAACGCCGCCGCCGTCGGATGCCGCCGCGCCGGTTCCTTGGCCATCGCCCGTTCCAGGACCGCGCACACCGCGCCGGGCACGCCGGCCGGCCGCAGGTCGGGCACCGGCTCGGTGGCGATCCGCCGGAGCAGCCGCGCCAGGGGGTCCTGCGGGGTGGCGGCCGGGTCGCCGGACGCGGGCGCGTCCCACCCGAAGGCGGGCGCGCCGCGGACCCAGTGCAGCACGGTCGAGGCGAGCG
>NZ_JAMOKF010000304.1 GCF_023656545.1 Micromonospora phytophila | reverse complement strand
TGGCCGGCGCGGTCTCCGAGCGCATCGCCGGCATCTTCGCCGCCGCCGGGCTGCCGGGCGCCGACGATCCGGTACGCGCCGCCGCCGTCGCCCTGGAACGGGCCGAGGCCGACCGGCGGGAGCTGCTGCGGCGCCGGGAGCAGGCCGGTGAGCTGCGTGAACAGCGGGCCGGCTACGAGCGTGAGGCCCAGGTGGCGCGGACCCTCGCCGGGCACCTGCGGGCCAACAACTTCGAGCGGTGGCTGCTGGCCGAGGCGCTGGACCTGCTGGTCGACGGCGCCTCCGGCATCCTGCGCGAACTCTCCGGCGGCCAGTACGACCTGGTGCACGACAAGGGCGAGTTCTCCGTGGTCGACCACCACGACGCCGGGCTGCGCCGGGGCGTGCGCACCCTCTCCGGCGGGGAGACCTTCCAGGCGTCGCTGGCGTTGGCGCTGGCCCTCTCCGAGCAGCTGGCCGGGATGTCCACCACCGCGGCGAGCCTGGAGTCCATCGTGCTGGACGAGGGCTTCGGCACCCTCGACGCGGCCACCCTCGACACGGTGGCCGCCACGCTGGAGAACCTGGCGGCCCGGGGTGACCGGATGGTCGGGGTGGTCACCCACGTGCCCGCGCTGGCCGAACGCATCCCGGTCCGGTTCGAGGTCCGCAAGGACGCCCGGTCGGCCCGCGTCGAGCGGACCGGCCGGTGACCGGTGTGTCCGCATCCGGCCGGGGGCCCGGGGTGGGAGGCTCGGCCAGGTGAGCGACCCTCGATTCTTCGTCGACGCGTGGGACCCCGCGTACGGCGCCTCCTTCGAGGCCTCCGTCGGTGGCCCCGCGGCGCCGAGCAGCGCCCAGGTCGACGCGGACGTCGAGCTGCCCACGGTGGACTGGCGGGCGATCGGGCCCCGGCCCGGTCTCCGCGCCCCCGACGTGGTGCTGCTGGTCGACGGGGTGCGCCGGATCGACGCCAGCGTCTGGACGGCGGAGGACGACGGCGCCTCCTTCCCCGGCCTGGCCGCCTCGTACGCCGCCGGGGTGGTCCGCTGCGACCTGGAGCGCGGCGCGGCGCAGCTCGTCGGCGCGAAGGTCGGCCGGGGTCTCTTCACCGCCAGCCCGTCCGCGCGCGACGTGGTCTCCGGCAGCATCCGCTACCCGGTGCACCGGGTCAGCGGCACCGGCGAGCTGAACAAGCTCCCGGCCGCCGTGCAGGGGCCGCTGACCGCGCTGGAGGTGGAGGTCTCCGGGGCGGCCCGCACGGACGGCGACCTGCTGGTGGTGGACGGCCCGCTGCGCAACCGGCGGCAGCTGCCGCGCACCCTCGGCTACATCAAGACCCAGCACAGCCAGTACCTGGACGCCCGGCTGACCCCGGTGGTGACCGGGCTGGCGGCCGGCGAACGGTCCCCGGTGTTCCGGCTCGGCACCGCCTGGGGCGGCTGGTCCTGGTACCTGCGACTGCCGGTGGCCCTCGGCGCCCCGTGGGCCGGCATCGTCCGGATGGAGTGCTCCGCGGAGCTGAGCATCGCCGAGGCCGTCGAGCTGGCCGACCTGTCGCTGGTCACGCTGCCCCGGTTCGCCTCCACGCCGTACAAGGACCCGCGGGCGCCGCAGAACCTCGTCCCGATCGCCGGGCTGGAACGCCGGCTGCGGGGGCTGCTCGGCGACGCCCGGCTGCTGCACCGGGTGCTGACCGCCGCCGCCCGGGCCCGCCGCTGATGGGGCGCAAGCGGGCCGCCGACCGGCTGACCGAGCAGGTCGACACCGGGCTGGCCGAGCTGGTGCCGGACCAGGATCGGCCGGGCTCGTGGACCCTGCTGCTGGACGGCGCCCCACAGTCGCACGTGGACCTGACCGACCCCACCCACCTGGAGTTCGAGTACGTCCGGCGGCTGGCCGCCGCGATCGACCTCGTCGCACCGGCCGGCGCGCCGCTGCGGGTGCTGCACCTCGGCGGTGGGGCGCTGACCCTGCCCCGGTACGTCAGCGTCACCCGCCCCGGCTCCACCCAGCGGGTGTCCGAGCTGGACGGCGCCCTGGTGGACCTGGTCCGCCGGGCCCTGCCCTGGCCGGCGGATCCCCGGCTCAAGGTGCGGGTGGCCGACGCCCGAGCGGTGCTCGCCGCCACCCGGGAGGCCAGCTTCGACGTGGTGGTCGCCGACGTCTTCGCCGGTGCCCGCACCCCGGCCCACCTGACCTCGGTGGAGTACGCCGCCGAGGTGGCCCGGGTGCTGCGGCCCGACGGCTGGTACCTGGCGAACGTCGCGGACGGCCCGCCGTTGCGCCACGCCCGGGGGCAGGTGGCCACCGTCCGGTCGGTGCTGCCGCGGGCCTGCCTGATCGGCGACGCGGCCGTGCTGCGCGGTCGGCGCCACGGCAACCTGGTGCTGGTGGCGGGCCGGAACGAGCCGCCCGTGCCGGAGCTGACCCGGCGCGCCGCCGGCGACTGGTTCCCCGGCCGGGTGGTCGCCGGCGAGGATCTCGACCGCTTCGCCGGCGGCGTCCCGGTGGTGCACGACACCGACGCCACCGGCTCCACCCCACCGCCACCGGGAACTTTTTCGGTCCGTCGTTGATCCGTTCGCCGCGCCGGTGCGTACCACCGGGCGGCCATGCCCGTGGGGGGACGGCCGTTGTCATCGGACACCCGGAGGTCTGCATGCATGCGGTGGCGGCCGGCTGGCACGGCGACAGGGTGCGGGTGGACTGGATGTCCGCACGCTCCCAGTCGCGGCCGAGCATGTTCTCCCGCGGGGTCGACTCACAACCGGCGCCTCGCCAGAATGGTCCGGTGACGCCGAGACCCGCGCCCGGACGCCACCAGGCGGCACCGTCCACCGAGGCCAATCACTCCGACCAGCTGATCCGGTTGCTGTACGCCGAGCACGCCGGCCCGCTGCTGGCGTTCGTGATGCGGCTGACCGGCGGTGACCGGCAGCGGGCCGAGGACATCGTCCAGGAGACGCTGCTGCGGGCCTGGCGCAACGCGCACCGGCTGGGGGCGCAGGGGCAGGGCTCGCTGCGGCCCTGGCTGGTCACCGTGGCCCGACGGATCGCCATCGACGAGCACCGCAGCGAACAGGCCCGGCCGGCCGAGACGTACGACCGGGACCTGACCGCGTTCGCCGAGGCGGACAGCACCGACCGGGTGCTGCGCACGATGACCGTGGCGGACGCGCTGCGTACGCTGAGCCAGTCGCACCGGGAGATCCTGGTCGCGACGTACTTCCGGGGCCGGACGGTGCCCGAGGCGGCCGAGGAGCTGGGCCTTCCGCTCGGCACCGCGAAGTCGCGGGTCTACTACGCGCTGCGCGCGCTGCGCACGGCTCTGCAGGAACGGGGGGTGACGGAATGAGCCGGGCAGACCACATGGACGTCGCCGCGTACGCGCTCGGCGTGCTGGACGAGCACGACACCGAACGGTTCGAGGAGCACCTCGCCACCTGCTGGGCGTGCGCGGCGGAGCTGGAGACGATGGTGCCGGTGGTGGGGCTGCTCTCCGGCATCGACGGCGAGACGATGACCGCGCTGGAGCAGACCCAGACCGACCCGGCGCTGCTGGACCGGACGCTGGTCGCGGTCCGCGCGCACCGGCGCAGGACCCGGTTCCGGCAGCTGCTCGCCACGGCCGCGGCGGTGGTGGTCTTCGGCGGCCTGACCGGCGTCGGCTTCGCCAACGTCGTCGGCGACAGCACGCCGGACGTGGTCGCCGAGCCGACCACCAGCGCGCGGGTCGACGGGCCACCCACGCCGTCGCCGACAGGATCCGGTTCCGGCTTCGGCGGTCCCACGAAACCTGAGGGTGAGCAGCAGAACGTCACGGACCCGAGCACCGGCGTCGAGGCGACCTTCTTCGTCGCCTCCAAGGAGTTCGGCACGGGCGTCAACTTCACCCTCGGCAAGCTGCCCGGGCCGCGGACCTGCCGCCTGGTGGTGGTGCGGAAGAACAACACCACCGAGGTGATCTCCACCTGGTCGGTGCCGGGCGTCGGCTACGGCACCAACGCCAACACCGCCCCCCTGACCCTGGCGGCCTCCACCTCGGCGCGGGTCAGCGAGATCAAGCAGTTCCAGGTGCAGTCGGTGGACGTGAACGGGGTGGCGGCCCCGCTGGTGACCATTCCCGTACCGCGGTAGCGCGCCCCACTGATCGGCGCCGGGCAGTCACAATGACCGGCGCCGATCGGTCGTACCGTTCGGAAAATTGCCCGTCGCGCCCACACACGGATCAGGAACCAGATCGGTTCAACGATTCTCTGTGAAATTGACCACGGTTCTATTTTCAACCTTGACAGCCGCCCTCCCGTATTACCCGGTGAACTGCCAAGAATGAGGAGGGCACGTGGCACAGATGAAGCGGACCGTCATCGTCGCGAGCGCGATGGTCGCACTAACGGCCTGCGCTCCCGCGGGTTACGACGCGGCGAACTCGAGCGCGGCCGAGCCGGTCGCCGTCGCCGCGGCCGAACCCACCGCGGCAGCAGAGCCGGAGGCCTCGGCGTCCGCCGAGGCGCCGGCGGCCGATGCGCCGCCCCCGGCCGACGTGGAACTGACCGACGAACTCATCGGCAAGAAGGTCGCCCGAATGGGCAGCGTGGTCACCGACCAGGACGGCTGGATCCTGTACCGCTTCGACAAGGACACCAACGACCCGGCCTCGTCGAACTGCGTCGACAAGTGCGCCCAGGTGTGGCCGCCGGCGCTGACCGACGGGAACCCGCAGCTCAACGGCGTCTCCGACGACAAGGTCGGCACCGTCACCCGGCAGGACGGCACCCGGCAGATCACCCTCGACGGCTGGCCGCTCTACCGCTACATCGGCGACAAGAAGCCCGGCCAGTGGAAGGGTCAGGGCGTCGGCGGCACCTGGTTCGTGGTCGCCCCGGACGGCAAGAAGAACCTGACCTGCCTGCCGACCGGCACCCCGAAGCCGGTCGCCCCGCCCGCGGCCGACAAGAGCGGCGCGGAGGGCGGCTCCCAGGCTGGCGACTCCGGTTACTCGTACTGATCCCACGGACACGGTGGCCGGTCGCAGTCGGGGAGGGCGCGGCCGGTCACCGTCGTGAACCGGACGTCCGGCGTACCGGCAACGCCCACGTCCCGATCGCGGCGTCGGCTCCGATACCGGGGCCGGCGCCGCGATTCGCGTACTTGCATTGGCGAGGGTCGCGCTGTCCATCGGATCCGACGGCGGTCCCGGAAAAGCGGCCCCAGGTACCCCCCGGAGCGGACGAGGGCGGTGGACGCGCCGACGCCAGCAGGCGCGTACCACCGAGGTCCCCCAACCCGCACCCACGGCCGGTTCCGGCCGGTCCGCCCGGGTCGGACGACACCGCCGGCGCCCTCGGCGCCGGCGGTGTCGTCCGTCACCGGGCCGGCCCGTGACAGCATGTCCGGGTGACGACCGAACCCGCCGCGAGTCGGACGCTGCGCCCACCGGCCGGCTACCGGCTCGGCGCGTCGGTCCGGCCGCTGACCTTCAGCCCGTACGACCCCTGCGCGCGGATCGCGGCGGGCACCTTCTGGTGGGCCACCCGCACCCCGACCGGACCGGCCGCCCTCGCCCTGCGCCCGGTCGCCGGCGACGTGGTGGCCGACGGGTACGGCCCGGGCGCCGACTGGGTGGTGGAGCGGGCGGACGCGGTCGCCGGACTCCGCGACGACCTCACCGGTTTCGCGGACCTCGCCGCGACCCACCCCGTCGTGGCCCGGTTGGCGGCGCAGCACCGGGGGCTGCGGATGCCGGCCACCGGGCAGGTCTTCCCGCGGCTGCTCCGGGCGGTCTTCGAGCAGAAGGTGACCGGCAAGGAGGCGTACCGGGCCTACGCGGCGACGGTCCGCCACTTCGCCGAGGCGGCGCCGGGGCCGATGCAGCCGCTGCTGCTGCCGCCGGAGCCGGCGGCGGTGGCCGCCACCCCGTACTGGGTCTTCCACCCGTTCGGGGTGGAGCAGCGCCGGGCCGAGACGCTGCGTCGCGCGGCGGCCGTCGCCGACCGGTTGGAGCGCTGCGCGGATTCCACCGAGGCCACCCGCCGGCTGACCGCCGTCGCCGGCATCGGCCCGTGGACGGCCGCCGAGGTGGTGCGGATCGCGTACGGCGACGCGGACGCGGTCAGCGTCGGCGACTTCCACGTGCCGAACACGGTGGCCTGGGCGCTCGCGGGCGAGCCGCGCGGCGACGACGCCCGGATGCTGGCCCTGCTGGAGCCGTTCCGGGGGCACCGGGGCCGGGTCTGCCGGCTGCTGGAGGCCGCGGGCGTCCAGGCGCCGAAGTTCGGCCCCCGCATGCCGATCCGCTCCTTCGCCCGGTTCTGACCCGCGCCACCGCCGCGCCATCGCCACCACCGCGCCACGCCACCACCGCGCCACCACCGCTCGGTCGGCACCGCCACCACCGCGCCACCGCGACCGGCGCGCCACCGCCACGCCGCCGCCGCCGCTCGGTCGGCACCGACCGTGCCGCTCGGATGGGCCCCCCACCGCCTCGGATGCGCGCCCCACCGCCCGGCACTCCTCGTCACCGTCGGCGACGGGAGTCACCCTCCGCTCCTCCGGCCCGTCTCGCGGCAAGGGCCTGACCAGCGGCTACGTCGACACCCACGCTCCCGGCCACCCACCCGTCGCATGCCCTTTGCTCTGCTTACCCATACGCACCGGTCACGGACGGTGCCTGGTGCGTATGGGTAAGCAGAGCAAAGCGTGTGAGCGAGGTAGGTCGCCGGCCGGACTCGGTGTGACCCCGGGTGACCGCGCGGAGATAGGGTGGGGTCAGGTCGACCACGGCCCGCCGCGCGCCGGGCCCGCCGCTG
>NZ_JAMOKF010000303.1 GCF_023656545.1 Micromonospora phytophila | reverse complement strand
GGCGCAGGTCGGTGATCGTGCGGATGACGGAGGCGGGCGAGAAGCTCGACACGGTGCGCATCGACAATGACCCGGTTGCTCTCGGGTTGGAGATTGCCAAGGCCGGCCCGGACCCTGAGGTGGTCCTCCACAGCAGGCAGCAAGGTAGCCGTGCTTCGGGCTGCAATAGAGCACTGGATGACATCAAACGGTGCCCACACCCCGCGTTCGGGACGAAGAGGTCGGCGTGGCTGTCGCTGCAACGTCAGTGCTGCCGAGCCGCTCGAAGGAGGTGGCCTGGTTCTACGTCAGGCCCTGCTACGTCAGGCAAGACGAGGGACGCAGTGCCGGGACGCGAGTGCAGCTCGACGAAGGCGCGGGTTGTAGCCACGACGTTGCCGTCGCACAGGATCTCCACCATGTCGCCTTGGCCCAGCCCGGTCGAACTACAAGGCCCGGACACGATCACTGTACGGCCCGTGACGTTGAAGACATGGGAGATCGCCATTTCGAAGCGCGGTTCCGGCACGAGCCGAGTGTAGGAACGACTGGGGCACAGTTGGGGCACAAGACAACATGAAAGGTCGGCAACCAGCCACCAATGACGTGAGCCCAGGACGGGCCGTGACCGGCGTGGCGACCATGCCGGCGCAGGTCACGGGAGGCCACATCTAAGTTCCGCTTCAACGTCTGACGGTGGTCGCAAACGAGCCTTGTCCGTCTCGTCAGGGCATGCCCGCGTATCGGAGTGGCAGCGGCGTTCGGGGTCGACGCCACGCCACGTAGGTCGCGATGGCGAACGTGATCAAGAGTGCCACTGCAACGAGGATGACCAACCATCCAGATTGGTCGTCGGCCTCGCGCACCCTCAGGCAAGGGTCGCTCTTGGCAAGGCGGACGCGGATGCGTTCACCGATACTCACAGCCCGGTTCGCATCGGCCGTAACGCGCAGCAGTGATTCGCAGACCTCGCCCTGATTTGTAGTGAACTGGACTGTCAGAAAGGTCCTCGCTCCGCGGTGCTCGACATCCAGCACCTCAGCGACTGCCTCTGATCCCTGACGCTCGTCCAAGACCGACCATGTGGCTAGCGCTGTGAGCACAAGCGCAAAAGCCAGGCCGAACGTCGAGAGCACCCGCAGGAAGGTTCGTCTTGGCCGTCGGCGCTGCATGATCGGACTGTAGAAGGGGTCAGCAACAGGTAAGCAAAGCCACTAGCGCGGCCAACAGGATCGACCACCGTGGCAGGCGAGGGTTGCGTCGACAGCAACGCTGACAGCAACCGACCCAGACGACAGCGGTCGCCGTCGGTTGTCTGCGGACGATTGCCTGAGGTGACGGACGCGCACAGTCACGGGCGGACGGAGTGCCCAGAACTTGTAAGCGAGATGTCGGGCAGCGGCGAGGCAGCAAAGAGGCAGCGAAAACCTCGATCAGGGCCCGTCCCAAACGACAAGGGACGCTGTCCTCCGGCCGCATCCCGACCCCGGTCGGTACGGTCCGGCAACCGTCGGCAGCTTGTATCCGCATCCCCCCGACGGGGGTCGTGGCTTTGCTCGGTGAGCGTTCCGCCGTGGTCACGGCAACCGATCACGTTGAGCGGGCGCGAGACAGGACCACCGCCGCAGCGAGGAGGCAGCCCAGGTGGCAGACCACGGTGGCAAGGAGGAAGGGGAAGTACCACCACCCGTAGAGGTCATGGGTGTACTGCTGGTGCGCGAGGTCGATCGGCGCGACAAGCGGCGTGCAGAGGACGATCACGATGATCAGCGCGGCAGCGGGAAGCGCCATCGCGATGTGCTCGTTGTGGTAGGCCCACCCCCTGAGCAGGTAGCCCAGCGCCGCGGTAGTGAGGAAGAGGGCGGCCAGGGCGCACCCGAGCAGGAACGGCAGCATGGACTGTTCACCGGCCTCGCCGGTGAAGGGAAACGCGCGGCCCTGCGACACCGCTGAGGCGAGGATCTCGTCCATCCGGGCGACGAGCACTCCGGTCACCACCACCGCCGTCCCGGGCAGGGCGGTCGCCAGCCAGACCAGTCCCAGGCCCACCGGGCGGGCACGGTGGGTGGGCCAAGGGGACGCCAGTACGGTGACAGGCACCGACCGACGCTAACAGGGCGGTGTAGGGCGACCACATGCGCTCCGGGTCGAGCGCAATTTCCCCCGGCGTTGGTCCGGGCCGGTTCCGCTCGTCGCGGGAAGCCGGAAGCAGCGCGACGTGACATCAATGGTTGACATCAACGATGGCGGCCGAGGCCGTACGAGCGCGGACGGGTCCTTGCCTCCTGCCTGAACGCCGTGGATGTCAGCGGACGCTGCGACCTTTGCCGAAAGCGCCTTACAAGCGAGGGGTCATAGCGACCGGCCGCGCCGGCTCCGGGCGGGTCGACGCGGACCAGGCCCAGGCCGTCACCAGCGTCTTCACCAATCGCGCCCGACGGGTGCAAGTCCCCACCCACTCCTCGGACTACGCCTTCAGCTCCGAGGAGTGCGGAGGGGTCTGGCTGCTTGCCGCAATGCTAAGACAGCCGCTGCTTCACCTTCCCTGGCGCCAGCCCTCGGTGGCTCCTTCGGGGCTGCTGACGGGCCGGACAGCACCGCCGGCATGACTGGCCTGGCTGACGTCACCTGTCGCCCCAGCTCCGCTGGGTGCGGTGCGCCTAGCGCCTTTTAGGCGCCGTACCGCCTCGCCTCCGGCCGCTCCCGCCGCAAGCAGCGCCGCCATCAGTGGCCATGGAGGGCGACGACGAGTCACAGCTTGTTGCCTCTTCGGAGTACGACGACGAGCCGGGGCCTCTTGTTGCCTCTTCAGGTACCTCTGCGTTGTCATTTCCTCATTGTCGGCACCCCGGGCCGGTCCAGGCGACGAAATCGATGCCTGCGGATGGCCAGGCTGACCCTGCCCGCGAAACCGACGGATGACGGACGCTCCGGCCGGATACTCCTGAAGATCAGCCATACGACTGCTGCGAGGGAGCCGGCGGGGGCGAGCTCTCGACAGGCCGTCGCTAGGCCGTCGGGTGCCGAACAGTGACCACGAACGATGACCATTAGCGACCGCGTTTGCCCAGGTCACAGCCGGTAGCCGATCTGCGGACCTGTAAGAGAGGGTCCCGCTTACCTGTAGTTGGTGAACTGCATAGGGAAGAAGGATCGCACCGCCGCAACAGCCGGTCTGTCCCGGGCGGCCGGAAGGCTGCTCTGGGCCGTCCGTGGGCCGTCTGGGCCGTCACCGGGCCGTCAAACGCCGACCAACGATGACCGACGGCGACCAGCAGTACCCGAAGAAACAGCAGGTCAGCCGCCATGTGGAGGCGGCTGACCTGGTGGGCGACGGACGGGTCGACCTGTACGCCGGATTCTGATCAACGTATGGTCCCCGTCATGGCCGACGAGGTTGTGCTCCGCATGGACCGCGTAACCGCCCGGTACCTGGCGGACATGTTGCACAACGTTGGCGAGCACCTGGCGGCGGGCCAGAACATTGAGCCGATGTCCACGGACGAGAGTCAGCGGCTCGGGCAGGTGCTCCGGGACCTATGGGCGGCCCTCGACGGCGGGTTTGGGGCACACGCGGGGCACAAGACACCGTGAAACGTCGTCAACCAGCGAGCAGCCATGGCAGCCCGAGACGCCGTGTGAGCACGTGTCGGACAGCATCGCCGCTGGTAGCGCGGCAGCGGCTCTAAGTTCCGCTTCAACGTCTGGCGGTCGCGATCTTCTGCGGTAGCGCCGTTGAACCGAGAGCGTGGAACGTGGTTTCACGCTCCGAATCGTCGAGCGCGGGCCGAGTAGGAGCGCAGGGCACGGAGGAAATCAATCTCCCGGAAGCCGGGCCAGTACACGTCGCAGAAGTACAACTCGGAGTAGGCGGCCTGCCAGAGCAGGAACCCGGACATGCGGCGTTCTCCGCTCGTGCGGATGACCAGATCGGGGTCGGGTTGACCGCCCGTGTACAGGTGCGCCGCGAGATCGTCGGCCGTTAGCCGCTGTGCGACGTCGTCGAGTGTGGCGCCCAGTTGTGCCTCCTGCTCCAGCAGGGAACGAACTGCGCTGACAATCTCCTCGCGGCCGTCGTAGCCGATGGCGACTGTGAGGTGGAAGTTGGCACCGCGTTCGCGGGTGGCGTCTTCCGCGAGTTTCAGGGCGTGACGTGTCGAGTCGGGTAGGACGTCCGCGCGGCCGGCCAGGTGAAGCTGCCAGGGGTTGGTCGGGTGGAGGAGCGGCTCCGCGACGACATCCTCGATCATCCGCATCAGGTTCTCCACCTCCTCGGACGCCCGCTTACGCATGTTGTCGACGGAGGCGACGAACAGAGTGACGTGGTGGATGCCCATGTCGGCACACCAGCCCAATACCTCGTGGATGTGTTCCGCGCCGTATCGGTGGCCCACCCCCGGGTCATCGAAGCCCACCTGCCTGGCCCACCGGCGGTTCCCGTCCATCACCATCGCTACGTGCCGTGGCAGCGACTTATCGGCGAGCTGCGTGCGGAGGTGGTGGGCGTAGAGCCGGTAAGCGGCACGGCGTATGGGCTGCATCATGATCGAATGAAAGCACCCTAGTGGCGCTGGTGTTGGCCCGGGTGCTCATGCAGGAGGCGAGGACGGGATTGATGACTTTCGCCCGGGGCGGGTCGACAGCACCGCTGACAGCAACCGCGCCTTGTAAGCGAGACGTCAGAGCCAGGCGGAGTCAGCCGCGAGTCAGCAAACCGCTCGCCATGCGACGACGACGGGCGGAACGAGCGACACGCCGGCCGTGCGTGCGCGCATCCGACGCGGTCTTTTGACACTGCCTGACAAGCGCGACCAGGCTCCCCCCAGCGGGGTTCGGCTCGGATCGCCTCGCGGGTAGGCCCTTGCACGATTCTGCGATCGTTGGCGGCAGAGGTTAAGTTCCGTTCGTGTCGACCCTCGCAGGTTCGAGGCAGGTTTGGGGGGTCAATGGATGTTCTTGCCCAACAGCTTCCAGCGCTGGTCGGCGTGATTGTGGGAGCCGTCGCGTCTTACCTCGTTAGCAGTGCAGGAGAGCGAGCACGATGGCGACGCAGCCAGCGGGTCCGCTGGGACGAGAGTCGCATGCGGGTGTATGCCGAATATGGCGCATCCGTCAAGCGGTGGGCCTACCTGTCATGTCGCATTGCGGCAGCGCGTGGGTTCGACCACTCCGCGGTCCACCTGGCCCCGGAAGAGGGACTCCCGCTCTTGGCTGCAGCGGAGGACGATCGTGGGGCGCGGTGGGAATCGATGCTGCTATTGGGCAGTCCGGAGGTTGTTGCTGCTGCACGTGACTGGCATCAAGCTGTCCACCGTCTCGATTGGTACGCACGAGGGCGGTTGACGGATGCCGAGCAGTGGCGGCCGGCGATTCGGGAGATGGAGAAGTACCGCGACAAGTACTACGAATGTGCACGAAAGCACCTTGGTGTAGGTGGTGGAATGCTACCGCCGCCGGCATGGCCTCCTCCTTGGGTTCCCAAGATCGGGACGTGATCCAGCAACCTCAGCTTGAAGCCCGAAGTGCAGGCGGTAACCCGGCTGCTCCTCCCCTGGTGAGGGTCGGCCTGGGTCGCCGACGGAACGGCTGTCGACAGCAACGCTGACAGCAACGCCACCGGACGGCGGCACACTGACGCGCGCTGACACCGAACGAGGCTCTGAGCGTGCAGCCGTTGCCGGACGCGCGCGGACGCCACGCACAGAGCTTGTAAGCGAGACGTCACCTTGGTCCGCTGTCTATTGCCTCTCTGTGACGAGGAGGTCGATGGCACTCCGCGGCTTGAGGAAAAATGCGGTGAAGCCGGCCGCTCTCGCCCCTGCCGTGGCCTCAACCGTTACGACGTCCCCGGACTGAAGCTGAAGCTCAAGCGGTGAGCTTCTGAGCCAGTCCAGGCGGGCCTGAATCTCGTGTGTTCCCGGCGGCACCTCGACCCGAATCCGATCGAATCGTCCCACCTTAGCCGCGAGGGAACCGTCAAGGTAGAACTTGAACTTCCGGCCTGAGCCCAGGAAGTCAAATCCTCTCACCAGGATGACCGTAGGCACCGGGTGACCCACCTTTCCTTCACGAACCTAGATGGCCTTCTATGGGGGCTGGCTGGTTCATGGGACGTTACATCCATTGAGCAGCCAAGGGAGCAGCCAAACCGGCGAGCAGTAGTGAACGAGCGCGGACGCGGACACCACGTCGAGCAGGACGACCAAATGGCTGACCAGCGCCCCGGGACTGACTCGTAATGCGTAGGTCGACGGTTCGATTCCGTCAGGCGGCTCGGCACGGAAGCCCAGGTCAACGGCCTGGGCTTCGCCGTTTCCCAAGGTCGATCACGTCGCCGGTGGCGGTTCGAGTCCTTAAATGGTCCTTGTCCCGCTCAGCGAACGCCTCGTCCAGCCGGTTGGCGACCGCGTCCAGGTCGTCACCGAACAGGCCCGCGTACACGTCCAGGGTCATCGACGCAGAGGCGTGCCCGAGCATCCGTTGTATCGCCTTGACGTTGGCGCCCGCCGCCACGGCTAGGCTCGCGGCCGTGTGCCGCAGGTCGTGGGGAGTCAGCCCAGCCAGCCCGACCGACGCTGCTGCTGGCGCGAAGACCCGTGTTCGGAAGTTGGTGTTACGCAGCGGGCCGCCGTTCGGAGCGGTGAACACCAGCTCGTCCCGACGCTTCCCGGCGACGTGCGCGGCCAGCTCGTCAACGAGGAACCGCGGAATGGGCACCGACCGGCGCTGGTGATTCTTCGGCGTGCCCTCGACCAGCTCCCCGCCAACCTCCGCGAACGCCACGGCGACCGTCACCGGACGTCGCAGCAGATCCA
>NZ_JAMOKF010000302.1 GCF_023656545.1 Micromonospora phytophila | reverse complement strand
TGGCCGCGGCGGCCGGCCTGGCCGTGCTGCGGCGCGGCGGCAACGCCGTCGACGCCGCGCTGGCCACCGCGATCACCCTGACGGTGGTGCAGCCCCCGTCCAACGACATCGGCGGCGACCTGTTCGCCATCGTCTGGGACGGCGAGCGGCTGCACGGTTTGAACGCCTCCGGCCGGTCACCGGCGGCGCTGACCCGGGAACTGGTCCTCACCGCGACCGGCGGGCGGGGCGGGACGCCGGTCGACGCGCTCGGCGGCGCCCAGTCGCAGGGCCCGACGATGCCCGCCCGCGGTTGGCTGCCGGTGACCGTGCCCGGCGCGCCGGCCGGCTGGCGGGACCTGCACGACCGGTTCGGCTCGCTGCCCTTCGCCGAGCTCTTCACCGACGCGATCGGCTACGCCGAGCACGGCCACCCGGTCTCCGCCGGGGTGGCGGCGGCGTGGTCCCGCGCGCTCGCCGCGCACGCCGGCCTGACCGGTGATGAGTACGCCGAGTTCGGGCGGGTGTTCGCGCCCGGCGGCCGGGCGCCCCGCCCCGGCGAGCGGTGGCGCAACCCGCAGGCGGCGGCGACGCTGCGGCGGATCGCCGAGACCGGGGCGGAGGACTTCTACTCCGGCGGCATCGCCGACGCGCTGGACGCGTACGCCGCCCGCACCGGCGGCTTCCTCACCGGTGACGACCTGGCCGGGCACACCTCGACCTGGGTGAACCCCGGGCACGCCCGCTACCGGGGGCACGAGGTCTGGGAGCTGCCGCCGAACGGGCAGGGCCTGGCCGCGCTGCTCGCCCTGCAGATCCTGGACGGCACGGAGCTCGCCGCGCTGCCGCCGGCCGAGCGGCTGCACCGCCAGATCGAGGCGGTGAAGCTCGGCTTCGCCGACGCGCACGCCCACGTCGCCGACCCGGAGCGGGCGGTGGTGCCGACGGAGGCGCTGCTCTCACCCGGCTACGCGGCGGCCCGCCGGGCGCTGATCGGCGACCGGGCCGGGGAGCCCACCGCCGGGGACCCGGAGCGCGGCGGCACGGTCTACCTCTGCGCCGCCGACGCCGGCGGCATGATGGTCAGCCTGATCCAGTCGACGTACCTGGCCTTCGGCTCGCACGTGGTGCTCCCCGGGCACGGCTTCGCGCTGCAGAACCGGGGTCTGGGCTTCCGACTGGACCCGGCGCACCCGAACGTGGTGGCGCCGGCCAAGCGCCCGTTCCACACCATCATTCCCGGCTTCCTCACCCGCGGCGGCGAGCCGGTGGGGCCGTTCGGGGTGATGGGCGGGCACATGCAACCGCAGGGGCACGTGCAGCTGGTCTCGGCCACCCTGGACGGCGGCCTCGACCCGCAGGCGGCGCTGGACGCGCCGCGCTGGTACTGGCACGCCGGGCGGTCGCTGCTCGTCGAACCGGAGCTGGTCGCCACCGCCGAGGGTCGGGACGCGGTGGCCGAGCTGCGCGCCCGTGGCCACCGGATCACCGTCGCGGACGAGCCGGGGGTCTTCGGGTACGGCCAGGCGATCTGGCGCACGCCGGACGGCGGCTACGTCGCCGGCTCGGAATCCCGGACGGACGGGGCGACGGGCGGCTTCTGACCGCGCTCAGGCCTCCACCCGGTCCCGGAAGGTGGTCCGGTAGCTGTGCGGGGTCGCGCCGACCCGGCGGACGAAGTGGTGCCGCAGCGCGGCCCCGTCGCCGAAGCCGGACAGGTCGGCGACCTCCTCCACGCTCAACCGGGTCTCCTCCAGCAGCCGCCGGGCCAGCAGCACCCGCTGGTTGGTCAGCCAGTCGTGCGGTGTGGTGCCGGTCTCGGCGCGGAACCGGCGGGCGAAGGTGCGCGGGGCCATGCCCGACCGCTCGGCCAGCTCGTCGACGGTCACCGGCCGGTCGAGGTGCCCCATCAACCACTCCAGCACCGGCTCCAGGGTGGGCGCCTCGGGGGCCTTCGGGATGGGCGCCTCGACGTACTGGGACTGCCCGCCGTCGCGGTGCGGGGGGACCACCATCCGGCGGGCCAGCCGGGTGGCGGTGGTGGAGCCGTGCTCCTGCCGGACCAGGTGCAGGCAGGCGTCGATGCCGGCCGCCGTGCCGGCGCTGGTGAGCAGCCGGCCGTCCTGCACGTAGAGCGAGTTGCACCGCACCCGCGCGCTCGGGTGCCGGCGTTGCAGCTCGTCGACGTACCGCCAGTGGGTGGTGCACTCCCGGCCGTCGAGCAGCCCCGCCTCGCCGAGCATGAACGCGCCGGAGCAGACGCTGAACAGCCACGCCCCCCGCGCGGCGGCCCGGCGCAGCGCGCCGAGCACGCACTCGGGGGTGGTGGTGCGGTGCTGGTGGGCGGGGATGGCGACGAGGTCCGCCCCCTCGACGGGGCCGAGGTCGGCGTGTGGGGTCAGGTGGAAACCGGAGGAGGTCCGCACCGTCCGGCCGTCGGGGCTGCACACCTGGAAGCGGTAGCCGGGGAACCCGTCGTCCGTCCGGTCGGTGCCGAAGACCTCGGTGAGCACGCCGAGTTCGAAGGTGGCGACCCCGTCCAGGGCGAGAACGGCGACTGATCGGAGCATGTGACGAGGGTAACCGCAGCAGTGGCAGGAAATCGAGGGGCAGTGGCATTCCTGCCACTGTCCGACTCGTGGCGACCCGCGCAGACTGGGTTCAGTCCGGTGCGCACCGGCGGCGAAACCGACAGCAAACACGCGAAAGTGAGCGCCGCCATGGAGTTTCTGCTGTTCCTGCTCTTCCTCGTCCTGCTCGCGGTGGTCTCCGCCGCCGGCCTGACCGCCGACAGCCGGGACTCGGCCGACTGGAAGCCGACCGACGACGGCCGCCGGTGGCGGTCGCGTACCTGCTGAGGTGATTGGTCAGCTTTCGTGGGAAAAATCCCGGGCGGGACCGCGCCAAAAGGGGCGGCCCCGCCGACGGAGGCCATCCGGCGTACGGCAGGCTAGGAGTCATGGCTGACGGCTCCTGGTACGACGCCGACATCGACCACGTGATCATCTCTGAGACGCAGATCCGCGAGAAGACCGCGGAACTCGCCAAGCAGGTCTCGGCGGACTACGCCGACGTCGATGACGGGCTCCTGCTGGTCTGCGTGCTCAAGGGCGCGGTGATGTTCATGGCCGACTTCGCCCGGGCGCTCGGCCGGCAGGGACCCCCCGCCGAGCTGGACTTCATGGCCATCTCCTCCTACGGCCAGGGCACGACCTCCTCCGGCGTGGTCCGCATCCTCAAGGACCTGGACCGGGACATCGCCGGCCGGCACGTTGTCGTGGTCGAGGACATCGTCGACTCCGGGCTGACCCTCTCCTGGCTGCTGCGCTACCTGGAGTCCCGCTCCGCGGCGAGCGTCGAGGTGGTCGCGCTGTTCCGCAAGCCGGACGCGGTCAAGGTGCCGGTCCCCGTGAAGTACGTCGGCTTCGACATCCCGACCGAGTTCGTCGTCGGCTACGGCCTCGACTTCGGCGAGCGCTACCGCGAGCTGCCCTTCGTCGGCGTGCTCAAGCCCGAGGTGTACGCCCGGGCCTGAGCCCCACTCTCATCGGCACCCATCGAGCCGACGTTCAGCGGGTTCTCAGCTCACCGGTCTACGGTATAGGTCGGTGGCGTGGAGGCACCCTCCACGCCCGACCCTTCGAACCGCGTGACCGGGCGGTCGGGTGGCCGGGTGGGGAGCTTCCGCCACGCCGGCTGAAACCCCGGTTCGCCGTACGCGTAACTGCTGGGCTCGCAAGCTCACATCTGGCACGAACGGTGTACCGTCGAATGACCGCGGCGCGGCAGTTATCGCGCCCCGGGGTCGAGGCCGGCCCGCACGGCGGCTCCGGCCGCCGCCACCGGCGGCGACACCATCAGACGGTCAGGACGTCGATCAGGAGGATGCGGGCGCCTTGGCGCTCGACTACAGCATGGAACGTACGCGTTTCTTCCGCCGACCGGTGGTCTGGATCATCCTGGTCATCCTCGGCGCCGTTGTGCTCAGTCAACTGTTCACCGCTGGTCCCAGCTACCACCGCGTGGACACTTCCATTGCGCTCGACCAGCTCAACACGGACCAGCCCAAGATCGACAAGGTCGTCTTCCAGGACAAGGAACAGACGATCCAGCTCGACCTGGCCGAGAAGATCAAGTTCGGTGACACCACCACCGACAAGATCGAGGCGCAGTTCCCCTACGAGGTCGGCGACGAGGTCTGGAACGAGGTCCTCGAGGCCAAGGCGAACAACCGGGTCACCGGCCCGGCCGACGCCAAGGTGTCGTCCGACAGCATCTGGGTGAGCCTGCTGGTCAACCTGCTCCCGATCGCCCTGCTGGTGCTCCTGCTGCTCTTCTTCATGTCGCAGATGCAGGGCGGCGGCTCCCGCGTGCTCAACTTCGGCAAGTCCAAGGCGAAGATGATCACCAAGGACACGCCGAAGACCACGTTCGCGGACGTGGCCGGCGCCGACGAGGCCGTCGAGGAACTGCACGAGATCAAGGACTTCCTGCAGAACCCGGCGAAGTACCAGGCCCTCGGCGCGAAGATCCCCAAGGGCGTGCTGCTCTTCGGCCCGCCCGGTACCGGTAAGACGCTGCTGGCCCGCGCGGTCGCCGGCGAGGCCGGGGTGCCGTTCTACTCCATCTCCGGCTCGGACTTCGTGGAGATGTTCGTCGGTGTCGGCGCCAGCCGGGTCCGCGACCTCTTCGAGCAGGCCAAGGCGAACGCCCCGGCGATCGTCTTCGTCGACGAGATCGACGCCGTCGGCCGGCACCGCGGCGCCGGTATGGGCGGCGGCCACGACGAGCGCGAGCAGACGCTCAACCAGCTGCTCGTCGAGATGGACGGCTTCGACGTCAAGGGCGGGGTCATCCTGATCGCCGCCACCAACCGGCCGGACATCCTCGACCCGGCGCTGCTGCGCCCGGGCCGCTTCGACCGGCAGATCCCGGTGGACGCCCCCGACATGGAGGGCCGCAAGGCGATCCTGCGGGTGCACGGGAAGGGCAAGCCGTTCACCCCCGACGTCGACCTCGACGCGGTGGCCCGGCGTACCCCCGGCTTCAGCGGCGCCGACCTGGCGAACGTGATCAATGAGGCCGCGCTGCTCACCGCCCGCAAGGACCAGCGGGCGATCACCAACGACTCCCTGGAGGAGTCGATCGACCGGGTGATCGCCGGTCCGCAGCGCCGGACCCGGGTGATGAGCGACCAGGAGAAGAAGATCACCGCGTACCACGAGGGTGGCCACGCGCTGGTCGCCTGGGCGCTGCCGCACGCCGCGCCGGTGCACAAGGTGACGATCCTGTCCCGCGGTCGCTCGCTGGGTCACACCCTGGTGCTGCCCACCGAGGACAAGTACACCCAGACCCGCGCCGAGATGGTCGACACCCTGGCGTACGCGCTGGGTGGTCGGGCCGCCGAGGAGCTGGTCTTCCACGAGCCGACCACCGGCGCCGGCAACGACATCGAGAAGGCCACCCAGCTGGCCCGGGCGATGATCACCCAGTACGGCATGAGCTCCAAGCTCGGCGCGATCAAGTACGGCACCAGCGGCGACGAGCCGTTCCTCGGCCGCAACATGGGCCACGAGCGGGACTACTCCGACGTGGTGGCGGCCGAGATCGACGGCGAGATGCGGGCGCTGATCGAGGTGGCCCACGACGAGGCCTGGGAGATCCTGGTGGAGTACCGGGACGTCCTGGACAACATCGTGCTGGAGCTGATGGAGAAGGAGACCCTCTCCACCGCCGACATGGCCCGGATCTGCGCCCGGGTGGCCAAGCGGCCGCCGATGGCGCCGTACAACGGCTTCGGCAAGCGCCAGCCCTCCACCGAGCCGCCCGTGCTCACGCCGGCGGAGAAGGAGGCGCTGAAGGTGCAGGCCCAGGCCGACGGCGCCCAGGCGACGGTGGGCGGTCCGTCCGCCAACAACTCGAACAACTCGGACGGTACGCACTGAGCATCGACCCGACGGCCAGCTCCCGGGACCACCGGGGGCTGGCCGTCTCCGCAACCGAGCCGGACGGGGACGACGCGCTCGACTACGTCGCCGCGCGTCTGATCAGCGGCAAGCTCACCGGCCGCCCCATTGAGGACACCATGGACCTCGGGCGGATCGAGAAGGCGGTCCGCGAGATCCTGATCGCGGTCGGCGAGGACCCCGACCGCGACGGCCTCCAGCAGACCCCGGCCCGGGTGGCGCGGGCGTACGCCGAACTCTTCGCCGGCCTCCGGGTCGACCCGGCCCAGGTGCTCAGCACCACGTTCGAGGCCAACCACGAGGAACTGGTGCTCGTCCGGGACATCGACATGATGAGCCTCTGCGAGCACCACCTGCTGCCGTTCCGCGGCAGCGCCCACATCGGCTACATCCCCGGGCCCGACGGGCGGATCACCGGCCTGTCCAAGCTGGCCCGGCTGGTGGAGGTCTTCGCCCGCCGGCCGCAGGTGCAGGAGCGGCTCACCTCGCAGATCGCCGACCTGCTGATGAGCAAGCTCCAGCCGCGCGGCGTGGTGGTGGTGCTCGAGTGCGAGCACATGTGCATGGCGATGCGCGGCATCCAGAAGTCCGGCGCCAAGACCATCACCTCGGCGGTACGGGGCACCCTCCAGCACGACGCCAAGTCGCGCGCCGAGGCGATGGCCCTGATCATCCCCCGCTGACCGGGCAACCGGCCGGCCGACCCGCACCCCGGGCGGCCGGCCTTTCTGTGTCTCCGGGGACGGCCCGGCTCGTCCGCCGGCAGCGGCCCTGGTCGCCCGGCCGGCTGTGCGGTGACGGGTCGCTCGGCCGGCCGGGGTGTGACCGGCTCGCTCGGCGGTCCGCCCGCTCGGCGGTCCGCTCG
>NZ_JAMOKF010000030.1 GCF_023656545.1 Micromonospora phytophila | reverse complement strand
CAGGCCGGGCCGGCCACGCCCGCGCCGGCCGCCGAGCCCGCCCCGACGCCCCTCGGCCGTCCCTTCTGGATACGCGAGGGGATCGGCGCGCTGGAGTGGACCCCGCAGGAGCTGGCCGACCGGCGGCTGAGCCTGGTGGTGATGCGCCCGGACGGGCGCGCCGATGTGACCCTGGAGCTGCGCGCCGAGCTGCGGGCCGGCTGGCCCGTTCCGGTGACCGCGGGCCTGCTGGCCGGCGGAGTGCTGGCGGTGGCGCTGGCCCTGCTGCTCCTGCTGCGCCCGGTACGGCCCCGCGAGGTGGTCTTCGTCGTCGAGCCGGACCAGGTGCCGGTGCTGGCCGGACGCCTCGGGGTGACCTCGCTCAGCGGGCTGGGCGCCCAGCCGACCCGGGACAGCGACCGGTCCCTGGTCGGCGTCCGGCAGTTGGCGTCGGTGGGCGCCGCCGAGCGGGCTCGCCCGGCGATCGGTCCGGTGCCAGCGCGCCGGCCGGCGACCCTCGCCGATCTCGTCGCGCCGTCCGGGGACGGGCCGGTGCCGCCGCCCGAGGTGAACCTGACGCTGGCGTGGCCGCCGACCACGCCGGAACGGACGGCCGATCCGGTGCCGACCGAGGGGCGGCTGCGCCCGGCCGCGCCGGACACCCCCCGCTGACCGTGGACGGCGAGCGGCCCTCCGCGCTGCCGACGCGGAGGGCCGCCTTCACCGGGGGATCGGTGCTACCCGAGAGACGCGTGGGGTAGTTGAGACCAGGTTAGCGGTGAAGGGGGCTATTCGGGAAGTCTGTCCATTTGATGCGACTTGCCGGGCGACGACCGCACCGGCAGCGTCACCAGCAGCAGCAGGCTGAGCAGCACGTACGTGTTGCGCGCCAGGAACTCGCCCGGTGAGTCGGTACGCGCCGGGGCGACCCCCCAGTCGTAGAAGGTCACCACCCCGTACACGATGAGAGCGGACGTGCCCACGGCCAGCGTCGCCAACCGGCGCCGGCGCCGGGCCCCCTCCGGGGTGGCCGGGTCGGCGCTCCAGGCCGCGTCCGCCAGCACCACCACCGCCGGGATGAACCAGTAGATGTGGTGGGTCCAGGTGATCGGGCTGACCAGCGCGCCGACCAGGCCGGTGAGGGTCAGGCCGGTGAGCGGGTCCCCGGCGCGCAGGGCCCGCACCGCCCGCCACAGCCCGTACCCCACGACGACCACCACCAGCAGCAGCCAGATCAGCCGCCCCGGCTTGTCCGGCGCGGTGATCCGGCTCAGCAGCCCGAACAGCGACTGGTTGCCGGTGTAGTCGGTGCGGCCGACCCGGTCGGTGGCCCAGAGCTCGTGGGTCCAGAACCGCCACGAGTCACGGGGTGCGACCGCGGCGGCCAGCAGGGTCGCGGCGGCGGCCGTCGCGCTCGCCACCGCCGCCGCCCGCCAGCGGCGGGCGGCCAGCAGGTAGACGATGAAGATGCCCGGGAAGAGCTTGAGCGCCGCCGCCAGCCCGACGCCGATACCGGCCCACCGACTTCCCCTTGGTACGGCGAAGAGCAGGTCGGCCAGGATCAGCACGACCAGCAGCATGTTGATCTGCCCGAAGGTGACCGTCTCGCGGGTGCTCTCCACCGCGAGGACCAGCAGCACCGCCACGGCGAGAGCGAAGACCCGGGGCAGCTGGTGCCGGGCGATCACCGGGGCGAGCAGCCACCGCGTGGTGACCACCACGCCGAGCCCGGTCAGGATCGTGAAGATCACCACGGTGGCGCCCAGCGGCAGCAGCGCGAACGGCCGCAGCAGCAGGGCACTGAACGGCGGGTAGGTGAAGTAGAGCTCGCCCTGCACCCGGTCGGGCTGGACGTAGTCGTAGAGCGGGTTGCCCGCCGCCCACCAGTCCATCGCCCGCATGTAGATCTTCAGGTCGAAGAAGTCGTGCACCAGACCCGGCAGGTAGAGCGCCGGCAGCACGGCGGCCAGCGCCAGCACGGCGACGACCCGACGGACCCTACGGCCGCCGGGGACCTCGTCGGTGACGGCGGGCGGTGCGACGGGTTCGGCTGGCACTCCGAAACCCTAGCGGTCGGCCCGGGCCACGGTGCGCGGCGCGGCCGATGGGCTGCGCGTAGGCTGTGCCGGTGGCTGACCTCCTCGTCTGGATCGACTGTGAGATGACCGGGTTGGACCTCGGCAGGGACAAGCTGATCGAGGTCGCCGCGCTCGTCACCGATCCCGATCTCAACGTGCTCGGTGCCGGCGTCGACGTGGTGATCCACGCCGACGAGGCGGCGCTGGAGGCGATGCCGGAGATCGTCCGGACGATGCACGGCAAGTCGGGGCTGACCGAGGAGGTCCGTCGCTCGACGGTGACCCTGGCCGAGGCCGAGGAGATGGTCCTCGACTACGTCGCCAGCTTCGTCAAGGACCCGCGCACCGCCCCGCTCTGCGGCAACTCCATCGCCACCGACCGGGGCTTCATCACCCGGGACATGCCCCGCCTCGACGCGCACCTGCACTACCGGATGATCGACGTCTCCTCGATCAAGGAACTCTGCCGGCGCTGGTACCCGCGGGTGTACTTCGGCCAGCCCCAGAAGGGGCTCGCGCACCGGGCGCTGGCCGACATCCGGGAGAGCATCCGGGAGCTGGAGTACTACCGGCGGACCGTCTTCGTGCCGCTGCCCGGCCCCGACGTGGAGGCTGCCCGGGCGATCGCCGCCGAACTCTGAGCCGGCCGGTGCGAACCCGCTGGACGCGGCGGGCGGGGGTGGGGCTATTATTGGTCCGCACCCAGCCCGGGGCGGTCGACCGGGCGGGGAAGGCATGGTGGCTGTAGCTCAGTTGGCAGAGCACCGGGTTGTGGTCCCGGTTGTCGTGGGTTCAATTCCCATCAGTCACCCGGTAGCCGAAGGCCCCCTCCTCGCGGAGGGGGCCTTCGTCGTTGCCGGGCTCAGGCGGTGGGGGTGGCCTCCGGGGTGACGTCCGGGTCCGGGGTCGCCCCGGCGCCGTCGGCGGCCGGCGGCTCGTACGGCAGGGCGCTGCCCTTGACGTACTCGTCCCAGCTCATGTTCCAGTCGGTCCAGCCGTTGCCGTTCTGCAGCCTGCGCTCGGTGCCCTTGACGGTGATCGGGTCGCCCATGCGGGTGTTGGCGAAGAGCCAGGCGCCGTTGGCCATCGAGACGTTCACGCAGCCGTGCGAGACGTTGACCCGCCCCTGCTGCCCCTCCGACCAGGGGGCGGCGTGGATGAACTCGCCGCCCCAGGTCAGCCGCTGGGCATAGTCGATCTTCGTGCGGTAGCCCTCGACGGGGCCGAGCTCCTCCAGGGTGTCGAAGACCGTCTTGCGCAGCTTCTCGATCACCACCATCGTGCCGCTGGAGGACGGGGTCGCCTTCTTGCCGAGGCTGACCGGGATGGTCTTGATCACGGTGCCGTCCTTCGTGACGGTCATCCGCTTGGTCTTGTTGTCCACGGTCATGACCAGCGCCGGGCCGATCTTGACGTCCACCGAGAGGTCGGCCCGGCCGTACCAGCCGTCGCCCAGGGGCAGGCCGCCGGCCTGGACGCGGTACGACACGACGCTGTTGGCCTGCCAGAACTCCTTGGGGCGGTAGCGCACCTCGGTGGGGCTGACCCAGTGCCAGATGCCCTCCTGGGCCGGGGTGGAGGTGACCGTCATCCGGCGTTGGACGTCGTCCCGGTGGTCCTCGGGGATGTTCCGGCTGAACTTGACGATCAGCGGCATGCCGACGCCGACCACCTGGCCGTCGCCGAGGAAGCTGCTCACCCGGATCTGCTGGGCGGGCTTCGCCATGGTGGTGAAGGTGCTCGTCGCTGCGGCGGGCTTGCCGTCGTCACCGGTCGCGGTCACCGTGGCGGTGTAGGTCGCGCCGTACTCCAGCGCCCCGGCGGGCAGCCAGCTCGTGCCGTCGGCGGAGAGCTCACCCTCGACGGCCTTGCCGGCCGAGTCCTTGAGCTCGACGGTGGTCTCCTGCGCGTCCTTCGTGGTGAAGGTGATGCCGGTCGAGGCGGGCACGTCCTTGGCGTCGGCCGCGGGTTCGACGATGGTGGCCGCGGCCTTCGGCGCGTCGGCCCGGTCCGCACCGCCCTGCCAGCCCGACGACTTGCCCCCGTCGCCGTCGGTGCAGGCGGAGGCCAGCGCGAGCGTCACGGCGAGCATCCCCGCCACGAACCCGCGGCGTCGCCCGCCCCGGCGGTCGCCTCCGTGCCGGATCAGCTGGTTCTGGACAGCTCGCATGATTCCCTCACAGTCGTGGTCCCCGGTTGCCCATCGTCCCTCACTGACGCACCGGGACAGGTACCCGTTCCGGAAGGTGAACCGAAACACGCCGGACGAGCTGCCCGAATGTTGCTACAATCCCGACCTTTGCGAGGAGTGCTCGCCTTTGTCGGTGCGCTGGCGCGGTACGCCGCGACCGGCCCGGGATGATGCGGGCCGGTCGCGGCACCGCTCGGTGGGACGACGGTCAGAACGCCGGCCCGGCACCACCCTCTGGCACCGGCAGGGCGCTGCCCTCGACGAACTCCGACCAACTCAGGCTCCAGGCCGTCCAGCCGTTGCCGGCGGCCAGCCGGCGCTCGGTGCCCGTGATGGTGATCGGGTCGCCGATCTTCGTCTTCTCGAACAGCCACCTCGCGTTCGCCGTCGAGACGTTGACGCAGCCGTGCGAGACGTTCTGCCGGCCCTGGACGTGCTCCGACCACGGAGCGGCGTGGATGTACTCGCCGCCCCAGGTCAGCCGCTGGGCGAAGTCGATTTCGGTGACATAGCGGTTGGCCGGGTCGGGATCGTCGCGGGTGTCGAAGACCGTGGACTCCTTCTTCTCCATCACCACCATCGTGCCGCTGGAGGAGGGCGTCTTCTTCTTGCCCAGGCTGACCGGCAAGGTGCGGACCACCACGCCGTCCTCGTACACCGTCATCTTCTTGGTGCCGTTGTCCACCTTCATCTCGAAGGCCCGGCCGATCTTCCCGGTCGCCACCCGGTCGACGTTGCCGTAGCGGCCATTGCTCAGCGGGATGCCGGCCAGCGCGATGCGGACCTCGATCGTCGTGCCCGGCTTCCAGTACTCCGGCGCCCGGTAGTAGGCCTGGGTGCCGTTGTCGACCCAGTGCCAGGCACCCGGCTGCGGCGGGTCGGTCCGCACGAACATGCGCTTCTGCACGGCGGCCCGGTCCTTCTTCGGGATGCCCGGGCTGAACTCGGTGACCACCGGCATCGCCACGCCATAGGTCTTGTCGTCGAAGAGGTAGAGGCCCGAGCTGATCATCGACCTGGGCTTCGCCATCGTGGTGAAGGTGCTGGTGCCCTGGCTGGTCGCGCCGTCGGTCCCGGTCGCCGTGACGGTGGCCTTGTAGCGGGTGCCGTACTTCAACGGGGTGGAGGGCACCCAGGAGGAGCCGTCCGCACGCACCCGGCCCTCGACCCGATCGCCGTCGGCAGCGGTCAGGGTGACGGCGGACACCTTGGCGCCGTCGGGAAGCTTGGCGCTGATCTCCGAGCTGACCGGCTTGCCCTTCGCCCCGTCGGCCGGGCTCACCGTCAGCGGCGGGCCGCTCGGTGCCACCGGGGCTGCGGTTTCGGCGGACGCGCTCGTGCTCGGCGCGGCGGCGCCGACGAACTCCGCCTTCTTCTGCTCGTCGCCGCAGCCCGTCAGAGCCAACGACGCCATCAGACCGAGAGCGCCCACCATCGCCCCGGCCCGCGCGAACCTGCCCATCCCCACCTCTGTTCTCGCGTGCTTGGCGGACATCGTGCCGCATCACCGCCGTTCCGCAGGCCCCCGCGAGCGCGTACCAGGGGCTTTCGTCCCCTTTACCCGTTAAGCTCGACCGAAGGGGGGAGCCGGGGGCCGGATTGGAACCCGGCTCAGAGCCCGTGCTAATGTTCTCTCCGTTGCCGACGAGCGCCGCTAGCTCAACTGGCAGAGCAGCGGACTCTTAATCCGCGGGTTCGGGGTTCGAGTCCCTGGCGGCGCACCAGCAATCATCTGGGCATTCACCCCTCGTGGGTGGGTGCCCAGATGTCGTTTCCGGGCGAGTGACAGCAACGGTGTCACTCGTCAGCGCCATCACCCGCCTCAGGCTCAGTGAGCGCCGCGTCCATGTGTCCTGCGGCCTCTTGCTGCATGGCCGGCATGACGTGCCCGTAGATGTCATGGTCACTGCGATCTGGGAGTGGCCGAGGATGTCCATGACGACTCGTGGCGACACGCCTGCCCCCAGGAGCAGCGTCGCGCAGGTGTGCCGCAGGTCATGAAAGCGGATGGACCGCACACCGGCCCGGACGATCAACCGGCTGAAGGCGGTGTTCAGGTTGCGTGGTTCGACGTGGCGGCCGGTGGCGGTGGTAAACACCAAGCCCGTCTCCTGCCAATGCCCATCGGCGAGGCTGCGCTCATGCTTCTGGCGGCTGCGGTGACGCTTGAGCGCCTGGATCACGACGGCCGGCATCGTCAGCACGCGGCGGGAGCGGCATGACTTGGGTGGGCCGAACACCACACCATCGCCGCGAACCCGCTGCAACGTCTGCCACACCCGCAACTGTCCGGCGTTCAGGTCGACGTCCGACCATCGCAGCCCGAGAAGTTCCCCACGCCGCAGGCCAAGTGCCAGCGGGCACGACCTCGCGCCGGCAATGGTGGTTTGCCCGGCCACCCTACGATCCACGCATGCAACGACGGGAGATCGACGGGGTGACCGTTCTCGAGGAGAAAATTCCCGGCCCGCTCGCCGGGACGCTTTCTTTCGGCTGCGACCCCCGCGACGAGGACCTCGACACGATCGGCCTGACCCACGTGGTGCAGGAGTTGGTGCTGCGGGCCGAGCCATACGTCGCGGACCAGTGCACCGAGATGACCGCCCTGAGCGAAACGTCCTTCACCGCGGCCGGCTCCCCCGTGCAGATCGCGGAGCACTTCGCCGCCATCTGCACGATCCTCAACGGCCTTCCGCCCGCGGACCTCGCCGACGCGCTGGCCGACGCTGACCCCGGTGACCGGTACCTCGGGGGTGTTGACGATGGTCTGCACGACCCCTGGGGATCACTGCTCGCTCGCCGCTACGGTCCTCGCGGCCCCGGCCTGGCCCGCTGGCCGGTGGTGGACTACCGGCTCTTCACCGCCGATGAGATCGGGCGGCACGTGCGGACGTTCTTCACCGCCGGCAACGCGGTCCTCGCCCTGACCGCCGCCGCGCCGCCGGCCATGCGCCTCCCCCTGCCCACCGGGCCACGAGTCACCCACCCCACGCCGTCCGGGCGATACCAGAGCGGCCCCGTCTGGTACGCCGACCAGGTCCGCGGAGCCGGGCTGGCGTTCCGGGCCGAACCCGACGCGGCGGCGATCATGCTCCTCCGGGTCCTGATGTCGCGCGTCGACACGGCCCTGGCCCGCGCCGGGCTTCCCTACGCGAGCTACCCCGAGTTCCTGGCGCTCGACGCGGCCCTGCACGAGTACGGGCTGATCCTCCGCACGCGGCAAAAGAAGGCGAAGGGCTCGGACGCGGCGACCGCGGCGGAAATCCTCTGGGCCGAGATGCAGCGGCTGATCGGCGAGGGTCCGTCGCAGGCGGACCTCGACCGTGAGATTGCGTTCGCCGAGGCCCCGCCAGTGACCCTCAGCCAGCTGCGGAAGGAGCCACCGGACGTGCTGGAGCGGGTCGGGCCGCTGGAGTCGGCCGCCCAGCGGGAGCTGTTCGGCACGACCGAATTCGTTCCGCCGGATCCGCCGGACCGCCTGCGCCGGTTCACCCCGGAGGCGGCGCGCGACCTGATGGCTGGATGGCTGTCCTCCGCGATGGTGGTCGTGCCGCACGGGACGCGACCTGCACTACCCGGCACCGCCGAGCAGGCCTGCCCCCGCGGCAGCGTGCAGCCCTCCGGTGAGGTGTACCGGCCGGCGTTGCTGAAGCGGCTCGGCTCCAACGGCGTCCTGATCGTCAGCTCCGACAGCGTCGCCACGGTGGACGGCGACGGTGACGTGCACACGGTGCCGCTGGCCGATGCGCTCCTGATCGAGTGGGACGGGAGGTTCTTGCTCGCACACCCGGGCCACGGCTGTGTCACCGACATCTCCAGCTACTCCGCAGCCATCGTCAGACTCCGCTCGGTGCTGCGTCCCAGGCGCGTGCGACAGGAACACCGACTTTAGGCGTGGTGATCCGACGACTGTCGCCCTAGTGAGTTGTCCGGCGGTTCGACTCCTGCCGGACCGCCTCCGTGAGGTCGCGCCAGGTGCCGGCCGAGGTCTTCATCATCCGGTCGACCATCGACCAGGCTGATGCCTCGCCGGTGAAGTCGTACGAGAATTCTTGCCCTCCGTCACCGCCGAGGCGGCCACGGACCCGCCAAAGCTGACCGTCGGAGACCAGCCAGATATCGCGACGAGCGCCCCACGACCCAATCCACCAGCGACCGCGTACCTCCACCGGCAGCAGCCTACTCGAACACATGTGCGAATCGGCCGCCTGCCGGCGGAGCTGTTCAAAGTTTCTGTACGTCTTCAAGGCGGCCCTGAACGGGCCGCACGCGCCGCCGCCAGGGCGCGCGGCTGGCTCGCTCGCTTGGGGCTCGCGGCCAGCCCCGCCGAACGCCCGGCGGCTGGCGCGGAGAGCGGGAAGCCCGGGGGCCGCCGCAGACGGGTAGCTCAGAGCGTGGTGAAGGTTCGGTGCCGGCAGCCGGCCGCGCCGCGCCCGAGCAGCGCGGCGCAGGGGAGGGCACGCGGGGTCCGTGCGGCGGGTCGCGCTGGTCGCGGGGTCGCGGGTTTACTGCGCCTCCGGCGGGGGCGCAACGACTCCAGGATGGCCGGGGCTCCGTCGGCGGGTCGCGGTCCGTGGGTGGTTGCCCAGGGCCATCCCGCCAGCCGACGACCCGGGCGAGCCGAGCAGACCACCGCCCGGCCCGCCAGCGTCCGTACGTGCGTCAAGGTCCGCTTGACGTGGCGGACCGGGCGGCGGCCCGCTCCCCGGAGGGCGGGTCGGCGGCAGACGGGATGGCGGAGGACTCGCTCTACTGCTTACGCCGGACGAAGGAGGACGACATGACGCTCGCGCGGCACGACGACCAGGAGGCGGCCGAAGCGGCTGTCGCGCACCTACTGACGGAGTCCCTACTGATGATTCGCTACCTGGCAGCGTCTGATGGGGATCGGGCCGTGCCGGACAACCGCCGCCAGGAGCAGGTGCATACCCTCGCCGACCTGTGCCACAACCTTCCTGCCTGGCTCGATCCGACTCGCCGGGACCGCATCCATGAGGGCATCGCCTTCATGTGGCGTACCGCTTCGCCGAACAAGCGACGATGGGTCCGGCAGTGCTGGGATGCGATCAGCTACGACTACCGCTGGCTCATGACTGACTAACTGGGTGACGACGCGCAGGAACAAGGCCGGACGCCTGTGGACGCTGGCGGACTGTTCGGACAGCCCGACGCCCCTACCCGCCCAGTCCATCGGCCGCCGATCATTCCTTCACACCGAACCGGTCGGTTCCGGTTGTCGGGCATCCGGCGCACCGCGCCGAGCGCTGGGGTTGGCCACCGGACGAGGCGACGGCATGATCACGAGATGACTTTTTGGCCTACGTGGGACGAGTGGTTGGCGACTCTGTCGCCGGATGTCCGCGAATCTGCCGTCTCGCTCGCGGAGAGGTTCAAGGAGCTTGGAGCCCTAGACCCGGAGTCGTGGGCTAGGTCGGAGATCAGCGAGAACATTCCGCAACTGGCTCGGTTCATGGTTCTGCGCGCCCTGTGGCGCCCCGACCAGATCTTCGGCGACCGCGCCTACGACTACGACAAGTACCTCCGGGCGGTACGGGCCAAGGGCATCCGCCCGCGCATCGCCCGCCGCGGTCAACCCCACGGCTCCGGTCTCGGAGTAGTCCGATGGGTCATCGAGCGCACGATCGCCTGGTACCACGGCATGAAACGGCTACGCATCCGCTGGGAACGCCGCGACGACTTCCACGAAGCCTTCCTCGCCTTGGCCACCTGCATCATCACGTACCGACCCGTCACCCGGCTTTGTTAGGACCTCTAAGTCTGGCGTAGCCGGCCGATCCGGGGGACGAAGCGTCCGACTCTGGCGGCATTGCGTCGGTAGGCCTCGCTGTGGGTGGCGATCAGGTAAGGCTCCTCGACCGCGCGAACTTGCAGTTGCAGCCCAGTACCAGGACGAGCAAGGCGGCGAGTGCCACCGCGTTGGGGACCATGAGTGTCAGCCCGAGTGTGCTGGCCGCCATGGCGGTGAAGATGGGATTGCGGGCGAGCGCAAACGCGCCGTCGGTCACCAACTCGGTGCGTTCGGACGGGTCGACGCCGATGCGCCAGGAGGTGCCCATGGCGAGTTAGGCGGCGAGCGTGACGGCGGTGCCGGTGACGGACACGACCAGGCCGACGATGTGCTTTGTGGGCCGCTGCCGCGCCTGTTGGCGGTGCACCCGTCGCCGCAGTTCTCGGTCTCGCGGGTGGCAGATCGCATGGCAGGCACTCCGACTCGCGCGGAGGTTGCGGCTGGCTGCCTACCTGCTGACTGACGGCGTATTCCCCTGCTTGAGCAGGGTGGCCTGGCGATTCAGCCTCCCAGTGCAGAGGGTGCCTCGTTTCCCGGATCGTCCGCCGGGGCCAGCGCCACACACATAGCTTGGTCAGGACGAGGCAACCGCCGCTCGTCAGCGGGGCACCCGTCGATCAACCGGCTTCTTCGGGAAGTCGCAGCGCAACTCGGCCAACCGTCCGGCGGCCCGGCGAGACGGGGAACCATGAGCGACATGCCATCAGACATCACCGTGGCCCTGGTGCACGGCGCCTTCGCCGACGGCTCCAGCTGTAACGGGGTGGTCGAGCGACTGCTCGCCGCGGGCGTGCCCACGACCGCGATCTCCAATCCGCTGCGCGGTATCGCCGAGGACGCCGCCTACGTGGCCAGCGCGATCAAGCAGCTCCCGGGCGGGTCCTCGCGGTCGGTCACTCCTACGGCGGGGCGGTCATCACCAACGCCGTCTCCCAGGTCGACAACGTCGTCGGCCTGGCCTACGTCGCGGGCCTTCGTCCCCGGCGAGGTGGAGAGCCTCATGGACATCGAGAAAGGGCTCCAAGGGCAGCGTCCTGGGCTGGTGTCAGGCGAGACGGTGGTTGAGGGCGGTGTGGCGGCGGCCGGCGCCGACGGTGCGTACGGCGGTGGCGAGGGCGCGGCGGGAGCCGACGAGGACGACGAGTTGTTTGGCGCGGGTGACGGCGGTGTAGAGCAGGTTGCGTTGCAGCATCATCCAGGCGCTGGTGGTCAGGGGGATGACCACGGCGGGGTATTCGGATCCTTGGGAGCGGTGGATGGTGATGGCGTAGGCGTGGGCGAGTTCGTCGAGTTCGTCGAAGTCGTAGTCGATGCTTTCGTCCTCGTCGGTGCGCACGGTCAGGGACTGTTCCTCAGTGGACAGGGCGGTGACGACGCCGACGGTGCCGTTGAACACTCCGGCTTGGCCTTTGTCGTAGTTGTTGCGGATCTGGGTGACCTTGTCGCCGATCCGGAACACCCGCCCGCCCATTCGGCGCTCCGGTTGCCCCTCCCGACCCGGCGTGAGCCGCTGTTGCAGTAACCCGTTGAGGGCGCCGGCCCCAGCCGGGCCGCGGTGCATGGGGGTGAGGACCTGCACGTCGCGGCGCGGGTCGAGGCCGAAGCGCGCCGGGATGCGGGTGCAGGCGACGTCGACGGTCAGGGCGGCGGTGGCGTCGGTGTCGTCGCAGGCGAACAGGAAGAAGTCGGCGAGGCCTTGTAGGAGGGGTGGCTTTCCGGCGTTGATGCGGTGGGCGTTGGTGACGACGCCGGACTGGGCGGCCTGGCGGAAGATCTGCGTCAGCCGCACCCGGGGGATGGCTGGGGCGGCGAGGAGGTCGCGGAGGACTTCGCCGGCGCCGACGGAGGGGAGTTGGTCGACGTCGCCGACGAGGAGCAGGTGCGCGCCGGGTGGGACGGCCTTGACGAGCTTGTTGGCAAGGATGAGGTCGAGCATCGACGCCTCGTCGACGACCAGGAGGTCGACGTCGAGGGGGTTGTCCCGGTCGTAGGTGGCCTCGCCGCCGGGGCGCAGCTGCAGCAGCCGGTGCACGGTGGCCGCGGGATGCCCGGTCAGCTCCGACAGGCGCTTCGCGGCGCGGCCGGTCGGCGCGGCGAGGGTGACCTTGGCTTTCTTCGCGGCGGCGAGTTCGACGATCGAGCGGACGGTGAAGCTTTTGCCGCAGCCGGGCCCGCCGGTCAGCACGGCGACCTTGGAGGTCAGCGCCAGCCGGACCGCCTGCTCCTGCTCGGCGGCGAGGTCGGCGCCGGTGCGGGCCTTCAACCAGGCGAGGGCTTTGTCCCAGTTGACGTCGGCGAAGTGGGGCAGCCGGTCGGCTCGGACTTCCAGGAGCCGCTGCAGCGACCCGGCCAGGGACTGCTCGGCGCGGTGGAACGGCACGAGATACACCGCCGGCACGGGCTCGCCGTCAGAGCCGGGCAGCACCTCGCGGACCACGCCCTCCTCAGCGATCAGGTCGTCGAGGCAGCCGGCGACGAGGTCGCCGGGCACGTTCAGGATCTTGGTGGCGTCCGCGATGAGCTGCGGGGCGGGCAGGTAGCAGTGCCCGGAGTCGGTGGCCTCCGACAGGGTGTACTGCAGGCCGGCCTTCACCCGCTGCGGACTGTCGTGGGGGATGCCCACGGCCTGGGCGATGGTGTCGGCGGTTTTGAAGCCGATGCCCCACACGTCGGCCGCCAACCGGTACGGCTCGTTGCGCACCACCGAGATGGCGGCGTCGGCGTACTTTTTGAAGATCCGCACGGCCAGGGACGTGGACACCCCGACCCCCTGGAGGAAGACCATCACCTCCTTGATGGCCTTCTGCTCTTCCCACGCCGCGGTGATCTTCGCCGTTCGCTTCGGACCCAGGCCGGGGACCTCGACCAGCCGGGCGGGTTCCTCCTCGATGACCCGGAGGGTGTCGAGGCCGAAGTGGGCGACGATCCGCTCGGCGAACACCGGACCTATGCCCTTGACCAGGCCCGAGCCGAGGTAACGCTGGATGCCCTGGATCGTGGCGGGCAGCACCGTGGTGTAGGAGTCGACCTCGAACTGCCGCCCGTACTGCGGGTGCGACGACCACCGCCCCGACAGGCGCAGGCTCTCCCCGGGCTGGGCGCCGAGCAGCGCACCGACCACCGTCAACAGGTCACTGCTGCGGTCGGTGGCTACGCGGGCGACGGTGTAGCCGGTCTCCTCGTTGACGTAGGTCAACCGCTCCAGCACCGCGTCCAGTACCGCCAGGGGCGGGCGGGTGGGAGCCGTCACGGCACCTATCGTGCCGCTCGCTGCTGTGACATTGCCACCCACCCTCTCTCGCGTCGCCCGTGAGGTTCCCCGGATAGCGTGGAGGCGACGATTCCGGGGGACTGACATCAGGCTCTGGCTCTGGCAACGTGGACTTCGGCGAGCTACGCGCAGACACTGCGTTCGATGCGTTTGCGGACACGACCGACCTGTTCGACGCTCATCCCGACCGGGTCCTCGACCTGTCGCCAGCCGGAGTACTGCCATACCAATGGTGCAGAAGCGCGATACGGGAGCTGGTGGGGACGTCGCCGGACGGCGACCCCCGCCGTCACGTTCTATCCCGCCTTGAAGCGCCACCCCTGTTGGCCCGTTCCGACCCGGTTCCAGGTTCCCCTACTCAGGAACTGGCCCGGCTTGCCGGCGACGCAGCGTGCGGATCCACCCCTGGGCGGTATGCCGCGGCACGTCGTAGTGGTCCGCGACGGCAGCCACACTCCCGGCTTGCTGGTAGACCTCTTCGAGATCGGCCGGTGATCGCCGGTACACCCGCCCCTCACCTGCGGAGGATCCGCCTTCCGCGGACCGCTTCATGGCCTTCCCCGCAGTAGTCGTGGCCCTGGCGCTCGCTGCGGTCTTCCCCCTGCCCGCTCGGCTGCGGGTAGCGCCATTGCCCGACGCCCGGACGGCCTTCTTCGCCTCTCTTGCCTTGGTCGCCGGTGACGCCTGCTTGGGCACCACGACGTCAACCGCGCCAGCACCCTCAGGGTTAGTCGTCGCCGGCTCATCCGCAGCCGCTGTAGGCGCGGTGGCCTGGACCGCCGTCGCTTCGGCGGCGGGCTCACCGTCGTCAACGGACACACCGCCGGCTGCGGGCACCTCGTCGGATCCGGCAATCGGCGGCGTAGCTATCTGCTGCCGCCCGCTGGCGGCGGGCGCGATCGCCCTCAAGAGCAGGTCCAGGTCGACAGCGGGGATCTGACCAGCGGTCAGCCCGTCCCCCTGGCCAGCGCGTACCACCAGTTCGGTGATGCGCGGACTGGTGTCACTCACCTCGACCTTTAGGGTTGTGGTCGCTTGACTGGGATCGTCTGCGGCGATTGTGATGGTGTAGGAACTCATCGAAATATGACCTCCAATGTGGATGCCGATTGTCGCCCAATGTCAGACGTCCGGCAACGCGGCAGGAACCCCACCTGTTCACCGATCGGTGTTGATGAAGAAAGTACCGCAGGCCTCCTGAGCTGTTATTTCAACCCATCACCGTCACCGACGAGAATTTGAACGTCATCGACGGCGGGGTCCTGGTCACCCTCGGGGCCGGATCAGCATCGACGGCGACCGGGCCGAGGTCCCGCTCGCCGTGATCGAGAGCGGCCGTAGCGGGCAGGGGCTGACCTACCGGGTGAGCCGCCACGGTATGACGTGGCAGATCGACGGCACCGCCGGGATGCAATGGATCAGTTGAACCGGCGCGAATCTGGCTCGCGCGTCAGCGGGTTCTCCGCGCTGATCGCTTTCGTGGCGGGGTCAGCAGATCCGCGATCGTCGCGATCGCGCTCGGCACCAGCCGGTAGTACGCCCAGACACCGCGCTTCTCCCGCTCCAGCAAGCCGGCCTCGGTGAGGATACGCAGGTGGTGACTGACCGTCGGCTGGGAGAGGCCGAGCGGCGCGGTCAGGTCAGAGACGGACGCCTCGCCCTCGGGGACCGACTGGATCAGGCTGAGCAGCCGCAGCCGAGCGGGATCGGCGAGGGCCTTGAGGACCCCCGCGAGACGCTCGGCATCGGCACGTTTGATCGGCTCGCCGACGAGCGGCGAGATCTGAGGCATGGTCATTTCGGCCGAGGCATTTCCCACATATGCCATCCTTCCATCAGCACTCCAGCGTCTGGACCTGCGTCGCCCACGCCGTTCGCGTACTTCGACCGCCGGTCGTCTTCGTGGAGAACGTGGCCGCCCTCCTCCGACGCGGACTCGACGTCGTCGAAGCCGACCTGGCCTCGCTCGGGTACGACACGAGCTGGCTGTGCCTACGCGCATCCGACATCGGCGCCGCCCACCGCCGTGACCGGTTGTTCCTGCTGGCCGCTCCCCGCGAACACCATCAATGGCGTGCGGACGTTGCCGACACCGTGCGCCCGTGACGGCAAAGGCCCCGGCCACCAATACGGCCTGCCCGACCTCATCGAACCCACCGGCTCCACACACGGACTGCTGCCCACCCCCACGACCGCGGCAAGCGGGCCAACCCCCTCCCCATCGGCCGTGGCGGCAAGCCAACGCAACCTCCGCGGCATCGCCGGACAGCTGCTGCCCACACCCAGTGTCGCGGACAGCCGGTCGTCGGCCAGCGCCACCGCCGGACGCTTCACACCAATCGCGCACGACAGCCGGACGCTGACCGGCGCGGCTCGGCTTCTGCCCACCCCGCGAGCCAGCGACACCGGCACCCCCGGCCGGCGAGCCGGCGACGGGTTCCGGCCCCCGCTGTCGCAGGTGCTCCTACCCACCCCGCGGGCCACCGACGGGGAAAAGGGCTGCCCCGGACAGCGAGGTTCCCACGGCGACCTCACCCTGCCCTCCGCGGCAGTCCGGGTCCCCGCCCGGACCCTGCCCACGCCACGCGCCTCCGACGGGCGCGGACCCGGCCAGCACGGCGACGGCGGGGCCGACCTGCACACCACCGTCGCCGCCCTGTCCGACAGGCTGGGGCGGCTCGACGAGGACAGGTGGGGCGTCTACGCCGCCGCAGTGGCCCGGTGGGAGCTACTGCTCGGCCGGTCCGCGCCCGAGCCGACGCAAGCCGGCCGGCACGGCAAGCCCGTCCTCGCCCCACCATTCGTGGAATGGCTGATGGGACTCCAGGACGGCCACGGCGCTGATCTGGCACCCCGCCGAACTTGGGCGTCGACGCAACCTGACGGTCGTCCGGACCCGTCGAGCTTGCGGAGGAGGGAGCCCCATGGTGGATGCCGAGGGTGAGTTCGTGGAGTACGTCTCCGCGCGACTGCCGATCCTGCATCGGACCGCGTTTCTGATGTGCGGCGACGCCCACTTGGCCGACGACGTGGTGCAGCGGACGATTACGGCGCTGTACGTGAACTGGCGCCGGGTCAGTCGGGCCGACAACGTCGATGCGTACGTGCACCGGATGCTGGTCCACAAGCTCGTCGACGAGAAGCGGTTGAGCTGGGCAGAGGTCCGGCTGCTGGGGTGGATGCCGGAGCCAGAGCGCCCGCCGGTCACGCCGCACGACGAGCTGGCCGAGCGGGACAGCTTGCTCGCCGCGCTCGCCCACCTCGCCCGCGGCCAGCGCACCGCACTGGTCCTGCGGTTCCTGTGCGACCTGTCGCTGACCGAAACGGCCGCCGCGATGGGCTGCTCCGAAGGCAACGTGAAGTCGCAGACGGCTCGGGCGCTGGTGGCGGTCCGCCAAGTGCTCGGCCTCACCGAGATGGCTGGGAGGAATCTGAGATGACGATGTCGGATGACCAGCGGATCGTCGCACTGCTCCAATCGGCGCCGGTTCCCGAGCCGCGGGTTGACGTGGGCCGCGCGGTCCGCGACGGCCGGCGCCGCCGCCAGCGCCGCCGCGTCGGCGGGATCGCTGCGGTGACGGTAGTGGCTGCGCTCGGCGTCGTGGGCGCCGTCCAACTCGGCGGGGCCGCCGGCCGGCCGGCTCCGGCCACGCCAGCCCTCGCGGCGTCACCGGCCGGGACCGTGTCGACCGCCCCGGGCTCGCCGGTCACCTGCGCGGCGTCGTGGTTGCCGCAGCCGATCGACGGTCCGGTCGCGGTGGCGTACAACGTTGACCCCACAGGCCGGTACATCGTCGGCGACATCGGCACCGGGCAGGAGAACGGGCGGGTCGTGCTGTGGACCGACGGCCAGGCAGACGTCCTGCCGGCCGGCGCGCGGCACGCGGCCGCGGTCAACGCTGGCGGCGACGTGGTCGGCACCAACGGCGATGGCACCGGCTGGGTCTACCGGGACGGGAAGCTGCGCTTCCTGGCCACCCCGCCCGGCTACCATGCGGTCCTCGTGCACGCGGTCAACGGCCGGGGCGACATCGCCGGCACCGCCAGCGGAGCCGGCGAATCGCACCACGCCGTGCTGTGGTCGGCGGACCGCCCGCAGGAGTACCGGCTGGTCGGCCAGCCCGGTTCCGCCGCGACCGGGATCACCGAGGACGGCACGGTCGTCGGCGCGATGGGCCAACGGCCCTACCGGTGGACGTCGCAGGGCACCGGGGCGGCGCTGGCGGTGCCCGACGGCTACCCGCGCGCCTCGGTCGATTCGGCGCACGGCGAATGGGCGATCGGCATGGTTCCCGGCGTCCAGCAGGGCGGCGCCGTGCAGATGCTGCCGGTACGGTGGAATCTCACGACCGGGGCGGTGAGCCTGTTGCCATTCCCGGGGGTGGCCGGGATCGCCGGCAACGGCGACGTGCTGGTCGGCGACGGCGCGCCGCTGGTCGTCGCCCCGGACGGCACGTCCCGCCGGTTGCCCGGCCGGCCCGAGGTCCGGGCGACCGAGGCGGGCACGTACACGGCCAACGGGATCAGCGACGACGGGCTGACCGTGGTCGGTGCCGTCTACGAGAACCAGGCGCACCGGCCGCTCGTGTGGCGCTGCCGCCGCTAAAGGTCGCGCGCCCCGGCCCATGCATCGCGGACCCGGGTACGCCGCTGAGATCGGGCAATGCGGGCCAGCCACTGCGCATGCCGACGAATGCGGGATGGGTCGTCGGAGAAGCAGCTTTCCCACTGGTGATCCAGGTTCATCCAGGCGACGGGCTGGCCGGGCTCGGCCACCAGCGGAACAGCCCGGTCGACAATCGCGGCATACGACAGTCCCAGTGTCGCCGGATGATCGGGATGGTATGAGCGGACGCAGACAGCGGCCGGCCGGGTGAGGAGCTCGGCCACGACACCCGTCTCTTCAAACAACTCACGGCGGGCTGCCTCACGAGGTGTCTCCCCGGGTTCGACTCTCCCTCCGGGCGGAACCCAGCCCCGCCACGGATGGCACACCAACAGCACCTGGGTCAGATTCGTGTCGAACACCCAGACCTCAGCCCCCAGCGGGTCGACCGGACTGCTACCGACGGCGGCCAGCCAGCCGGCGACGCCCTCGAATTCGACGATTGCTGTCAACGTCGCCCAATGCGGCCTCGAGCGACTGCCGCTGCAACTCATCACGACTCATGGGCCGGAACCTAGCGCGAGAGTGCGACATTGCCCGGCCCGGGATCTCGGGCCCACCTCATCACGGTCGGTGACTGCCATCAAGGCCCGACTGTCGTGTCCGTCCACGAGGAAATTCCCGTGTCCGCTGTCAGGCGGTAAGCCGGGATCCGGGCCGATTGAGCGCGATCGGCCAGCAACGGCCACCAGGATCGGCCCGGCATGAACGTGCAACGGGGCGGGCGGTCCGCATCTAGTCCGTAAGACGTCCACGGACGGTGGGAGAGTGGTGAGGAATGCCGAGAGGTGTTTTCGCTGGTAGAAGCACGCTTGCGCAGGTCGCCGGATCGCCCATCTTGATCTCGTAATGCATAGGTCACGCCAGCCGTCAAGCCGAGCGGGCGCGTGCGCGGTAGGAAGCCTTGAGTGTCTGTGCTCACGCAGCCCTCCGGCAGGCAGGGTTACGGTGCGGTCGTGAAATCACTCGGATCGCGGGTCCTGCTCGCCCATGCCGCGATAGTGCTCGTCCTTGTGGCCGCTTTCCTTGCTATGGATGCCAGCGCCGACGGCCCGACCGTGGCTGTCGGCCTCATGCTGCCTGGCCTTCCGCTACTCGCGCTTGGGCTGCCCTGGTCGGCTGCCTTCTTTAACGCAGACGATCCTCTCACCAAAAGCATGTGGCTGGTACTGGCGCTTGGGCCGGCGGTGTTCAACGTAGTCATTCACGGCTTGATCCGCTTGGTCTTGGTTGCCACACGAAGCGTCGATGCCGGAACCTAGGCGATGGATCACAGGATCGGTCGGGCTATCCACGGGCCACAAGGTTGTGTCACCCGGGGCCAATCCAGGCCACCCGAGAGAGCGCCGAGCGGCCGTAACGCCACCTTCCAAGCCGATCTTGTGCGATTCCTAAGCTGACAGTCTGGAGCCAGGGTTGGGAGCCACCGGGGCGAACGGAGCCGGACGAGGCCGAACCGATCCGGCTGCCGGGTGCGCGGCGACCAGGGCGACGCGGACGTTGCCGAACGGCTGCGGAGTGGTCTTGGGAATCTACGGATCAGAAGGTCGACGGTGCATGGCTGTACAGCCAGCGGTACAGCCCAGCGAGTCCCCGAGAACGACAGCAGCCGACACGTCCCGACCGTGCGAGCAGGCACCCGCCCCTCTGACCCGGCATCCGCGATCTTCTCTTAATCCGCGGGTTCAGGGTTCGAGTCCCTGGCGGCGCACCAGCATTAACACATCAGGCCCGGTCCTCCTGGACCGGGCCTGACCCCTTTGCTTGACCCCAACGTCAGGCGTCGAAGAGAAAGCTAAGCTTGTCGACCGACGACCGCTGGGACTGCCGGGTGACCTCTACGTAGGATCAGCTTGGTGATGGTCGGGGAGCTATGGCCGAGGATGTCCTGGATCTTCTCAATGGGCACGCCCTGCTCGTACAGAAGTGTGGCGCAGGAGTGCCGTAGATCATGGAACCGGATCCGGCGGAGCCCTGCTCGATCCAGGAGCCGCTCAAAGTGACGGTTGAGGTTGCGCGGCTCGATCGGAGTCCCAATGCCGGTGGTGAAGACCAGCCCCGAGTCCTTCCAGTCCTTCCCGGCGCTCTTGCGTTCAGCGTTCTGGGCGGCCCGCTCAAGTCTCGCCTTGCCCAGCCGCCGGCCCGCCTCGTCCTGTATCTCGACGTCGTGATGGTCCTCGGCCCAGTCGTCTCCCACGAACAGCACGTCATCCCTCCCGCCGGTCCACAGTCGAGCGGCCTATCTGGCAGCGCTCGGGAAAACCGCCTCGAGCTAAGGATCAAGTGCTCACACCGACGCACGGCGGGCACGGCATCCCATCAGCGATTCCGTCTCCCGACCACCGGCAGGGGCACGATCTGTCAATAGGACTGCGATGCGTCCTGCAACGGGAAGTGCTCACCCGCCAGCGGATACCGGACCAGAGTCTGCCGAACCGACCTGGTAGCTGTCATTAGCAACGTCGCCAGACGGGAGCACACTGACGAGCGCTGCCGCGGACCAAGCTCCGAGGGTGCAGCCGTTGCCGGACGCGTGCGGATGCGGTGCACAGAGCTTGTAAGCGAGATGTCCGCAGCTTGGGAGGAGGACGTTACGGCCACGAGGTGCCTGGACGTTGCTCGCTGGCCTGGAAGTCGGTGTGGGCGCTGGCTTCAAGTTCGCGGCGTTCGTCAGGGGTGAGCTGGCTGTAGTGCGTCCAAAAGCCGTCGAAGGCGTCGCCGAGGGCGGGACCGTAGGCGCTGCCCAGCGTGGCGGTCCGCAGCGTGATCTCACCGTTGAGGACGGCGCGTGCCATCTCGCGGAGTTCGGATTGCGGGCTGTCGGCGAGCCGGTCGAGGCTTTCGCGCAGCGCACGGAGGCGGCGGGGATCGTCGCCGGCGATGTCGGCGAGGTCGCTCATCGTGTGGCTCCGACCGTTGCCAAGGGGTGGTCATACCCGTTGCTGCCGGGCAGCGCGGGCAGCTTGACGGTTTCGAGGTCGCCGAGCCTGTGCGTGAGTGCGGAGCGGAACGCGAGGACGGCGGCGCTTGCTTGTTGGTAGAACTGGGTGGCCTGGCTCCACAGCTTGAGCATGTAGGCGATTTCGCCGGCGGCGACGCCGTAGCCGACGACAGCGCCAACGCCAGTTGCGGAGGTGGCCGTACCCGCAGCGGCGGCGATGCCGGCGATGATGGCGGCGTCGATGAGGCCTTTGATGACGCCGCCGAGAGCTTCGTTGATGGACCACACGGATTCGGCCATGGTCTTGTACTCGTTGCCGATGTCGTTGAGTGGTCCCCGTAGTGCGCCAGTCGCGCTGGAGAGCTGCGTGAAGTAGCTGAAGGCCGCGTCTCCTGCCTGTCCCTGCCACACTTGCCGGAGGGTGGCCGCGCCGGTCTGGGTGTTGAGGGCCAGGTCGTGTAGCGCGGTACCGGCGTTGGCGAGGACGGGCTGCATGGTGGCGAGCGTTTCCCAGTTGCCGAAGAGGCGCTCTTGGAGCCAGGAGATGGGGTCGAAGCCGAAGACGATGTCGAAGCCCTTCATGGCCCAGGACGTGGGGCTGATGTAGTCCATCCAGCCGAGGGAGTTCGGGGGCGAGTCGGGCTCCGGCGGCGGCGTGAGACTGCCGGTGACATCGCGCAGGTCGGTGAAGGGTGGCGGGGGACAGACGAGCGTCGTCAGCTCTTGTTCCAGCGCTGTCGGCGTTTGGCACGGAGTGGCACCGGACAGCGTGCGATCAAGGCTTGCCGCGGCTGTGAGATCGGTCTGCCGGTAGTAGGCGGCGGCAGCGTTCAACTCCGGTCCGGACACATCGAGCAGAGTGGTCAGCCGCTTCATCGTGTCGGCAATGACGGTGGCGGCGTGCCGGTGCCCGTCGGCGGCAATGGCGATCAGTTCCCCGCCGGTGGCCTCCGTGGAGTGGGTGCTGATGTAGCCGCGATCGCGGAGGAGTCGCCGCTCGCACGGTCCAGTTGTCGGGCGTAGCTGACCAGGGCCGTGGGCTCGACCGAGAAGCTCACCGTTCGAGCACCGTGGCAACGAGGACGAGGCCAGCCAGTCCGACCACCACGAGCGCACTTGATACCACCAGGAGCCTGACCGCCAGCTTGCGCTGGTGTCGGACCGGGTAATAGGCGATCCCGGCCAGCCCGGCCAGGACGAGAACAGCCATCGGGATCAGACGCAGCCCGGCGGCTGCACCGACAACCGTGGCGAACACGCCGACGAAGCCGAAGAAGATGGCAACGTTGGCGATGGCTGTTCGCAGGTTGGCGTAGGCGGTGTCCTGGAAGTCGTAGACCGCGCCACGGACGTCCCGCTCCGCCTGCGCCCGCTCCTCCGGGGACATCGACTTGCGGAGCTTCCGCCGGCTCTTGTTACTCCCTGCGACCATGCCAGCGACGATAGCAACCACCCGCCGATCCAGGCTGTCCCCAATCCATCGCTCGCAAGGGAAGCAGGGAAGCAGCAAGAGCGCCGGTCCAGGTCAGTTTCGGGCAGCATCCGGCGGAAGGCCGCACCTGTTCAACAGTGAGCCTTTTCAAGCTGATCTTGCAGCTCAGGGCGGGTGCGGCGAGCCCGGAGATCGATAAGGGCGAGGCTCCAGGTAGGACAGCAGTCGACCAAGATCCGATGCCCCGACCGGGAGCCTCGCCTGTGCTGTCTTACCCCTCCACGATCTCGCTGTCCAGCCGCACCCTGAACCACCTCGCTGACCTCATCCGAGCGCACCGCAGCCAGCATCGATCACGGTGGCGGCGCCTCGACCCGGGCCGGCAGGCGCTGCTCGCCCTGGCCCACCTGCGCAACGGCGACACCTACACCCGCCTCGCCGCCGGGTTCGCCGTCGGCGTCGCCACCGCCTGGCGCTACGTGCAGGAAGCGATCGTGCTGCTCGCAGCGGTCGCCGAGGACCTGGCCACGGCGATGCGGCGCATCCGGCAACTGGCGTACGCGATCCTGGACGGCACGCTGATTCCGATCGACCGCGTGGCAGAGCAAAAGCCGTACTACTCCGGCAAGCACAAGCGCCATGGCGTGAACGTGCAGGTCATCGCCGACGCCGCCGGCCGGCTCGTCTGGGCCTCACCGGCACTGCCTGGCTCGGCGCACGACCTCACCGCCGCCCGCATCCACGGCATCATCGACGCGCTGACCAGCGCGGACGTGATGACCTTCGCCGACAAGGGCTACCAGGGTGCCCGGGGCAGCGTGCGCACGCCGTTCAAGCGGCGCCGCTTCCGGCCGAAGCTGTCGCGCCGGCAGAAGGCGGTCAACCGGGCGCACGCGAGAATCCGAGCCCGCGGCGAACGGGCCATCGCCACGCTCAAGACGTGGAAAATCCTGCACAAGCTGCGCTGCTGCCCACGCCGCGCCACCGCGATCGTGCAGGCCATCCTCGTCCTGCACCACGTCGAAGCCAACCGCTACGCAGGATGAAAATGGCTCATTGATGGAAACCGTCCGGGCGCTCCTGCAGACCGATGGAACCGTGGCCGCAATGCGTCACCTACGCAAGCACGCCTCGGCCCTCGGACCGCAGCAGGCGAAGGCATACGTTGCAGCGTTGCGTGACGGAGGAGACCCTCCGAAGGAACTGACGGACCTCACTTGCATCCCTGAGGTCTGCCCGCCCCTTGGCCATCGACACGCGGACCGGGCCTTCTCAGTAGCCACCTGATGGCTAGGCGCGGCCGGTGGTGCCAGCAGCGTTTGTGGCCACAGCACCGACGGCAAAAGTGGGATTCTTCCTCGGTGGAGATCCACCTGCTACCAGGGACCGGCGTGCGGCTGCCGCTGCTGGCGTGCCAGCTTACGTTTGGCACGGCGGAACACGACGTGGTCGCGGCGCTGGCGAGCGTCGACGTGCAGGAGGCGTTCGTGTGTGGTTTCCGGGCAGAGACGCCCGTTTCAGCCAAGACGCTTTCTGTCGGTGGCGTCACGATAACTTTCGGATTTTCTGAAATGCCCGGCGCCCTTAACACGGTGGCCGTCGGCCGCTCCGCCGACGACTTGGCCGGCGCGGTCGCCGTGGCCTTCGATGACGTCGATCTGTTCGGTTGGCCGGCGGACGATGTTGTCGCAGCGTTGCGCCACGCCGGTCACGAGGTGCACCACTCCGGCGACGGGAACGTGTGGATAGACCGCCAGCTATGGTTGTTCTACCAGCCCCATGGAGGTACGACGCCCGCCGGTCGTAAGCCTCGACGGGAACCGCCCAGCTACCTCAACCACGTCTGCCTCTATTCGTGTCGTCAGGGCTAGGGCCGGCCCGCTGGCCACCGTCGGCGAGGTCGCCGGCCTCCCGCTGCATGGCGGTTGGAGCGCAACGCTTCGGCTGACACGGCGCCCAGTGCTCCGAGCGGCAGCAGCCGCGGACTCGAACGCTGTCATGCGACAGAGGCAGCCAGGAGGCAGCGAGAGCACCAGCCACGGGCGGTAGGAAACGACGCGAGGCAGCAACGACGCCTTGCTCATCAGCGCAAGCCGACGTTGGTTGACATCCAACGATGCGTCGTACCCGCGTTCACACCGAAGAGGTCACTCCGTTCGCCGTCGCTTGCGGCGCTTGCGGGATCCGCGGAGCGTGTCGGGCGTCAGCGTCGTTTCCTCGGCAAGTGGCTCCGGCCGGTCGGCTCAACGGCTCCAGGTTCTGCCGCATGATTCACAGTGCAACGGGGTCTTGCAGACTTTCTGATCATCTTCGTCACGGTGACATAACACGAGGCCCAGTAGCCGCAGCGGGCCACCGCAGCCGGGGCAGGTCTCGCCCTGCCATTCGGTGCCGACCATGTGCCAGAGGATGCCAGCGTTTCCCTCTCCGGCCACCAGCCGGGGCACGATCTGTCCCTGGCCTGCGAAGGCGTCCTGCAAGCCGCGAGTGCTCACCTGCCAGCGGCTACCGGATTCGAGTCCGCCGCACCCCCTTGCAGCGTGGAGTCCGGCAACGGCTGTCGACAGCTACGGTGACAGCAACGAGCCGGGATGAGGCCAGCGGCAGGCGGACTCGCGCGGACAGTTGCCCGAGGTCGCGGATGCGCACGGACCCCGCCGGACGAGGCGCCCAGAACTTGTAAGCGAGGCGTCAGCCGGCCGATGGCTGTTCCGGGCAGTAAGGCGTCGGGGATCCTGGTCAGGTGGACAACCAGAACCTCGACGAGCTGATTCGGGCCGGGCGCAACATACAAGCATTTGCACTGATCCGCGAGCAGTTCGGCTGCAGCCTGACAGAGGCGATTGACGTGCTGAGTGAGCATCACCTGCGGCTGAAGGTCGAGCAGCCAAGCGAGCAGCCGAACCAGCGATCGTCGACGGACGATGACGGACCCAAACACCAGGTGTGGCGCGAGGACAAGGCGGCGAACCAGCGCCGGGCAGCCGACTCGTAATGCGTAGGTTGTCGTGATAGCAGCGGTGACAGGAAGCGTTTGCGACGAGGACGACCAGGACCAGTGCCAGCCGATGATCGCCCAGCGCCGCGGGCGGAGCCCGCCGTACTAACCGACGTACCAGTCGAGCAGTTCCCAGCCGGGCGGTGTTGCCATGACAAGCAGCATGGCGATGCTGGCGGCAGTGACCATGGCCAGCAAACGCCACCGGGGCTGCTCGGCCCGGAAGTCGGCAGAAGCCAGCAACGGCAACGCCACCAGCAGGCAGAGCAGGGCCGGGATGAAGCCCACGCCGACCGCAACAACTGCTGGCCAGGACCAAGCGGGCGGTGCCTGCTCGGGGAAGTAGTCAGCATCAGTGATGAGGTATGCGACTACCGCGTAGCTGTAAGCCGCAAGAACGAGCAGCTGTACCCACACGAGTGTCCACACCCGTCGGTTGGTAGCCGCTGCTCTCTGCGCCGTCGCCTGCATCGCGGCAGAATAGCGGTTTACGGTGCCCGCAGCCTCCCTTGCTTCCATGTCCTGGTGAGGACGTGACCGCCGCCGTGGAACGCTACGACGCATGCCGGAGACGTCATGAGGGCGGTCGGTGTCACGTTGGGGTTGCGCTCTTGCCGCGCCGGTCCCGAGGCTACGGCAGTTGATCGGCTCAGCCTCGGCCGAGTCAGCAGAAAGTCAGCGAATGCCGTGATGCGTGATCGACGCCGATGATCACAGCCGGCATGGCACCGAGGGCAGGACGGGGAACGACACCTGCTGACACTGGTCGACAACGCCGACCAGGCTCCCCCGGACGGGGGTCGTTAGCCGGGCGCGCCGGCTGCCGTACTCGGGTTAGACGGTGGAAGGGCAGGCGTTGAGTAGGGCGAGCGGCCAGGCCCCGGACGCCGCGGACCACGATGAGCACCAGGACATGGGTTGCCTGAGGTTAGGCCTCAGCCCGCCCGGGATGTGCTGCCGGCAGCGACTGGTGGTATTACAGCCATTTGTTCGGCATTTCGACTGCGTGGGCTTGGGTTCGACATGAGATCAAGCGGCGAGGTCGCGCCCGTAACGCAGCCAGGCGAGCAGCCGAGCCGGCGGGAATGGGCGGGCAACCACGGACTCGGGCATCTCGACACCGACGAGTGGTTCGCCGACTGCCCGATCCTGCTGGACTTCGGCGCAGACCAGGTCAAGGTCAACCACCAGAATTTCGACGATCTGTCCCTCACCTGAAACTCGGCCGATCCCACCCGTCCGGTCCGCTGGCCCACACCCGACGACTTCCAACTCGCCTGGCGCGCCGAACCCCTACCCCAACTGGCCCCATTGCCAGGCCAGTGGCTGAGCTTGTTCTTTAACCTGCGCGCTGTTTACGTGCGGTGATGCTCAGGTCACGTTTGACGGTCTTCCCGACGTCGTGGCGGGCTGCTGGCCGGCGGTTTCGTGAGCCGGGTGGGCGTCCGGGACCGGGCCGGCCGGGTTTCGGCGCACCGGCTGGCTGGGCGCTCTTTGCGCGCAGGTTTCGGAACCCCCGCCGGACCCGGGCGGGAGTGAGCCGGTCAGGTGCTGCTGGTCGCTCCCACGGCCGGCGCAGGTCCGCGGCGAGGGGTCGGGCGAGACGCAGCTGGGTGTGGGCGGTGATGATCAGCCACGTCCAGCGGTCAGCGGCCTCGGGAGTGCGGATCTTCGGCCGGGCCCAGCCCAGGGTCTGCTTGAACAGCCGAAACGTGTGCTCAAGGTCGAAACGGCGCAGGAACGACTGCCACCAGCGGTCCACATCGGTGGCGGTGGCGCTGACGGCCGAGCACCACAGCCACACCGGCTTGGGGTCACGGTCACCGGGTAGGTGATCGACCTGCAGCCGGATCAGGGTGCCCTCGATGACCGGCAGGTCACCGTCGTGGTCGATCCAACAGGTGCGGCGGGTCAACCGCGGGTGCAGCCGGTCCCAACTGCAGGCGCGGGCGGTGCCGTAGCGGGTCGTCTCGGTGGTGGTGTGATGCTGCGGCGCCGGCCAGCTGTCCGGCTCGTCTAGGCGGAATTCAGGGCCGTGCTTGGCCGGACGGCCGTTCGTCCCCGGCAGCCGGAGCGGCTTCGGTAGCCGTAGCACCCGGTCCGATCGGATCCGGCCGAGCAGGTGCACGGGCAGGTCGGCCAGCACGAACGCCAGCCGGGTGATGTCGTATCCGGCATCAGCGACGATCAGAATCTCGGGATCGCCGTCGCGCCAGTGCCCTGCCTCGATGAGACGGTTGACGACGTCGCATAACTGGGCCGCGGTCACGGCAGTAGCGTCGTCGGTCGGGCCGAGCCGTTGCGCGTCCAGGATCGCGGTCCACGAGGTGCGCCCGGACTCCAGCGCGGCGACGAACGAGTACGGCCACCCAGGGATCATCTGGGCCTGACCTTTCGCCCGGCCGTAAACATGGCAGAACAGCCGGTCCGCCGATGTTGAGGCGTCCGGGCGCAGCCAGTTACTGACATCGACCGCCAGGACGATCCGACCGTCCGCGGTCCGCGGCAGCGCGAGCCTGCCCAGGGTGGTCCGCAGCCGGGCCAGGTCGATGCAGCCGTTGTTCAACCCGTCGTACAGGGCGCCGTGACCACGCCGGTGCTCCGCCGCAAGCGACAGCCCGACCAGGCTGGTCACCGGCCCGTCGGCGCACAACACCGCATCGGTCAGCTCGAACAACGCATCCGCCCGTCCGGTCAAACACCGGTAAAAACCTTGCCGGAAGGCCGCCAGCACCGCCGCCGGATCAGCCACCGGCTCGGCCTCAGCGGGCGTGTCGGGTAACCCCAGACCGCCCAGGTAGTCCACAATCGTGGCCACGGCCACCGCCTGATCTCCGCGTCCTTGCAGGGAACCGAAGGATCATCAGACGGTGGCCGTCCTCCGTCCAGCAGGACGCGCCGACGTCCATAAAGGACCCTGCCGAACCACGAACGGCGAGGTTAAAGAACAAGCTGAGTGGCTGTTTCTATTCCGAGCTGCGCTGGTGGCGCGAGGAATCGGTCGAGTGCGCGGGCGGCTGGCGTTCGGGGAACCGTCACGGTGATGCCTTCCCGAACGCTGTGAACGAGGTGGGTTAGCTAAGCCAATGCTCCGGGTCAGCGCTCCGGGCCGAGGTGGGTGCGCTCGCCGTCGTGGTCGAGGATGCACAGCACCTCGGCCGGTCCGCGGTCCGCGCCGAACGCGTGCGGCACCATCGTGGAGAACTCGGCGGCCTCGCCCGCCTCGACCCGGATGGTCCGCTCGCCGAGTTGCAACACCACGGTCCCGGAGAGCACGGTGAACCAGTCGCGCCCCGGGTGCACCCGCAGATCCCGCGGGATCGGCCGGGTGATCCGCAGCTTGGCGACCGTCATCCGGGGCGCGGCGTCGCCCTGGGACAGCAGCCACGTGGTGATGCCCCGCTCCGGCTCGTGGTGTGGCCGGATCACCACGTCGTCGTCCCCGCCCGCCTCGACCAGCTGGTCCAGCGTGATGCCCAGCGCCCGGGCGATCGGGGTGAGCTGGTCGAGCGCGATGCGCCGGTGGCCGGTCTCGATTCGGCTTAGCGTGGACGGGCTCAGATAGCTGCGCGCCGCCAGCTCGTCCAGCGACCACCCGCGGGCCGTCCGCAATCCGCGGATGCGCTGCCGGACGAGGGCGTCCAGATCTCCGTCTTGCTTCATACGCAAGACCTTATGCCATCGGCGCATGGCCGGCGTACGGTCGGCGCATGGCACACACGCACCTGGGCGAGATGCTCGAACTCGACGCCGCCGTCCTGCACGAGTATTACGCGGAACTGATCGGCTGGGTCGGCGCACAGCTGCCGGACCGGCCGCACATCGTCGACCTCGGCGCGGGCACAGGCGTCGGCAGCCGATCGCTGGCCCGCCACCTGCCCGCCGCCCGGATCACCGCCGTCGACGTCGACGAGGAGATGCTCGCGCACCTGCGGCACAAGGCGGACGAGGAGGGCCTGGGGGACCGGATCCGGACCGTACGCGCGGATCTGGACCAGCCCTGGCCGCAGCTCGAGCCGGCCGACCTGATCTGGGCGTCCGCGTCCCTGCACCACATCGGTGACCCGGACACGGCGCTGGCCCGGGCGTACGAGCTGACCCGCCCCGGCGGCCTGTTCGCCGTGGTCGAACTCGACTCGTTCCCGCGCTTCCTGGACGACCCGGCCGGCGCCGCGCTGGAGGAGCGGTGCCAGGCCCTGCTCGCCGCCAAGCGCCTCGAACACGGCCTGCACATGGGCGAGGCGTGGGGCGAGCGGCTGGCCGGCGCGGGCTACACCGTCGAGGCGGAGCGCCACTTCGACCTCGTCCTGCGGCCGCCGCTGCCCGCCGCGACCGGCCGCTACGCGGAGATCTCGCTGGGCCGCATCCGCCACGGCCTGGAGGACCGCCTCCCGGCCGAGGACCTGGCCGCCCTGGAGCAGCTGGCCGCCGACCTTCCGCACCGCACCGACTTCACGGTGCGCGCGGAGCGTACGGTCTGGCTGGCCCGTCGCCCCACGTAGCTAGGCCGCCTGCGGGGTCGGTCTGATCGTTGCGTGGGTGTCAAGGAGTACCTGACCCCCGTACTACCCCAACGGCAATGCAAAAGCGGCACGGGGAGCAAGACCAGCACGGGGCTCCGCAGCAGGTCACACACGATGGCCGCCGCCGAGCGAGGGTCCTCTTGATCCGCGGGTTCGGGGTTCGAGTCCCTGGCGGCGCACCAGCAATCATCTGGGCATTCACCCTTCGGGGTGGGTGCCCAGATGTCGTTTCAGACCGAGTGACAGCAACGGCGACAGCAACGGTGTCACTCGTCAACGCCATCACCCGTCTCAGGCTCAGTGAGCGCCGCGTCCATGTGTCCTGCGGCCTCTTGCTGCATGGCCGGCATGACGTGCCCGTAGATGTCATGGTCACTGCGATCTGGGAGTGGCCGAGGATGTCCATGACGACTCGTGGCGACACGCCTGCCGCCAGCAGCAGCGTCGCGCAGGTGTGCCGCAGGTCATGAGAGCGGATGGACCGCACACCGGCCCGGACGATCAACCGGCTGAAGGCGGTGTTCAGGTTGCGTGGTTCGACGTGGCGGCCGGTGGCGGTGGTGAACACTAAGTGCCTCTCGTCGGTAATTCGTCGGGGGTCACGCGGCGGCGGGTAGGAACTCGTGGGCGGCGAGTCGTTTGAGCAGGGCGTCGAGGTCTCTCTTGGTGTATCGCCAGTTGAACGGTCGGGCGCCGA
>NZ_JAMOKF010000301.1 GCF_023656545.1 Micromonospora phytophila | reverse complement strand
GCCTGGTGCGGCACTGCGGCCGCGACGGCGCCCGGGCGACGGTGGTCGCGGTCGACGTGCCGAGCGGGGTGGCGGTCGACACCGGGCACGTGCCGCTGACCGCCGCCGGCCGGCCCAGCGCGGTGCGCGCCGACGTGACGGTGGCGTTCGGGGCGTTGAAGCCCGCGCTGGTGGTGGGGCCGGCCGCCGCGCTCGCCGGGCAGGTGGAGCTGGTCGACATCGGGCTGGAGCCGTGGCTGCGCGGCAGCCCGGCGCTGCGGGTGACCGAGTGGTCGGACGTCGTCGACTGGTGGCCGCGACTCGGCCCGACGTCGGAGAAGTACACCCGGGGGGTGGTCGGGGTCGCCACCGGCTCGGCCACCTACCCCGGCGCGGCGGTGCTCTCGGTCGGCGGCGCGCTGGCCGGCCCGACCGGCATGGTCCGCTACGCCGGCGGTGCCCGCGCCGAGGTGCTGCACCAGCACCCGTCGGTGATCGCCACCGGCCGGGTCGCCGACGCCGGGCGGGTCCAGGCGTGGGTCTGCGGCTCCGGGCTCGGCACCGGCGCGGAGGCCGCCCGGGAGCTGCGGGCGGTGCTCGCCGCGCCGGTGCCGGTGGTGCTCGACGCCGACGCGCTGACCCTGCTGGTGGACGGCTCGCTCGCCGACCGGCTGCGCAACCGGGACGCCCCGATCGTGGTCACCCCGCACGACCGGGAGTTCAGCCGGCTCTGCGGGGAGGAGCCGGGCGCCGACCGGGTCGCCGCCGCGCTGCGGCTCGCCGCCTGGATGAACGCGGTGGTGCTGCTCAAGGGCGACCGCACGGTGATCGGTACGCCCGACGGCCGGGCGTACGTCAATCCGACCGGCACCCCGGCGCTGGCCACCGGGGGCACCGGCGACGTGCTGGCGGGGCTGCTCGGCTCGCTGCTCGCGGCCGGCGTGGCGGCGGAGCGGGCGGCAGCCGCGGCGGCGTACCTGCACGGGCTGGCCGGGCGGGAGGCGGCCCGGGGCGGGCCGGTGACCGCGCCCGACGTGGCGGCCGCCCTGCGCCCGGTGCTGGCCCGCCTCCCCTGACGCTCCGGACGGCTGCGGCCCGGGTTGATCAGCGCGGAAGTAGGCTGGGGCCATGTGGCAGGCCGAGGTACGCGTCGACCTTGATGCGATCCGTGAGAACGTGAGCCGGCTCCGGTCCGGCACGGGCGCCGAACTCATGGCGGTGGTGAAGGCCGACGGGTACGGGCACGGCATGATCCCGGCCGCCCGTGCCGCGCTCGACGCCGGGGCGGACTGGCTGGGGGTCTGCACCCTGGACGAGGCGCTGACCCTGCGCCGGGCCGGGATCACCGCGCCGGTGCTCGCCTGGCTGCTCGCGCCGGGGCTGCCGCTGCACGAGGGGGTCACGGCCGGGGTCGACCTGGGCGCCGCCAGCCTGCCCCAGCTCGACGAGATGATCGAGGCGAGCCGGGTCGCCGGGCGGCCCGCCCGGCTCCACCTCAAGATCGACACCGGCCTGGCCCGGGGCGGGGCGACCGTCGCCGACTGGCCGGCCCTGCTGGACGCCGCCGCCAAGGCGCAGGCCGACGGCCTGATCGAGGTGGTCGGGGTGTGGAGCCACTTCGTCTACGCCGACATGCCCGGCCACCCGACCACCGACCGGCAGCTCGCCGTCTTCCACGAGGGGCTGGGCATGGTCGAGCAGGCCGGGCTCCGGCCGCGTTACCGGCACCTCGCCAACTCCGCCGCCACGCTGACCCGGCCGGACACCCACTTCGACCTGGTCCGGCCCGGGCTGGCCGTCTACGGCCTCTCCCCGGTGGTCGGCGAGCGCTACGGCCTGCGCCCGGCGATGACCGCCCGGGCCCGGGTGATGCTCACCAAGCGGGTCCCCGCCGGCTCGGGCGTCTCGTACGGCCACACCTACACCACGCAGCGGGAAGCGAACCTGGCCGTGGTGCCGCTCGGCTACGCCGACGGGGTCCCCCGGCACGCCTCCAACAGCGGCCCGGTGCAGCTCGGCGGTGCCCGGCGGACGATCTCCGGCCGGGTCTGCATGGACCAGTTCGTGCTCGACTGCGGCGACGACCAGGTCGCCGCCGGCGACGTCGCCACCCTCTTCGGCAGCGGCGCCGACGGCGAACCCACCGCCGACGACTGGGCCGAGGCGGTCGACACCATCAACTACGAGATCGTCACCCGCTTCGGCGGCAGCCGGGTGCCCCGCGTCTACGACGGTGAGCGCCCGTGAGCGGGCCGACGATCGGGCACGGCGGCGAGGCGCTGGCGTGAGCGCTCAGAAACACCGCATCCCGCGGCCCCGGACCGCCGTGGGCAAGGTCGCCGGACTGGTCGGGGCCGCGGTCGGCGTGGCCGCCGCCGGGCTGGCCGCGGGCGTCGCCACCGAACGCGCCCTGGTCCGCAAGCTCAAGGCGGACCCCGCCGACCCGTACGCCCACGAGGTCTTCGGCGACCAGCGGTCCGACGAGTCGTTCGCGCTGGAACTGCCCGACGGCACCGACATCCACGTCGAGGTGGTGAAGCCGACCCGGCCGAAGGCCGGCAACCCGACCGTGATGCTCGTGCACGGCTTCTGCCTGGACATGGGCACCTTCCACTTCCAGCGCAAGCTGCTCGCCGAGCGCGGCGAGCACCGGGTGGTCGCGTACGACCAGCCCGGGCACGGTCGGTCGGGGCGGCTGGAAACCGGCGAGTACGACCTCGCGGCGCTCGGCCACACGCTGCGCCGGGTGATCGACCGGACCGCCCCGGAGGGGCCGCTCGTGCTGATCGGCCACTCGATGGGCGGGATGACCATCATGGCGTTCGCCGAGCTCTTCCCGGAGCTGTTCGGCGACCGGGTGGTGGGGACGGTGCTGATGGCCACCTCGGGCGGCCTGCTCGCCGAGACCAAGCTGGTGGCGCCGGCCCTGCTCGGCCGGGTCGGCGCGCCGGTGCTCTACATGGTCGGCAACGTCACCCGCTACGGCGGGCCGGTGATCGACCGGGCCCGGAAGTCCACCACCAACGTCGCCTGGCTGCTCACCCGCAAGTACGGGTTCGGCACCCGCAAGCCGAGCCCGGCGCTGGTGTCGTACGTGGAGAAGATGAACTCGCGCACCTCCGCCGACACGGTGACCCGTTACCTGCGGACGTTGGCGACGCACTCCCGGTTCCCGGCGCTCGCCGCGCTGGCCGACACGCCGGTCCTGGTGGTGGTGGGGGACAAGGACATGATCACCCCGGTGACGCACTCCGAGGAGATCGTCCGGCGGCTGCCGCACGCCGAGTTCATCAAGATCCACGACAGCGGGCACGTGGTGATGCTGGAGCACGCCGACGACGTCAACGAGGCGCTGATCCGGTTCCTGGAGGCGCTGTGAGCGTGCTGGTGAAGCTGCCGACGGTCGCGGACACCCACGAGTTCGGGCGCCGGCTGGCCGGTCTGCTGCGCGCCGGTGACCTGCTGCTGCTGACCGGCCTGCTCGGCGCCGGCAAGACCGCGCTCACCCAGGGCATCGGGGCCGGCCTCGGGGTGCGCGGCGACATCACCTCGCCCACCTTCGTCATCGCCCGGGTGCACCGGCCGGATCCGGCCCGGGGCGGCACGGTGGCCCTGGTGCACGCCGACGCGTACCGGCTGGGCGACGCCGCCGACCCGCGTGCCGAGATCGACGATCTCGACCTGGACGCCTCGGTGGACGAGTCGGTGACCGTGGTCGAGTGGGGCGAGGGCCTGGTCGAGCAGCTGGTCGACGCCCACCTGCGGGTACGCATCGACCGGCGCGAGGACGACACCAGGGTCGTCGAGCTGGAGCCCGTCGGCGGCGACTGGGCGCGCCGCCTGGCCGCCCTGAGCTGAGCGCTGTCGTACCCGCTGCCTAGAGTGCGCGGGACCGACCCGACAGGCGAAAGGTTGCCGATGCCCGACGACGCTCCCACCCTGGACCTGATGGCGCTGTTGCCGGAGGACTGGCGTGCCGTGCTCACCCCGCACCTCGACCCGGCCCGCACCGCCGAGTTGGCCGCGTTCGTCGCCGGGGAGTACGCGACGCAGACCGTCTTCCCGCCGGTCGAGGACCTCTTCTCGGCCTACCGGCTCTGCGCGCCGGGTGACTGCCGGGTGCTGATCCTCGGGCAGGACCCTTACCACAGGGTCGGGCAGGCGCACGGGCTCAGCTTCAGCGTCCGCGAGGGCGTAAGCGTGCCGCCGTCGCTGCGCAACGTCTTCAAGGAGCTTGGCGAGGACCTCGGCGTGCCGAAGCCGCGCAGCGGCAACCTCGACGGCTGGGCGGCGCAGGGGGTGCTGCTGCTCAACTCGGTGCTGACCGTCCGGCAGGCCACCCCCGGCTCGCACGCCAACCGGGGGTGGGAGGAGTTCACCGACGCCACCATCCGGGCCCTCGACGCGTCGGACACCCGGGTGGTCTTCCTGCTCTGGGGCGGCTACGCGCGCAAGAAGGCGGCGCTGGTCACCAACCCGCGGCACGTGGTGCTGGAGGCCGGCCACCCCAGCCCGATGAACCCGCGCGGCTTCCTCGGCAGCCGTCCGTTCAGCGCGGCCAACAAGGCGCTCGCCGACGCCGGCCTGCCGACGGTCGACTGGGAGCGGTCAGCCGGCTGACCGATGCCTTCCGGTCGCAGGCCGTCGGCGCACCGTTTCTCCGCGTAGCTGGTGTGACGTTTTCCGATACGTCCGGCGCTGAGGCAAACGGAACGAGGGTCGTCCTCCGCTCCCCCAGCGGAATCCGGACGCACTCGTCCACTCCTCATCCCTCGACCACGGAGCGCCTGATGCTTGAAACCGCACTCGCGAAACTGCTCACCCTCAAGGTCGGCGCCGGTCTGCTCGCCGTCACCGCCACCGGCGGGGTCGCGGTCGCCGCGGCGAACGGCGCACTGCCCAACCCGATGGTTGAGCCGAGCGCCTCGGCTGACGCCGACGGCAAGCCGGCGAAGGACGACAAGGGCAAGGCCTCGCCGTCGGCCGGGAAGGGCAGCCCCTCGCCGTCCCTGACCGGGCTGTGCCGGGCCTACACCGCCGGTGCCGGCAGCAACCCCGGCAAGGCGTTGGAGAACCCGGCGTTCACCGCCCTGATCACCGAGGCTGGCGACAAGGAGAAGGTCGCGGCCTACTGCGACGCGCTCCTGGCGAACGCCGGGAACAAGCCGACGAAGCTCCCGTCGGCCCGCCCCAGCATCGACGCACCGCGCCCGAGCGGCAAGCCGACAGCCCGCCCGAGCGTGGCGGGAACCCGGTCCACGGACGCCGGAACCAGCCGCAAGCCGTCGACGCCGACCGCCAGCCCCACCAACTGATCCCGCGTCGGGCGGGGCCCTCGCCTCGCCCGACGCTCTTTCTCCCGTCGTCAGTGGGTCCCCGTCACCTCGTCGCGTGTCACGGGGTCACCGGATCACGACTGTCCGTTGTAGCCTGTGCCTCCAGCGGTCGGGGAGGCGGCGGATGGCGGCGACGGTCAGCGAGGAGCAGTGGCGGGTGGCGCGGACGGCGCTGGCCGACCAGACCGACCGCTTCGTCGACCTGGTCCGTGCCGCCCCACGCCAGGTGATGGCCACCGCCCACTGGTCGGTGGCCGACACGCTCGCCCACGTGGTCTCCCTCGCGTGGTACTACGTCTGCCTGGTGGACCGGGAGCACCCCGCCCTGCCGGTGCCGGGGCTCGGCGGGCAGCTTCCCGACGTCACCGTCGACACCGTGGCGGACTTCAACGACGTGCTGCTCCGGCACCTCACCGAGCGCGACCCGGAGGTCCTGCTCGACCGGTTGCAGGCCGACGTCAAGCAGCTCCTGGTCGCCTGCGAGGGCCGGCGCCCCGACGAGACGGTGCCCTGGCTCGGCGGCGCCCGGGTTCCGCTCGCCGGCCTCTGCGCGCACCTGGTCAACGAGCTGCTCATCCACGGCCACGACGTCGCCCGCGCCACCGGGCGGCCGTGGCCGATTCCCGGGCGCGACGCCGCGCTCTTCCTGGAGCTGTTCCTGGCCGGGGTGGTCCGGCACGGCTACGGGCGGCTGATCGACGGCGGCGCGCCGCCGAGCGAACGCCCGATCGTGGTCGAGTTCCGCTCGGCCTACGCGGCTCCGGTCCGGCTCCTCCTGCATCGGGGGCGGGTGTCGTTCGCCGAGCCCGGCGCCCGGCCCGACGCGCGGATCGACCACGATCCCGGCACGCTCAACCTGATGATGTTCGGCCGGGTCAGCCGGGCCCGGGCGGTGCTCACCGGGAAGGTGCGCATCCGTGGGCGACGCCCCTGGCTCCTGCCGGCCTTCCTGCGGAAGTTCCGCACCCCGAGCTGACCGGCGGCGCCCGGCCGGGGCCGGGGGAACAGTGCCGACCGGCGGCGCAACGGCCGAGGCCGGGGGAACAGTGCCGACCGCGGCGCCCGGCCGGGGCCGGGGAACAGCCGGCGGTCGGCCCGCACCCGGTGACGCCCCGCCCGGGTGGGGCGTCACCGCCGGTGACGACGGGGCCGACTAGGCTGGCTTACCGTGCTCGTACTGGTGGTGGACAGCTCTACCCCCGCGGTGACCGCGGCGCTGGTGGAGGTCACGGCGGACGGCGTCGCGACCCGGGCGCACCGCTGCATCGTCGACGCGCGCGCGCACGGCGAGCTGCTCGCGCCGCAGGTCGACGCGGTCCTCGCCGACGCAGACGCCCGTCCGGCCGACCTGGCCGCGATCGTCGCCGGGCTCGGCCCGGGCCCGTTCACCGGGCTGCGGGTGGGGCTGGTCACCGCCGCCACCATGGGCCAGGTGCTGCGCGTCCCCACGTACGGCGTCTGCTCGCTGGACGCCATCGGCCACCCGGCGGCCGCCGGCGAGCCGG
>NZ_JAMOKF010000300.1 GCF_023656545.1 Micromonospora phytophila | reverse complement strand
GTCGCGCACCGTGGCCCCGAGCACCGCGCCGCGGCCCACGCCGAGCGCGAGCCCCACCCGCCCCGCGCCCAGCCCGACGCCGACCCCGTCGACTGGCACCGGAGGGTGCGGTGAGGTGTCGCGAAAGCTGGTGCCCTCCTGCGGCGCCTGGTGGGGGATGTACGCGCCGGCCGGCGCCGGCGACGGCTGGGACCACGGTGCCGCCGTGGCCGAGGTGGAGGCCAAGGTGGGGCGGAAGTTCGACGTGGTGCACCGCTACCACGACTTCTCCAACAGTGGCAGCAACGGCGCCTTCCCCGACGCCTACGAGCAGCGGCAGATGAGCGAGGGGCGGTTGATGTTCTTCGCCTGGGAGTCGCGGATCTTCTCGTCCGGCACCGTGCTGACCTGGCGGGACGTCTACAGTGGCCGGCACGACGCGACCATCGACGCGGTCGCCGGGCGGATCCGGGCCACGGGTGTGCCGGTTTTCATGGGCTTCGACCACGAGCCGGAGGACGAGCCGGCCAAGGGCAGCGACGCCGACTTCGTCCGCGCCTGGCGGTACGTGCACGACCGGTTCGCCGCGGCCGGCGCCGACAACGCGGTCTGGGTCTGGACGATGATGGGTTGGTCCGGTCACCACGACCGGTACGCCGGCCTGTACCCCGGCGATTCGTACGTCGACTGGGTGGCCTACGACCCGTACAACTTCCACGTCTGCAACGGCAGCACGGTGTGGAAGAGCCCGGCCACCACCGTCGGCGGCTTCTACCGCTGGCTCGACGAGCACCGGATCGGCGTGGGCAAGCCCCGGATGCTCGCCGAGTTCGGCACCAACTTCAACGCGGCCGACCCGGACGCCAAGCGGCGCTGGTTCGAGGAGTTCCCGGCGGCGCTGAAGGCGCACCCGACGATCAAGGCGGCGATCTACTTCAACTCCGCGGGGATGACGCGCCGGTCGAGCACCTGTGACATGACGATGGACCACGATCCCTCGGCGGTGGCCGGTTTCGCCCGGGCCGGGCAGGACGGCTACCTGCGGCAGCCCACCGGAGGGAGCCGCTGACGCCACGTGGTCGCCGAATGACGGCGGGTAACAGGGTCCGAGTCGGACATCCGACTCCGAACGGCGCTGTCGTCTTGCGGATGCAGTGACCGCCCAATCGGCGGATATCGCCACCCAAGGTGGGCGAGGCACGCTACGCGGGTTCTCATCCACCTTGGAGGCGCAGCGTGCCCGAACTCTCCCTCTCTTGGCGGCGATCCGCCGGACTCCGCACCCGGGCGGCGGTGGTCGCGCTGGTGACCGTCGCCGCGGTGCTGGCCGTGCCCACGACGACCTCCGCCGCCGTGGTGCCGGCCCCCGAACCGGCGACCCTGGTCTCGGCGAACCCCGCCGACACCACCCCGCACGCCAAGGACGGGGAGACCCGCGCCTTCGCGCAGGTCGGCACCACCGTGTACGTCGGCGGCAGCTTCACCCAGATCCGGCAGACCGCCAGCGCGGCCTGGACCACCCAGCGCTACCTCTTCGGGTACGACCGGGCCACCGGGACGATCTCGACCAGCTTCCTGCCGGTGCTCGACGGGGCGGTCAACACGCTGGTCGCGGGGCCGGGCGGCACGCTGATCGTGGGCGGCGCCTTCAAGACCGTCAACGGCGTCTCCCGCAAGAACCTGGTGGCGCTCAACCCGACCACCGGCGCGATCGTCGACAGCTGGGTCGGCCGCTCCGACGGCGGCACCGTCCGGGACCTGGTGCTGCACGGCAACTGGCTCTACGTCGCCGGCGCGTTCAACTGGCTCAACGGCACCGCGCACGCCGGCCTCGGCCGGCTCAACGCCACCACCGGCGCGATCGACCCGACGTTCAACGTCAACGCCACCGTCGGGCGGCACACCACGACCTCGTACGTCTGGACCATCGACGTCTCCCCGGACGGCGGCACCCTGGCCGTCGGCGGCAACTTCATGTACGTCAACGACCTGCCGCGCAACCAGATGGCGCTGGTCGGCCTCACCGGCACGCCGGCCGTGCTGAACTGGAGCACCGAGAAGTTCGTTCCGCCGTGCGCGGCCCCGGCGACCTTCGTGCACTACGTGCAGGACGTCAAGTTCGGCGGTGACGGCAGCTGGTTCGTCGTCGGCACGAACGGCGGCGGGGGCTGGCCGGCCGCGTACTGCGACGCGCTGGTCCGTTTCGAGACCGCCGACCGGGGCAGCGGCCTGCTCGCCACCTGGGTGGACTTCACCGGCAACGACACCATCACCTCCGTCGAGGTCGCCGACAACGTCATCTACCTCGGCGGGCACTTCCGCTGGCTGAACAACCCGAACGCCAGCGACCAGGCCGGCGCCGGCGCGATCGACCGGCTCGGGATCGCCGCGGTCACCCCGGCCACCGGCATGCCGGTCAACTGGAACCCGCGCCGCAGCGGCAGCGCCTCGATGCCGGTCGGCACCAGCAACTGGGGCTCCTCGGTGCCGGTGCTCTGGCGCGGCAGCGACGGCCTGTACTTCGGGCACAACTCCGACGGCATGGGCAACGAGTACCACGGCCGGCTCGGCATGTTCCCGCTCTCCGGCGGGCGCGTGATCACCCCGAAGAACGCGCCGACGGCGACCAGCGGCAACCTCTACCTCGGCACGGGCGCCGGGGAACTGGCCAAGGTCCCGTTCGACGGCGCGGCGCTCGGCGCCCCGGCCACGGTCAGCCAGCCCAACTACACCGGAGCCGGCGCGACCTGGCGGGTGGACGACCGGATCTACTGGTCGCACACGGTCGCCGGCACCCCCACCGGCAGCCGGATCGACATCTCGCTGTTCAACGGCGGCGCGATCGGCGCCCCGTGGGAGGCGTCCGGCTACAACGACTGGTTCAACCCGGCGGCGATGACCGGCGCGTTCTACCTCGACGGCCGCCTCTACTACACCCGCACCGGCGCCGCCGGCCTCTACTACCGCTACTTCGAGATCGACGGCAACTACCTCGGCGCCACCGAGTTCACCCTGCCGACGACCGGCGTCACCTGGTCGACCGTGCGGGGCATGGCCTGGGTCGCCGGCAGGATCGTCTACGGCGCCACCGACGGCGCGCTGCGCAGCGTGCCGTTCGACCCGACCGCCGCCCCGGCCGCCGTGGTCAACGGGGCGGCGGCTACGGTGATCGCCCCGGCGGCCCCCGGACTGACCTGGTCCACCCCGTCGACGTTCTTCTCCGTGCAGTGACGGACGACTGTTCGTAACCGAACATCGGTAGATTGTTCACGTTGGGCCGGCGACGGATCCACTGTCGCCGGCCCCACGGACGTGGGGGAGGATCGTTGGTCGGCATCCGCCGGGGGCTCGCGGTGCGGGCCGTCTTCGCGGTCAAACGCGGCTGGTACCGGCTGCGCTATCCCGGGCTGACGCTCGGCCGGGGCGTGGAGATCCGCGGCCGGGTCCGGCTGCGCCGGGGCGTACGGGTGAGCATCGGTGACCGCACCCGGCTGAACAAGCTGGTCCGGTTCGCCGGCCCCGGCGAGGTGCGGGTCGGCGCCGACTGCCTGCTCAACGCGACCTGGATCGGCACCTGGACCTCGGTCACCATCGGCGACCGGTGCCTGCTGTCGGACTGCGAGCTGCTGGACAACGACTTCCACAACCTGCCGCCCGAGCAGCGGCACGACCCGCCCACCCCGGCCAGCCGCGCTCCGATCACCATCGAGGAGAACGTGTGGATCGGGGCGCACGCGCTGGTGATGAAGGGCGTGCGGATCGGCCGGGACAGTGTCGTGGGCGCCGCGACGGTGGTCCGTACGGACGTGCCACCACGGGTCGTGGTCGTCGGAAATCCACAACAGACGGTGAAGAAGTTCCATGACTGACGCTCCTCCCGGCTCCTGGCCCACCGACTCCGCCCCCAACGGGCGCACGCCGGGCCGCACCGTTACCCTCACCGACCTGCTGCGCGTACCGCTGCACCGCATCCGCCTGGTGGCCGCGGTCGCCGCGCTCGGGCTGCTCGCCGCCCTCGGATACGTGCTCCTCGTCCCGGCCGCGGTGACCGCCAGCGCGGTGGTCGCGGTCCGGCCGGTGGTCACCGACGCCTTCACCCCCAGCGGGGCGAACGCCGAACGGGCCGTGAACATGAACGTGGAGAGCGGCATCGCCACCGGCACCGAGGTGGTGCAGCGGCTGGCCGAGGCCGGTGGGACGGATCCGCGCGAGGTGCGCGACGCCCTCGAGGTGGAGGTGCCCACCGGCGGCCAGATCCTGCGCTTCGTCTACCGGGCGTCCACCGCGCAGCAGGCGGTGGACGGCGTCAACCTCGCCGCCCGGGCCTACCTCGACGTGCGCCGCACCATGTACGAGAAGCAGCGGGAGGAGATGCTGCGCTCCTACGACGCCAGCATCAACAAGGTCGCCGCCCAGCAGGTCGGCCTGCAGAAGCGGATCGCTAGCGCCCGCGAGGGCGCCGTCGACGGGGTGGTGGCCGAGCTCGCCGGGGTGAACAACCAGCTCACCCAGCTCAACTCGGCGCGTACCGAGATCGCCGCGGTCGACGTCAATCCCGGCTGGGTCACCCAGACCGCCGAGCGGGCCCTGGCCTCCTCGGCCGGGAACCGGCCGCTCTACCTGCTGGCCGGGCTGCTCGGCGGGGCGCTGCTCGGCGTGGTGCTGGCGTACGCCTGGGAGTCGGTGGACCGCCGGATCCGCTCGGTCGACGACGGCCGGGACGCCACCGGCCTGCCGCTGCTCGGCACCGTCCGCCGGCGACGGTTCCGCGGCCGCAAGGAGGCGGTCGACGCCGACATCCGCTACGTGGCGATGGCCATCGCCGAGCGGGTGCGGCAGCCCGCCCGGGTGTCGCTGCTGACCGCGCGGGAGGAGGATCCGACCGCCATCACCGCCGGCCTGGCGGTGGCCCTGGCCGCCGTCGGCCGGGAGGTCTTCGTCGCCGACGACAGCGGCCGCGCCGACCGGCTGCGCGGCACCGTGCTGGCCGACAAGGAACGGCTGCCCGCCTCCGCCGACCCGGCCCGCCCGGTCGTCCCCAAGCCCCGGCCGGCGGGATCCGTGACGGGCTCCGGCGGTGGCGCCACGGACCAGTCCGCGCCGCGCCGCCCGTCACCGCATCCGCCCGGCGCGCGCCCGTCCACCGACCCGGACGCCACCCTGACCCTGCCCCGGGTCGCCTCCGTCGCCGCCGAGAACGGTCGGGTCCAGAGCGCCGACGAGGTGACGGTCGGCGCGGGCAGCGTCCGGTTCGGCACCTGGCGGCAGGGCGCCGACCACGGCCTGGTGCTGTTCAACGCCCCGCCCGCGGAGTCCGATGAGCGCGGGGTCGCGGTGGCCCGGCAGGGCACCGCGGTGGTGGTCATCGAGCGGGACCGGACCCGCCAGGGTGACCTGCGCCGGCTGGTGGAGCGGCTGCGCGCCGCCGGGGTCACCCCGCTGGGTTTCGTGCTCACCCGCAGCGGCCGGGGCTGACCGGTGCCGGTCACCCGCGCGCCAGCCACGAGTGAGCCCGCCGGCCGCCCGGGCGGCGTCGACCCGTCGCCACCGCCCGCGCCGGCGCCGCCCCGGCTGCCGCTCTGGCCGCTCGCGGCGATGTTCGGTCTGGTGCCGCTGTGGTGGCTGGCGGGCGCGTTCTACCTCGGCTGGCCGTTGCTCGGCGCGCTGCTGTTCGCGCTGCTGGTCATCCGGGGGCGGGTGCCGCTGCCCCCGGCCGCCGGCATCTGGCTGCTCTTCCTGGCCGCCGTGGTGGTCAGCGCCACCCAGTTGCAGACGCCGGTCTCGCTGCTGACCTTCGCCCTACGGCTGGCGTTCTACGTCACCGCGCTGGTGGTCGGCGTCTACGTCTACGCCGTCGCCCGGGAACGCCCCGACCAGGCCGCGGTGCTCGTCCCGCTCTGCGCGTTCTGGTTCGGGCTGGTCGCCCTCGGCTGGCTGGGTGTGCTGGCGCCGCGGCTCGCGCTGACCACCCCGCTGGAGGTGCTGCTCCCCGGCGGGGTCGCCCGCACCCCGTTCATCCATGACATGGTCCACCTGACCACCGCGGAGTTCAGCGCCCGGTCGTTGAACCCCATCTACCGGCCGGCGGCGCCGTTCGCGTACACCAACAACTACGGCAGCGCGTACGCGATGACGCTGCCCTGCGTGGTCGCGTTCACCATGCTGCGCCGGCGCGGCCTGCTGCGCTGGGCGCTGCTGGTGTCACTGCCGCTGTCGCTGGCGCCGGCGTTCCTCACCCTGAACCGGGCGATGTTCCTCAGCATCGGCGCCGGGCTGGCGGTGCTCGGCGTCCGGGCCGCCCTGCGCGGCAATGTGCGGGTGGCCGCGTCCATCGTCGGGGTGGTGGTCATCGGCGGGCTGGCCACCCTGTTCATCCCGATCACGGAGCTGATCGGCAACCGCGTCGAGTCCAGCGACACGAACACCGACCGGCTCTCCCTCTACGCGGAGGTGATCCGCCGGGTGCGGGAGTCGCCGTGGCTCGGCTACGGCGCGCCGGTCAACGTGGACACCGTCTCGGCCGAGGCGCCGATCGGTACCCAGGGGCAGCTCTGGATGGTGCTGTTCAGCCACGGCGTGCCGGCGCTGCTCTGCTTCGTCGCCTGGTTCGTGGTCGCCGCGCTGGTCTGCGCCCGGGCAACCTCGGCCGCCGGCCAGTGGCTCGCCGTGGTGCCGGTGATTTGCCTGGTGCAGATCCCCTTCTACGGCATGGCCAACCAGAACCTGGCGGTCGCCTTCTTCGCCGTCGCCTTCGCGATGGCGTTGAGCGAGCGGGAGGCGGCGGCCCGGCTCCGGCATCCGCCGCGCCCCACCCCGATCCCGGCGGCGGTGCCCGCATGACCGCCGCCAC
>NZ_JAMOKF010000299.1 GCF_023656545.1 Micromonospora phytophila | reverse complement strand
GGGGCCGCCGGGGGCGCGACCGCGCCGCTGCCGTCGGCGGCCTTGAGCACCTTGCGGAAGCGCAGCTCGGCGGCGCTGCCGACCTCGGTGAGCTCACGGTTCTCGCCGGGCAGGGAGATCACGATGTTCCGGTTGCCCTCGGTGACCACCTCGGCCTCGGAGACACCGAACGCGTTGACCCGGCTCTCGATGATCTGGCGGGCCTCCTCGAGGTTCTCCGCCGTCGGGGGCCGGCCGTCGATGCTGTTGGTCGCCTCCAGCGTCAACCGGGTGCCGCCGACGAGGTCCAGGCCGAGCTTGGGCTCGAGCCGGTCCTTCAAGCCGCCGCTGGCGCCGCCCGCGAAGAACACCAAAAGATAGAGGACGACGAAGATGAACCCGAGCACGGCCAGTTGCCGTCCGGGGCGCATCTGTCCCTGAGGTGGTGCCACGGCTGTCCTGTCTCCCTGTACGGTCGCGCCGCACGCGTGGCGGCGGCGGGTGTCGGCCGGGGGTCCGGTCGACGGGCCTGACGGGCGGCGTCGGAGGACGGCACGGGAGCTCCGCCGGCCGACGAGGGAGCGTCGACCGGGCAGGAGTCGTGCCGACGTCCGGCGTCGACCCAACTATCCAGTTTTCACGTCGCGTGCGCTGCCCCGTCGGGCGCGGCGGTCACCGGGATCCGGCGGATGCCACCCGGTCGGGGACGGGCGCGACGGTCACTCCTTGACGGCGTCCGCGTCCTCGGTCACCGGCTCGGCCGGCCGCTCGACCCGGCTTACCACCCGGGCGATCGCCGGACGGGCGTACCGGGCCTGCACGCCGGGCGCGACCTCGAGCAGGACGGTGTCGTCGTCGACCCCGGTGACCGTGCCGTAGAGCCCGCCGATGGTGACGACCTCGTCGCCGGCGGAGAGTGCGGACTGCATGGCCTCCGCCTCGCGGCGGCGCTTCTGCTGGGGGCGGATCATCATGAAGTACATGACGCCGAAAAGCAGGGCGATCATGAGGATCGGCGTGAAACCGCCGGCTCCCCCGCCGCCCCCTGCTGCGTAAAGCACGGTGTGTTGACCTTCCCATTGGCCTCCGGCCGGCACGAGGGGCGCCGGAGCGGAGGCGGATTCTCACGTCCTGTACAGACCGGCGCGAGTCTAATCCCTGCACCTGGGAACGCCGAATGCGGCACAGATCACGTTCACATCACGGCTGATCGGCGTCCAGCGAGAACAGATCGGGCACGGGAGGGGTGTCCGCGCCAAATGTACCATTCGGTGGATTCCGCCCCAGATGCCGCCAGGCGGCCTCGGTGGCGACCCGGCCGCGCGGCGTCCGGGCCAGCAGGCCGGCCCGGACCAGGAACGGCTCGCAGACCTCCTCCACCGTGTCCGGCTGCTCCCCCACCGCCACGGCGAGGGTGGACAGGCCCACCGGGCCACCGCGGAACGAGTCGACCAGCGCGGTCAGCACCGCGCGGTCCAGCCGGTCCAGGCCGAGCGCGTCCACGTCGTACACCGTCAGGGCGGCCCGGGCGGTCTCCAGGGTGACCACGCCGTCGGCGCGGACCTCGGCGAAGTCGCGGACCCGGCGCAGCAGCCGGTTGGCGATCCGGGGCGTGCCCCGGGAGCGACCGGCGATCTCGACGGCGCCCTCGGCGGTGATCGGCACGCCGAGGATCCGCGCCGAGCGGTGCAGCAGCGTCTCCAGATCCGCCGGGGCGTAGAAGTCGAGGTGCGCGACGAAGCCGAACCGGTCCCGCATCGGGCCGGTGAGCAGGCCGGAGCGGGTGGTCGCGCCGACCAGGGTGAACGGCTCCACGTCCAGCGGAATGGCGGTGGCGCCCGGGCCCTTGCCGACCACCACGTCGACCCGGAAGTCCTCCATCGCGCTGTAGAGCAGCTCCTCGGCCGGCTTGGCGATCCGGTGGATCTCGTCGATGAAGAGCACGTCGCCCTCGGCGAGGCCGGTCAGGATGGCCGCCAGGTCGCCGGAGCGCTCGATCGCCGGGCCGCTGGTCACCCGGATCCCGGACCCCAGCTCGGCGGCGACGATGTTGGCCAGGGTCGTCTTCCCAAGGCCGGGCGGCCCGGAGAGGAGGATGTGGTCCGGTGGGGAGCCGCGCCGCATCGCGCCCTGCAGGAGCAGGTCGAGCTGGTCGCGGACGCGATGCTGGGCGATGAACTCGTCGAGCCGCTTCGGCCGGACGGTGGCCTCCGCGTCCAGCTCGCCGTCGTTGACGTACGCCGAGATCAGCCCGTCGGTCTCGCTCATCGGGTGCGACCCAGCAGCCGGATGGCCTGCTTGAGCAGGACCGGCACCGGCGGGACCTCACCGTCGACGGTCTCCGCCACCACGGCGACCGCCTGGTCGGCCTGCCCGGCCGTCCAGCCGAGCCCAACCAGCGCCTGCCGGACCTGCTCCGGCCACGTCCCGCCGGTGACCCCGGCGGCGCCGTCGGCGCCGATCGGTACCGGGCCGATCCGGTCGCGCAGCTCCAGCACCAGCCGCTCGGCGCCCTTCTTACCGATGCCCGGCACCCGGGTCAGCGCCGCGGTGTCGGCGTTGGCGATGGCCTTGCGCACCGCGTCGGGGGTGTGCACGGCGAGCACCGCCTGGGCCAGCCGGGGGCCGACCCCGCTGGCGGTCTGCAACAACTCGAAGAGCTGCTTGGCGTCGTCGTCGGCGAAGCCGTAGAGGGTGAGCGAATCCTCCCGGACCACCAGGCTGGTGGCGAGCCGGGCCGGCTGGCCGACCCGCAGCTCCGCGAGGGTCCCCGGGGCGCACTGCACCGCCAGGCCCACCCCGCCGACCTCCACCACGGCGTGGTCGGGACCGGTCGCGGTCACCACGCCGCGCACGCTGGCGATCATCTGGTTCCTCCTCGTCGTACCCGCTCGGCCGCGGCGGCCAGCTTGGAGCGCGTCCCGCCCCGCCACACGTGGCAGATGGCCAGGGCCAGGGCGTCGGCGGCGTCGGCCGGCTTCGGCGGCTCGGGCAGCCGCAGCAGCCGGGTGACCATCGAGGTCACCTGCGCCTTGTCCGCCTGGCCGGAACCGGTCACGGCCGCCTTCACCTCGCTCGGGGTGTACGTCTGCACGGGCAGCCCGGCGCGGGCCCCGGCGAGCACGGCGATCCCGCTGGCCTGGGCGGTGCCCATCACCGTGCGGACGTTGTGCTGGCTGAACACCCGCTCGACGGCGACGCTGTCCGGCCGGTGCTCGGCGACCAGGTCGGTGAGCGAGCGGTCCAGGTGCAGCAGGCGCAGCGGCAGCTCGTCGCCCGGATCGGTGTAGACGACGTAGTAGGCGACCAGCGTGCAGGGCCGGCCCGGCACCCCCTCGACCACGCCGACCCCGCACCGGGTCAGCCCCGGATCGACGCCGAGCACGCGCACGCCGCCTCCTCCCCAGCCGTCAGCAGTACGTGTGTTCGACACCCTACTGGTCGGCCCGGACGGTCGCCGGTCGGGACACGCCGGACCGCCCGGGCGTGCGGGCGGCACGTCGGCGGCGGTGCCCCTACCGCCGGGAGTGGTCGATCTCGACGGCGACGCTGACGGTGTCGCCGTGGTCCTTGCCGGCGCGGATGCGCGCCGGCACCGCCAGCAGCCAGCCGGCGGCGCGGTCCCGCCAGACACTGGTCGACCAGGTGCGGGAGTCGACGGTGGCGACGACCGGCACCCGGCCGAACGGACCGGCCGCGTCCGGCGCGTGCTCGTCGGGCACCGGGGCGAAGACCCAACCGCCCGTGCCCGGCCAGCGGACCAGCGTCGCGACGAAGGTCGTCGCGGGCTCGTCCCGCGCCTCCCCGGCCCCGGGCACGGGGGCCCGCTCGTCGCTGTCCACCCGGGCCGCCCGCCGTACGCCGTCGGTGCCCACGTCCCACCTCCGGGCGGTCGGGTCGGCCGGATGGTGGCCGACGGATGTGCCGAACCCTCGACACGGCGACTGTGCCAGGGCCCGCCGACATTTCCCCGACCGACCCGGGGCACCGGGCGGTGGGCGCGGTGCCGCCCAGCGGCCCTCGCGCCGCAGGTGGCCACACACACCGACCGTCGAGTATGTGCCGCCGCCCCATGTGCGCCCGGCCACACAGCTCGTAACTTCTTGCGCCATGACGGCAGAACCCGTGGCGGTCCCCCACGTCGTACACGTCGACCTCGCTGGTCGTACCGCCCTGGTGACCGGGGGCGGCAGCGGCATCGGCCGGGCCTGCGCCCTGCGGCTGGCCGCGGCGGGCGCGAAGGTCCTGGTGGTGGACCGCAACCTCGACGCCGCCAAGGCGGTGGCGGCGGAGGCCGGCGGCCGGGCCGAGGGGGTCGACCTGGCCGATCCCGAGGCGGTGGACCGGCTCGACGCCGACGTGGACATCGTGGTGAACAACGCCGGGTTGCAGCATGTCGCGCCGGTGCAGGAGTTCTCCCCGGAGCGCTTCGCGCACCTGCACCGGGTGATGGTGGAGGCGCCGTTCCTCATCATCCGCCGCGCACTGCCGCACATGTACGCCCGGGGCTGGGGCCGGATCGTCAACATCTCCTCCGTGCACGGGCTGCGCGCCTCGCCGTACAAGGCGGCCTACGTCTCGGCGAAGCACGCCCTGGAGGGGTTGTCGAAGGTGGTGGCGCTGGAGGGCGCGGCGCACGGGGTCACCGCCAACTGCATCAACCCGGCGTACGTGCGCACCGCCCTGGTGGAGAGCCAGATCGCCGACCAGGCGGCCCAGCACGGCATCCCGGAGGCCGAGGTGGTCGAGAAGATCATGCTGGCCCGGGCGGCGATCAAGCGCCTGATCGAGCCGGAGGAGGTGGCCGAGCTGCTGGCGTACCTCTGCTCCCCGCCGGCGGCGTTCATCACCGGCGCGTCGATCGCGCTCGACGGGGGCTGGACGGCCAACTAGTGGCGCCGCGCACAATGTCGGTCATGTCGTCGCCGGTGGAGTTCCTGGAACTGCTCGCCCGTGAGGCCGCCGCGGTGGAGTTCGAGGGGCCGCTGGTGGCCGCGCGGGCCGCTGGCCTGCCCGCCGACCGGCTGGCCGAGCTGGAACAGGCCAAGACGGTGGCGCTGCGGGTCCGCGCGCTGCTGGAGCGGCGGCGCCGTCGGGAGACCGAGCTGTCCGGCCTGTACGACACGGTCAGCGACCTGGCCGGGCTGCGCGACGTGGACGACGTGCTGCGGGCGATCGTGCACCGGGCGCGCAACCTGCTCGGCGCCGACGTCGCCTACATGACCCTCAACGACGACGAGCGCGGCGACACCTACATGCGGGTCACCGACGGCTCCGTCTCCGCCCGCTTCCAACGGCTGCGGCTGCCGATGGGCGCCGGCCTCGGCGGTCTGGTCGCCCAGTCCGGCGCCCCCTACGTCACGGCGAACTACGGCGAGGACGAGCGGTTCCACCACACCGGCGAGATCGACGCCGGGGTCGGCGAGGAGGGGCTGGTGGCCATCCTCGGGGTGCCGCTGCGGCTCGGCTCGACCTCGATCGGGGTGCTCTACGCGGCCAACCGCTCGGCCCGGCCGTTCGTCCGCGAGGAGGTGGCGCTGCTGGTGTCCCTCGCCGCGCACGCGGCGGTGGCGATCGACACCGCGCGGCTGCTGGCGGAGACCCGGGCGGCGCTGGAGGAGCTGTCGGCGGCGAACACCACCATCCGGGCGCACAGCACCTCGGTGGAGCGGGCGGCGGCGGCGCACGACCGGATGACCGCGCTGGTGCTGCGCGGCGGCGGTGTCGAGGACGTCGCGGCGGCGGTCACCGAGGTGCTCGGCGGGGCGCTGCTGGCGCTGGACGCCGAGGGTCGGCTGCTCGCCCGGGTCGGCGAGATCACCGAGCCGGACCGGGCGGACATCGTGGAGGCGGTGGCGGCGTCGCGTACCGAGGGGCGCAGCGTGCGCCGGGGGCCGCTCTGGTACGCCGCCGTGGTGGCCGGCGCGGAGAACCTGGGCGCGCTGGTGCTGCGCTCCGACGACGAGCTGGTCGACGCCGACCAGCGGATCCTGGAGCGGGCGTCGTTGGTGACCGCGCTGCTGCTGCTGTTCCGGCGGACGGTCGCCGAGGCGGAGGGGCGGGTCCGCGGCGAGTTGCTCGACGACCTGATCGCCCGGCCGCTGCGGGACACCGACGCGCTGCGCAGCCGGGCGCGCCGGCTCGGGGTGGACCTGGACGCCCCGCACGTTCTGGTGGCGGTCGGTGACGACGCGATCGCCGCCACCGGCTCGGCCCGGCAGCGGGTGCTCTCCTGGGCCACCACGTACGCCTCGACCCGGGGTGGGCTGGCGGCGGCGCGGGACGGCCGGGTGGTGCTGATGCTGCCCGGCCGGGACGCCGGCGGCAGCGCCCGCGCGGTGGCCCGGGACCTGTCCCGGGTGACGGGTCGGCCGGTGACGGCGGGGGCGAGCGGCCCGTCGACCGGGCCGGCGTCGCTGGCCACCACGTTCCGGGAGGCGGACCGCTGCCTGACCGCGCTGGGCGCGCTGGGTCGGGCCGGGCAGGGGGCGAGCACTGCCGAGCTGGGCTTCGTCGGGCTGTTGCTGGGCGCGGTCGGCGACGGCGGCGACACGGACGTCAGCCGCTTCCTCACCGCCACCATCGGGCCGGTGGTGGACTACGACGCCCGGCGGGGCACCGCGCTGGTGAAGACGCTGGAGGCGTACTTCGGGGTGGGTGGGAGCCTGGCCCGCGCCGCGGAGCTGCTGCACGTGCACGTCAACACGGTCACCCAGCGGCTGGAGCGGGTGGGGCAGCTGCTCGGCGCGGACTGGCAGAAGCCCGAGCGGGCCCTGGAGGTCCAGCTGGCGCTGCGCCTGCACCGGCTGCGCGCGCCGATGTCCTGACCGGCGGCACCGGGCCGCACGCCGGG
>NZ_JAMOKF010000298.1 GCF_023656545.1 Micromonospora phytophila | reverse complement strand
GGACGGGCGGCAGTCCCGGCGGATCGTCGGCCGGCGGGGACCGGGGACGGGCGGCAGTCCCGGCGGATCGTCGGCCGGCGGGGACCGGGGACGGGCGGCAGTCCCGGCGGATCGTCGGCCGGCGGGGGTCGCGGACGGGCGGCAGGCCCGGCGGATCGTGAGGCGGCGGGCGTCGCTACCGTTTCCGGCATGACCGGGTACGCCGACGACATCGCCCTCGCCCACCGGCTCGCCGACGCCGCCGACGCCATCTCGACGGCCCGGTTCCGCGCGCTCGACCTGCGGGTCGAGGCGAAGCCCGACCTCACGCCGGTCTCCGACGCCGACACGGCGGTGGAGCGGGAGATCCGGGCGCTGCTGGCCGAGCACCGGCCGGGCGACGGCCTGCTCGGCGAGGAGTACGGCGAGCAGCCCGCGAGCGGCCCGGAGGGCCGGCGCTGGGTGGTCGACCCGATCGACGGCACCAAGAACTTCATCCGGGGGGTGCCGGTCTGGGCCACCCTGATCGCGCTGCTTGAGCACGACCGCCCGGTGGCCGGGCTGGTGTCCGCGCCGGCGCTGGGCCGCCGCTGGTGGGCGGCGCGCGGCGAGGGGGCGTACGCCGGGCCCGACCTGGCCGGCGGCGCCCCGATCCGGGTCTCCGGCGTGCGGGACCTGGCCGACGCCAGCTTCTGCTACTCCTCCCTGACCGGCTGGGAGGCGGCCGGCCGCCTCGACGCGGTGCTCCAGCTCATGCGGGACACCTGGCGCAGCCGGGCGTACGGGGACTTCTACGGCTACATGCTGCTGGCCGAGGGCGCGCTGGACGTGATGGTGGAGCCGGAGTTGTCGCTGTGGGACATCGCCGCGCTGGTGCCGATCGTCACCGAGGCGGGCGGCACCTTCACCGACCTGACCGGCCGGCCGGCGCCGGGCGGCGACACCTCCGTCGAGAACAGCGCCGTGGCCAGCAACGGGCTGCTGCACGCCGACATCCTCGGCCGGCTGGGTCGGCCAACCGAGCACTGACCACCGGCAACCTCTATCCTCGCCAGGTGGTCTCCTCCGGCTGGTGCTTCCTCGCGGCGATGATCGTCGCGTACGGCGTCGCCAACCTGCTCCAGTCGGTCGCCGCCGCCCGCACCACCGTGCACCACAGCTTCGATCCGGGGCTGCTGCTGCGCCTGGCCGGCCACCGCACCTACCTGGTCGGGCTGGGCTGCCAGGTGGCCGGGTTCGTGCTGGCCTTCCTGGCCCGCCGGGACCTGCCGCTCTTCCTCGTCCAGGCCAGCGTCGCCGCCGGGCTGGGGGTCACCGCCGTGCTCGGGGTGCTGGTGCTGAAGTGGCGGTTGCCGGCGGCCGAGGTGGCCCTGCTGGTGCTGCTCTTCGCCGGGATCAGCGGGCTGGTGGTCGCGGCGCGGCCGGCGCCGTCCAAGCCGCTCGGCACCGCCGTCATGATCGCCCTGGCGGTGGTGCTGGGCGTGATCGCGGTGCTCGGCTTCTTCGCGGTACGGCTGCACGGCGCGCCCGGCTCGGTGGCGCTCGGTTCGCTGGCCGGGCTGGCCTTCTCCGCCGCCGCGGTGGCCGCCCGCCCGCTCGCCTCCGCCCCGTCGGCGGAGGCGTTCCTGCAGAACCCGCTGCTCTACCTGCTGGTCGTGCACTCGATCGTCGGTCAGCTGCTGCTCGGCCTGGCCATGCAGCGGGGGTCGACCACCGCCGCCGTGGCCGCGATGGACGCCGCCGGGGCGGTGCCCGCGGCGATCGTCGGCCTGCTGCTGCTCAACGACAAGATCTGGCCCGGCCGGGAGTGGCTCGCCGCGGTCGGGTTCCTGGTGACCCTCGCGGCGGTCATCGGCCTCACCCGGTACGCCGAGCCCCAGCACCACCACGCGGTCGCCCACGAGCGGCGCCGGGCGATGGTCGGCGCCGGATCGCCCGGCCGCCCGCTCTGACCCCCGCGGCGGGGACGCCTCAGGCCGCCTCGACCGGCTTGCGGCGGCGTACCACCCGCTCGTAGAGGCGCTCCAGCGCGCCCGCCGTCCGCTCCCAGGTGTAGCTGCACCGCACCCGGTCCACCGCCGCGTGCCCGTACGCGAACCGCCCCGCGTTGTCGGCGAGCAGCCGGCGCAGCGTCACGCCGAGGGTGCGCACGTCGCCCGGCGGCACCAGCCGCCCGGTGACCTCGTCGACGACCGCGTCGGCGATCCCGCCCATGGCGTAGCCGACCACCGGCACCCCGCAGGCCATCGCCTCCAGCGACACCCGCCCGGCGGAGGAGTAGTGCGGGGTGCAGGCGACCACGTCCGCGGAGCGGTACCAGGTGGCCATCTGGTCGTGCGGCACGGCGCCGACCAGCTTCACCTGCTCGGCCACCCCGTTGCGTTCGGCCAGCTCGCGCAGCCGGCGGGCCTCGGCGTGGTTGGCCAGCTGCTCCACCGGCGGGCCGCCGGCGATCACCAGCTCGGCGTCGCCGACCAGCCGCATGGCCCGGATCAGGTCCTCCTGGCCGTGCCCGGGCGAGAGCCCGCCGACGGAGAGGATCCGGGCCCGCTGGTCGCGGGGGGCCGCCTCGCCGTCGGGGTGGAACCGCTCGGTGTCGACGCCGGCGGGGACCATCGCCACGGCGGTGCGTTGCAGCCCCATCCGGGTCAGCTCGTCGACCTCGTCGTTGCACTGGGCGACCGCGATGTCCACCGCCCGGGTCAGCGCCCGCTCCAGCGGGATCCGCTCCCCCGGCCCGTCGTACTGGCGGCCGAGGTGGCGCAGCTGCTCCACGCCGAGCGAGTGGAAGGTCTGCACCACCGGGATGTCGGTCTCCCGGACGGCGTGCGCGGCGGCCAGCCCGCCGATCCAGTAGTGCCCGTGCACCACGTCGGGCGTCCAGTCGCCGGCCCACCGGTCGGCCAGCCAGCGGCCGAACTCGGACACGTACGGGACCAGCTCGGCGGTGGGGATCGGGGCGGCGGGACCCACCGGCACGCGGTCCACGCGGTAACCGCCGACCGTCGCGGTCTCCGCCAGCTCCGGGTCGTCGCGGCGCTCGTACACCCGGACGTCGTGGCCCCGTCCCGCCAGTTCGGCGGCGACCCGGGCGATGTGTTCGTGGGTACCGACGGTCGGACCGTCGGCACGCCTGGGTGGGCCGGCGTGCGCGTAGACGATGCCGACGCGCATGGGTCACCTCCATGCGATCTTCTCAGCGGTGGTCCTCCGGTCAGAGGGTCCCATTAACCAGACCCCCGGGAGCCGAAACCTGGCAGATCGGGAAGAGCCCGACGGGTGCCGCAGAAACTTGCGTGGCGACAAGTACCCATCGCTCAGTGGTCCCACTCCGCCGGGATCCGATCGACTGTCCGTCGCATGACCAACCCACCCCTGGGTACGGGCGAAGAATGCCTCTCACCCGCAGCCTCGCCGACGCCACCGTGGTGATCACCGGTGCCTCCAGCGGGATCGGCACGGCCACCGCGTACGCCCTCGCGCGGCGGGGCACCGCCGTGGTGCTGGCCGCCCGGAGCGAGCCCGCCCTGGACCGGGTCGCCGACCGGTGCCGCGAGCTGGGCGGGCGGGCGCTGGTCGTGCCGACCGACGTGACCGACCCCGCCGCGGTCGAGCGGCTCGCCGCGCGCGCGGTCGACGAGTTCGGCCGGATCGACGGCTGGGTCAACAACGCGGCGGTCAGCGCGGTCGGGCTCTTCGACGAGATCCCGGTGGAGGAGTTCCGCCGGGTGCTGGAGGTGAACCTGCTCGGCGCGGCGTACGGCACCCGGGCCGCCCTGCCCCACCTGGCCGCGGCCGGCGGCGGGGTGCTGGTGAACAACGCCTCCGTGCTGGCCGAGGTGGCGATGCCCTACCAGTCGGCGTACAACGCCACGAAGCACGGCATCCGGGGGTTGGCCGACACGGTCCGCCAGGAGCTGCGGGTCACCGGCCGGGGCCACATCTCCATCTGCACGGTGCTGCCGGCCACCATCGACACCCCGTTCTTCGGGCACGCCGCCAACCACAGCGGCCGGGAACTGCTGCCACCACCTCCGGTCTATCCGCCGGAGGTGGTGGCGGAGACCATCGTCCGGGTGCTGCGCCGCCCGCGCCGGGAGGCGTACGCCGGTGGGGCCGCCCGGCTGATCGGCCTGCAGTGGCGGCTCGCCCCGGCGCTGGCGGAACGGGTCCTCGGCTGGTACGCCCACCGCACCCAGTTCGGGCCCGCCGCCCGGCTGGACAGCTCCGGGAACGTCTTCCACCCCGACGCGGAGGCCCAGCGCGACGGCGGCTGGCACGGCCGGCGGCGGCAGCTGGTGCGGATGACCGCCGCCTTCGGGTTGGCGGCGGCGGGAACGGCGGTCGGCACGGTGGCCGCGATGGCCCGACGAACGCGGACGGACCGCTGATGGACCGGGCAGGCCGGCCGGATGCAGGGTCCGTGCCCGGGGTGCACAATAGGACGATCATGCCGACCGATGTGCGTTGCCTGGTGGAGACGGACGAGGCGTCCGCGGTGGTCCGGCTGACCGGTGTGCTCGACCGGTCCGTGGTCGGCACGGTCCACGACGCGCTGCTCGCCCGCCTCTGCGACCGGCCGGGTCCGGTGGTGGCCGACCTGTCGAGCCTGCGGGTGACCGAGCCGACGGCCCGGGGCGTCTTCGCCGAGGTGCGTCGGGAGGTCGCCGACTGGCCCGCCGCCGACCTGCTGCTCTTCGACCCGACCGGGGCCGTCGAGGGCGTGCCGGCCTGGCCGACCCTGGAGGGCGCGATGGCCGCCCTGGCCGCCACGCCGATGGCCGCGGTGCTCAACGTCGACCTGGCGCCCACGGTGGGCGCCGCCCGGCAGGCCCGCCAGCTGGTGACCGACGGCTGTCACCGGTGGGGCGTGGTGGAGCTGGCCGAGCCGGGGTGCATCGCCGTCACGGAGATGGTCAACAACGTGGTCGCCCACGCGCGCACCGCGATGACCGTCCGGCTGGCCCCCCGGGACAGCACCCTGCACCTCGCGGTCCGCGACCACTCCCCGCGGCAGCCGGCGTTCGCCGGGCTGGCCCCGCTGAACTCCGCCGGCGGGCGGGGCCTGCTGTTGATCGACACGGTGGCCCGGCGCTGGGGCAGCACCCGGGTGCCGGACGGCAAGGTCGTCTGGTGCGTGCTGCACAGCGACGACGAGGCCGCCTTCCGCGGCTGATCCGCGCCGCACTTCTCCCCTTCCGTCCCGACTGGTGGGGCTTCCGCCCGAATGGCCACGGGCAGCACCGGTTACGCCGGGAGGGCAGTGGGTAGTGATCTGGCATGCGCGACGACGAGTACCCGACCCCCGTGTCCGACCCCGAGGCGGAGGGCCTGCCCGACACCGCCGACGACGACTCGACCGCCAAGGACGACGTCCTGACCGGGCGCGAGGCGGACGGTCCGGAGCCGGCGCAGTTGCCCGGTGACCGGACGCCGGTGGCGGTGGACCGGTTCGGGACCACCGCCGAGGAGCAGCTCCACGGCGAGTCGCTCGACTACAAGCTCGACCGGGAGCAGCGGGAACGCCCGGCCGACGACCCGCTGGCCGGCCCGGTCGACCCGGACATCGCCGCCGAGGCCGACAGCGAGGAGGCCGCGGCGCAGGCCCAGCTCGACGCGGACGTGCTCGACCCGGGCCCGACCTCCGATCCGAAGTCGCCGGTCTCCCTCTACGATCACGGCAAGCTCGGCAGCGTCGCCGACAGCCAGGTGGGGCGGCTGGTCGAACCGGACGAGGGGGCGCACACCGACCAGGAGACCGACTCGGTCGCGTACGACGCGGGGTCGGCTGGCGGCGGCCCGAGCGCCGAGGAGCTGGCCATCCACGAGACCCGGCCGCCGCACTCGGTCTGACCGCGCTCAGTCGTCCAGGCCCCACTCGATCGCGTACCGGGTGAGTTCGACCCGGTTGTGCAGCTGGAGCTTGCCCAGCGTGTTCTGCACGTGGTTCTGCACGGTGCGGTGGGAGAGCCCGAGTCGCTCCGCGATCTGCTTGTACGACAGCCCCTTGGCCACCAGGCGCAGCACCTCGGTCTCCCGGTCGGTGAGCCGGGGTGCCGCGCCCCCGCCGCCCGGACCGCCGTGCGCCCCGGGCGCGGCTCCCGCCGGGTCGGCGGCGAGCCGGCGGTACTCGCCGAGGACCAGCCCGGCCAGGCCGGGCGTGAAGACCGGCTCCCCCGCCGCCGTCCGCTGCACCGCCCCCAGGAACTCGGCCGGGGCGGCGGACTTCAGCAGGTAGCCGGTGGCCCCCGCCTTCACCGCGTCCAGCACGCTCTGCTGCTCACCGCTGGCCGAGAGCATCAGCACCCGCACGTGCGGCAGCACGGCGCGCAGACCCCGGATCACCTCCACCCCGGAGATGTCCGGCAGTTGCAGGTCGAGGACCACCACGTCGGGCCGGGTGGCGGCGGCGACGCGTACCGCCTGGCGCCCCTCGCCGCTGGTGGCCACCACGAGGTGGCCGGCCTCGGTCAGGTCCCGGGCCACCCCTTCCCGCCACATCGGGTGGTCGTCGACGACCATCACCCGCACACCGCTCATGTCGTCCGCTTCCTCGGCACGGTCAGTTCCAGTTCGGTGCCGGCGCCGGGGGCCGAGTTGATCCGCACCGTGCCCCCGAGGTCGACGATCCGCCCCCGAATCGACTGGGCGACCCCCAGCCGGCCCTCCGCGGCGGCCTCGGCCAGCCGGCCGTCCGGCATCCCCGGCCCCTCGTCGCGGACCGAGACGGTCACCGTGGCGCCCTCGTCCTCGATCAGCACCCAGGCCCGCCCGTCGGCGTGCCGGGCGACGTTGTCCAGGGCGGCGGCCGTCGCGGCGGCCAGCTCACGGGCCACCGGCGCGGGCAGCGGCACTGCGGTGGCC
>NZ_JAMOKF010000297.1 GCF_023656545.1 Micromonospora phytophila | reverse complement strand
CATCCGGCAGGTCGGGGCCCCGTCGGCGGTGTCGGGGAGCAGGGCCAGCCGGACGTCGGTGACCGGCGCGGGGAACGGGCCGTCGAACCGCAGCTCGACCGGCCCGGTGCGGGCCGCCGCGAGCAGGGCGGCCGGGTCCACGACGGTGACCCGGGCACCGAACCGCTCCACCGTGTCGTCGTCCGGCCGGAGGCCGTGGCGCTCTTCGGGCATCGGTCCCCGCCCTTCGTCGACCGCAGTGACCAGGCAAAGTCTGACAGCTACCCACGGCACCCGCCACCGGTCGCGCCGCCGCCCCCTCATCCCACCTCGCTCAGCAGGCCGTCGACCAGGTCGCGCGGCAGCCCGTGGGTGTCGTGCAGGTCGCGGTAGTCCTCGTCGGTCAGCGGTCCCCGGGACCGCCGCCGGGACACCACCGGGCGGCCCCGCCGCAGCAGGTCCCGGAACCGCTGCTCCTCCTCCGAGAGCGACTTCCGCACCTCGCTCACGGTCACCGGCTGGCGGAACCGGTCGAGCGTGTGCCGGAACGGCTCCGACGGGAGGTCGCCGAGGCTGCGGGAGGGGTCCTCGCGCCACAGGGTGGTGAGTATCCGGCGGACCAGTCGGCGCAGCACGTAGCCGCGGCCGGTGTTCGAGGGTCGCACCCCGTCGCCGAGCACCACCACGCCCGACCGCAGGTGGTCGCAGACCAGGCGCAGCGGCTCGTCCCGCAGGCCCCACCGCCCGCAGACGTCGTCGACCCACGGCACGAGACCGTCGCCCTCGAAGACCGACCGGTTGCCGCGCAGCACCATCTCCAGCCGTTCCAGGCCCATCCCGGTGTCCACGTTGGGCTGCCGCAGCGGCGTCAGGCGGCCGTCGGGGTGCCGGTGGTAGCGCATCCGCACGTGGTTCCAGACCTCCATCCACAGGTCGTCGGTGCCGGGGCTGCCCCGGGGCGGGTCGTCGCCGGTCCAGACGAAGATCTCCGTGTCGGGCCCGCACGGCCCGGTCGGGCCGTTGGACCACCAGTTCTTCTCCCGGGTCAGCTCCACGGGCAGGCCGAGCTCGCCCCAGGTCTCCAGCGAGGTCTCGTCCGGACCGACCTGGTCGTCGCCACCGAAGACGGTCACGTGCAGCCGGTCGTGGTCGATGTGGAAGCCGTCGCGCAGCAGCTCGTAGCCCCAGCGCAGGCTCTGCGAGATGTCGTAGTCGCCGAGCGACCAGGAGCCCAGCATCTGGAACAGGGTCAGGTGGGTGTCGTCGCCGACCTCGTCCAGGTCGGTGGTGCGCAGGCAACGTTGCACGTTCACCAGCCGCCGGCCCAGCGGGTGGGGACGACCCTCCAGGTAGGGGGTCAGCGGGTGCATGCCGGAGGTGGTGAAGAGCACCGGGTCACCGGGCGGCGGGATGAGCGAGCTGTCCGGCACCGGCTGGTGGCCGCGCTCGCGGAAGAAGTCGACGAAGGTGCGGCCGATCTGGTCGTACGTCATGGGGAGGCCTTTCCGGGTGGGGCGACCGGAAGGGTCCGCCGCCGGAATCGGCGGGGTCACGCGACGAGAAACGCCGGCGGACCGTTTCCGGTCGCCGGCGGGAGGGGGGAGGTCAGGCGGCGGCGACCGACGAGCGCGAAGCTCGCGCGGCCGCGGCGGCGTGGTGACGCCTGATCTCCATGCCCCGACTGTACGCAGACCCACGGCCCGCCGCCCAGCGCATTTCCGCGACGCGCCCCCACGACGCCGCCCCCACGCAGGGGGATCACGTCGATTCGATGCATTGACATCAGATGGCTACCCGCGCGTAACATCTGACCACCTCGAACGGCATCGCCGCAGGTGCGACCCCCTCGGCCGTCAGCCGCGCGCCGCGTCACGCCGTCCGCCACCTCGCCCCCGATCCCGACAGGAACCCCCGTGACGTCACTCATCCGGCGATGCCTGCTGGCCGTCGCGGTCGCGCTCGCGACCCTCGCCGTCCCTGCCCCCGCGCAGGCCGCCTCGTACGCCGCGTCGAGCAACCCGATCCTCTTCGTCCACGGCTGGAACAGCAGCGCCTCGACCTGGAACACGATGATCAGCCGGTTCCAGGCGAACGGGTGGCCCAGCAGCCATCTGCGCGCCTTCTCGTACAACACGAGCCAGTCGAACGCCACCACGGCGGCAACCATCCGCCAGGAGGTGGACAACCTGCTCGCCGCCACCGGCGCCGCTCAGGTCGACATCGTCACCCACTCGATGGGCGGACTCTCGTCCCGCTACTACCTGAAGAACATCGCCGCGAGCAACGTGGACCGCTGGGTGTCCCTCGGCGGGCCGAACCACGGCACGTCCTCGGCGAACACCTGCTTCAGCACCGCCTGCGTCGAGATGCGGGTCGGCTCGACCTTCCTCGCCAACCTCAACGCCGGCGACGAGACACCGGGCACCCCCACGTACGGGACCTGGTGGTCGTCCTGCGACGGCGTGATCAACCCGGCCGACAGCACGGTCCTCTCCGGGGCCAGGAACACCCGAACGGCCTGCATCGGGCATCTGAGCCTGACCACCGACGCCACCGTCTACGCCCAGGTGCGCGACTTCGTGAACCCTTGAGCCCACCTGCCGCGACCACCGGCGCCGGCCTGGGGCCAGCGTCGGTGGTCACGGGCGTTCTCAGGCCGGCTCGGGGAGCACGCTCGGCCTGACAGGCGTCGCGCCGGGATCCGTGGAACGGCGGTCGGGCAGGGAGAGCCGGATGACCTTCCACCAGGCGGAGGCGACCTGCTTGGGCAGCGGACCGGCGGTGTACTTCAGCCCGTACCGGTCGAACAGGGCCCGCACCTCGGGGGCGATCTCCTGGTAGCGGTTGCTCGGCAGGTCCGGGAAGAGGTGGTGTTCGATCTGGAACGACAGGTTGCCGGTCATGATGTGCATCAGCCTGCTGCCGGTGATGTTGGCCGAGCCGAGCATCTGCCGCACGTACCACTCGCCGCGGGTCTCCCCCTCGATGGAGCGCTTCTCGAAGGTCTCCACGCCCTCCGGGAAGTGCCCGCACATGATCACCGAGTGGCTCCACAGGTTGCGGATCAGGTTGGCGGTGAAGGTCGCGGCGAGCGTGCTGAGGAACGACGGCCCGGACAGCAGCGGGTGCAGGACGTAGTCCTTGAGGACCTGCCGGCGGATCTTGCGGCCGACCGCGCGGGCCCGGGCCCGGAACTCCGGGCTCTTGTGCCGGCCCTTGCGCAGGTTGCGGCCCAGCTCCAGGTCGTACGCGGCGATGCCGTACTCGAAGAAGCAGGCGTTGATGAGGTTCCACAGCGGCTGGCCCAGGTAGACGGGGTGCCACTTCTGGTCCTCGTCGACGCGCATGATGCCGTAGCCGAGGTCGTTGTCCTTGCCCACGACGTTGGTGTACGTGTGGTGCAGCTGGTTGTGCGAGTGCTTCCACTGCTCGGCCGGCGAGACGTGGTCCCATTCCCAGCTGGTCGAGTGGATCTTCGGGTCCCGCATCCAGTCCCACTGGCCGTGCAGGACGTTGTGGCCGATCTCCATGTTCTCCAGGATCTTCGCCACCGCGAGGCCGGCGGTGCCGACCACCCATGCCGGGGGGAAGAGCGAGAACAGCAGCACGGCGCGGCTGCCCAGCTCCAGCCGGCGTTGCGTCGAGATCACCCTGCGGATGTAGGCCGCGTCCCGCTCGCCCCGGTCGGCGACCACCCGGTCGCGGATCGCGTCGAGTTCCTTGCCGATGATCTCGATGTCCTCGGCGCTCAGGTGGGCGATCGGGTGGTCGGTCTTCTTCTGGATGACGGTCACGTCCGGTTTCCGATCAGATCTCGAGTTCGCAGGCACCGGCCGCGGCCGACACGCAGGTCTGGACACGTACCCCGTCGCCGGGGACCGCGGTGGTGAGTTGCCCGTTGCGCAGGTCACGGACGGCGCCCTGGCGCAGCGGGAGGACGCAGCCGAAGCAGATGCCCATCCGGCAGCCGGAGGGCATGAGCACGCCGGCGTCCTCGCCGGCGTCGAGGATCGGGGTGGCGCCGTCGGCCGCCACGGTGATCCCCGAGCCGGTGAAGGTGACCGTGCCGCCCTCGCCGGGCGTGATGACGGTCGGCCGGAACCGCTCGGTGTGCAGCCGCTCGGCGGCCCCCCGGGACGCCCAGTGCCGCTCCAGCGCGTCGAGCAGGCCGACCGGCCCGCAGGCCCAGGTCTCCCGGTCGAGGTGGTCGGGGACCAGGGTGTCGAGCTCGTCCACGCCCAGCATCCCGTCGACGTCGGTGTGCCGCTGCACCAGCCGCACCGCGCCGCGGTCGGCGAGCCCGCGCAGTTCCTCGGCGAAGATCACGTCGGCCGCCGTCGGCGCGGAGTGCGCCAGGACCACGTCGGCGCCGGCGAGCGCGCCCGCGCGCAGCATCCCCATGACCGGGGTGATGCCGCTGCCGGCGGTCACGAAGAGCACCCGGGCCGGCGGCTGCCCGGTCAGGACGAAGTCCCCCTGGGCCTGGTCCAGCTGGACGATCGTGCCGGCCCGCGCGCGGCGGACGAGGTGGTTGCTGACCACGCCGTCGGGGATCGCCTTGACGGTGACCGAGATCGGGTCGGTACGGCGGACCGGGGCCGAGGTGACCGAGTAGGCCCGCCACTGGCGGACGCCGTCGACGTCGACGCCGAGGCGGACGTACTGCCCGGGGACGTGCCCCCGCCAGTCGCGGCCGGGCTGGATCACCAGCGTCGCCGCGTCGGGGGTCTCGGGGCGGACGGCGAGGATCCGGCCGCGCAGGTCGGCGCCGGCGCGCAGCGGGGCGACGAGGTCGAGGTAGTCCTCGGGCAGCAGCGGAGTGGTGACCGCCGCGGCGAGCCGCAGGATCCTGCCCGGGAAGGACCCCCGCACCGACGATCGCGGGACAGTTGTGGTCATATGTCGATGGTCGCCGCAGTCTGGCATAAAATCTTGGCCTGCGAAGGTGAACTGATCCAGCCTTTTTGTGCGGGGAGAACAAACGTGTCGGAACGCTCCGCGGCCACCCGGCGGGCCGCGCGCCTGGAGTTGGACGAGCGGGTGGCCGGTGCCCTGCGCGACCAGTTGCCACTGCTCGCCGAGCGGACGGTGACCGCGATCACCGCCGAGGTGCCGAGCTATTCGGGCGCCCTCACCGGCCAGATGCGCGACAAGATCGAGAACGCGGTGCAGGTCGCGCTCGGCACGTTCCTCCAGCTGGTCGAACGTTCCCAGGCCGCCGACCCCAGCACCCCGCTCGTTTCGGCGCTCGACGCCGCGTACGCCCTGGGCAGCGGCGAGGCGCGCTCCGGCCGGAGCATGGACGCGCTGCTGGCCGCCTACCGGGTCGGCGCCCGGGTCTCCTGGCGCGAGATGTCCACCACCACCGTGCAGGGTGGCCTGTCGGCGGCCACCGTCGCCGAGTTCGCCGAGCTGATGTTCGCCTACATCGACGAGCTCTCCGCGGCCAGCGTGGCCGGGCACGCCGACGAGCTGGCCAGCGTCGGGCGGGCCCGACGCCGCAACCTGGAACGGCTCACCCGGCAGTTGCTCGCCGGCGAACCCGAGGAGGTGCTGCTGCGCAGCGCCGACCGGGCGGACTGGCCACCACCACAGACGCTGACCGTCGTCCTGCTGCCCCGGGCCAACCTGCGGGCGGCGCTCGCGCTGCTGCACCAGCACACCTTGGAGAGCGGCGACGACCTGCCGACGGTCGGGCCGGGCGAGGAACTGGCGGTGCTGCTGGTCCCCGACGTGCACGACGACCGGCGCCGGCAGCTCGCCCGGGTGCTGCACGGACGCCGCGCCGTGATGGGTCCCGCCCGCCCGTGGACCCGGGTGGTCTCCTCCTACCAGCGGGCGACCCGGGCCCTGTCGCTCGGCCTGCGCCCACCCGGGGACGGCGCCGCGCTGGACACCGAACAGCACCTCGCCGAACTGGTGCTGAGCATGGACACCGAAGGTCTCGCGGACCTGCGTGCCCGGGTGCTGGCGCCGCTGGCGGACCTGCCGCCCGGCACCGCCGACCGGCTCGCCGAGACGCTGCGCTCCTGGCTGCTGCGCCACGGCCGGCGCGACGACGTCGCCGCCGACCTGTTCGTGCACCCGCAGACCGTCCGCTACCGGATGGGCAAGCTGCGCGAGCTGTACGGCGACCGCCTGAACGACCCCGCGACGGTGCTCGACCTGACCCTCGCCCTGGCCTTCCCCCCGCCGCCGGAGGAGGAACCGGACTGACCCTCTGCGGCCCGTCGCCCGTCCACCGCCACCAACCGTCCAGGCGACCCCCGTGCTCGACGTCGACGCCGCAACCCGCCGCGACGCCGCCCGGTGCGGCCGATCCACCCCCTGCCGCTCGCCGTCCTCTGCTCTGCACCCACCCACGCGACAGGCCCTTTGCTCTGCACCCGCCGATGCGACAGGCACGCAGGGTCACTGGCGCGGTGACGGGTGCAGAGCAAAGGACGCCGGCAACGGTGTGCCGGGCCGCCCGACACGCGGTACCGGCGGGCCGGCGGCCGCCCGTCGCGTCGCAGGCGGTCGCGTAGCGTGAACGCGTGGGCGATACAGCGACTGTCGTCGAACGGGTCGTCACCGAGCGGGGCGAGCTCGTGCTGCGGGAGGCCGCCCGGCACTACGAGGTCATCAGCAACGGCGTGTTCCTCATGGACACCCGGGCCGGGGCGTCCGAACGGCTCCTCGTGCAGGCGGCGCTCGACGCCCTCGCCGGACCGGCCCGCCTGCTGATCGGCGGGCTGGGCGTGGGCTTCTCGCTCGCCTCGGTCGACCCGTGGCGGCCGACCCGCTGAGCCGCTCAGCCGGCGACCGGCTCCGGGGTGAGCTCGGGGCGCGTGGTGACCCAGGCGCTGACCCGGCGCTCGGCGTAGAAGGAGACGAA
>NZ_JAMOKF010000296.1 GCF_023656545.1 Micromonospora phytophila | reverse complement strand
GGCCGGCCCGGCTTGCGGCGCCGGGGCTTGTCGGCCGGGGTGCCCGGAGGCCGGGGCGCGGTCAGCTCGTCGAGGTCGCGCACGCGTCGCAGGGGGGACAGCAGCAGCGGGATCGGCGCCAGGGTGAGGCCGACGCCGATGACGAGGAGGGTCGCGCGGATGCCGATCGCCTCACCCAAAGCGCCACCGAGCAGACCGCCGAGCGGTAGCGCGCCCATCACCAGGAATCGCATGCTGGCGTTGACCCGGCACAGGAACCGGGTGGGCACGATCGCCTGCCGGTAGGTGACCTGGGAGATGCCGTAGATGACCTGTCCGATCCCGCCGCCCACGATGCCCGCGACGAAGAACGCGGCGCCCCAGTTCGGTCCGGTCAGCGGGATCAACAGGTTGAAGGGGCTGGTCACCGCCAGCGAAAGCCAGATGATCCGGGCGGAGCCGATCCGGCGTGCCAGCCGGGCGGCCGCGGCAGCGCCCAGGAGAGCCGCGGCCGGGGCGGCGGACATGAGCATCCCGGCCGTACCGGGACGGAACCCGACGGTGTCCACCAGGAACAGGATGATCAACGCGGTGGCGGCCGTGAACAGCAGGTTGGACGCGGCGCTGGTGGCGGCGATCGCGCGCAGGACCGGATTCCGGAGCACGACGGCGAACCCCTCGCGGGCCTGGGACACCATCCCGGACCGCCGGGCGTGCCGTGGCGTCGGCTCGCTCGCCCTGATCCTGGCCAGGCAGGCGGCGCTGACCAGGAAGCTCACCGCGTCGACCAGCAGCGTGTTCGTCGCACCCACCAGCTGGGTGAGCCACCCGCCCAGACCGGGGCCGGCAACCTGTCCGGACGACCGGACGACCTCCACCGCGGAGTTGCCCTGCAACAGATCCTTCCGGTTCAGCAGGGTTGGCAGGTAGGACTGATGGCCGATGTCGAAGAGCACCCGCATCACGCCCAGCACCGCGGCCATCGCCAGCAGCAGCGGCAGGGTGAGCTGGGACAGCGCGGCCGCCACGGTGACGGTCACCAGCGCGGCGCACCGGACGAGGTCGGTGGCGATCAGCACCGGTCGGAGTCGCCGCCCGTCCAACCAGACCCCGGCCGGGACCCCGACCAGCAGGAACGCGGCGTTCTGGACGGCGACCAGTGCGCCCAGCTGCAACGGCGTGGCGTCCAGGAGCAGGATGGCGATCAGTGGGAAGACGACCGCGGTCACATCGGTGCCGAGCTGCGTGACCGTCTGCCCGGCGATCAACAGCCGGAAGTCGGTGGACCGCCAGGGTTCGTCCCGGGTCCGAGCCGTCATGTGCGCCCCCGAACATGCCATGGACTGCCATGTCGCTTGTCTGGACGATCGCGGTGGAGGTGGGCCAGCCCTGACCGCCGTCGCACACCGGGCAGGGGTGGTCGTCGGTGGAGTCCGTGCCGCTCAGGTGGTGCAGCGCGCCGTGGCCCTCCCGGGAGCGGGTCCGCCCCGACTCGGAGTGCCGCCCGGCCGCCTCGGATTCACGTGCGGGCGACTCGGGACACCGGACACCGGGTGTCGCCCTCGGTCCGAGGCTAGCCCAGCAGCGCGGGCCCTCGTCGCGATACCGAACTTCACGCCCGGCAACCCGTACGTGCTCGCGATGTGGCGCGCCGTACCGTCGAGTCGGCTGCTGACGGCGTGCCGGCAGACCGGCCCCGCGAGGGGCGAGGGCGGGCCTGCGGCGGTCAGCGGCCGCGCAGCCGACGCAGTGCCCGCCGCGCTTCGGGCAGGCTGAGCGCGAGGGATAGGGCCGACGCGACGGTGGCGATCTGGCAGTACGTGCAGAAGGCGCGGTTGTCGCGCCACTCCTCGCGCCCCAGTTCGATGGCGACCACGGTGTCCGCCGCCGTTTTGGCCGCGGTGAGCAACGACAACGCGGGCGCCCGTACGGCCCGGTCTCGGCCGCCGGCCCCGGCCAGCCAGGCGGTGATCCCGTAGCTGACGACCATCATGAGTGAGTCCGGGCTGGCGAGGCGCGAGTAGGCGTACCCGGAGGCGTCCACGCGGTCGCTGTCGAACGGGCCGGGTGGGTCGGGCAGATGCCGCAGCAGGCCCGTCTGGTACGCGCCGACGATCTGACCCATGGCCGCGCCGAGCAGGGACAGGGCGATCACGGCGCGGCGGCGGCGCAGCTCAGGGTCGCGGCCGCCCCGCAGGTAGGCGCTCAGGCGCTCAGGCGGGTCGGTGCGGGGTGCCCTGTTCATGGCGGTGTCGGTACCCGATCACGGGGGGCTCATTCGACCCGACGCGCGACGGTCCACGGTCGCGCGGCGGTGGCGCCGGGATCGGCACCCGGCCGGCGTGACCGACGCGGTGCCCGGCCGTCGGTCGGCGTGCCCGTCAGAGTGGTTCGTGCAGATCCAGCAGGAGTGCCTGGACGGCCGCCTCGGCCTGGCGCGCGCAGGCGGTGACGTACCCGCTGTCGGCGGCGGCCGCGGGGCCGCTGCGGTCGAAGCGCAGTGGCTCGCCGACGGCGATGGTGATACGCGCCGGAAACGGGAGGTGGGGAACGGCCGGCAGGAAGGTGAGACCCCAGGGCATGCTGAGCAGCAGTGGCCAGCGGGTGAGTCGCAGCCACCGCCGGGTGCGCAGCAGGCGGGCCACCGCGGCCCCGTCGTACAGCACGATGGCGGTGTTGTGCGCGCCGGCGGCGGCGACGGGGATGACCGGCACCCCGCAGGCGACGGCCAGGCGGGCGTGGCCGACACGCCCGTCGAACACCACGCGCCGGCGCTCGGTCCAGGAGCGGGCGCCGTCGGCGTCACCGCCCGGATAGGCGAGCACCTTGTCGCCCCGGGCCAGCAGGGCCGCCGCAGTGGCCGGGTCGGCGGACACCGCGCCGAGGGGACGCAGCCAGCGGCCGAGCAGGGCGATTCCGAGCTCGTGGGTCATCGTCCAGGGTGTGTCCGCCAGCCCCCGGGCCCGGAACACCGCCGCCCCGAACAGGTAGGTGTCGCCGGTGTAGAAGCCGCCGTTGTGGTTGCCGACGTAGATGGCCGGGCCTGGTGGGATGCGGTCGACACCCAGTACCCGGGCGCGGTGGTACGGGACCAGGAGGCGCTCGATCCGGCGGGCGGCGCGGGCGATCGCGACCGGGTCGCGTTGCGGGAGGTGGCTCACGGCCAGGCGGGGGCCGGCGGCGCCGTGAGCGGCCGGCGGGTGACCGGCTTCCGGCCGCCCGCTCCGGGGCGGGTCCGGGTGGTGTTCGGGGCGACCGGGGTCCCGCCGAGGTCGGTGGAGATCGGCATCGGCATCGGCAGCCATCGTACCGGGCGGGGTGGCCGGAGCAGGGCGTCGAGCACGGCGGCGTCCCGACGGGCGGAAGCCCTGCCGTCCGTCACCTGCCTCTCCACCTGCGCGGGTCGACCCCTCCCTGCGGGTCGGCGAGGCCGGAAAGCACCCGCCCGACGGTGAACCCCGCGTGTCGGCCAGCGGAGTGCGGGGTAGAGGCAGGAACACCGAAGGTCTCCCGAACGACGCCGCTGCACCCTCCTGGGGCGGAGGCCCGGTATGTGACCGTCCGATTCCGGTGTTTCGGCACGCCGACGCCGGGGCACGGTCCGAGGCGGCGGGCTGTCGACGTGGCGACCCGTCGTCCCGCCCGGCCGGCCCACGTGACGGGAGAGATGAGTCTTGTCTTCGCGCTGGCCCGGTCAGCCGTCCCACGAGCTGACCGACGCCCTGCTCACCCTCGCCGGCCTCCCCGACGACTCGGCGGCACTGCCGGACCAGCTGACCACGATCGTCCGGCTCACCGTGGACCTCGCCGACCCGGTCGACTTCGCCTCGGTCACCCGGCTCGCCGGGGACGGCCACCGGACCCACGCCGCCAGCGACGAGGTCGCCGTGGCCGTCGATCTCGCCCAGTACGCGGAGGACGCCGGTCCCTGCCTGGTCGCCCTGCACTCCGGGCGGACGGTCGGGGTCCCCGACGTCACGGGCGCGGTGGTGTGGCCCGGCTTCCGGGACGTGGCCTGGCGGTGCGGGGTCCGCGCTTCGCTGTCGATATCCCTCTTCGCCGGCAGCGGCGAACCGGTCGCCGCGTTGAACCTCTACGCCCGCGACGCCACTGCCATGCGGTTGTTGATCCAGCGTGTCCAGGCCTGTTACGACGTCGGGTCGACGCCGGTGCTGCCCCGGATGGACCCCGGCAGCGAACAGTTGCTCGCCGGGCTGACCGGCGCGCTGCGCGACCGCGACATCATCCAACGAGCCCTCGGGGTGCTCATGGACCGGGACCACATCGCCGCCGGCCCGGCGTACCGGCGGCTGCTGGATGCGACCGCGGCCGGGGCTTCGCTGACCGGGACCGCCTCCGCCATCCTGCGCCAGCACACGAGCTGACGCGGACCGAGCAGCGCTGGCGGGCGCGCGTCCCGACCCGGGATCGTCCCTTCCCCACCGGGCGACCGGTCGTACACCGGGCTCGTCGCCCGGGCGGCGCGAAGTGGCCGGGCCGCCGTCGGCATGGTCGGCGGGGCCGGGGGTAGATCGGATCGCACCGAGACGAGGTGAGGTGGACGATGGCAGGATCGTGGTTGCTGGGTGCCCTTGCCGGCGCGCCGGGGGAACGCCCCACGGCGGTGCTGGTGGCGGTGCACCAGGAGGACGGCGACAGCGGGCCGGGTAGCGAGACGTCGCTGACCGAGCTGCGACGGCTCGCCGACACCGACGGGCTCGACGTCGCCGACGCGGTGGTGCAGAACCGGTCACGGCCCGATCCCGCCACCTATGTCGGCTCCGGGAAGGTCGACGAGCTGGCCGCTCTGGCCGAGCACGCCCACGCCGACCTGGTGATCGCTGACGGGGAGCTGAGCCCCGGCCAGGTGCGCAACCTGGAGGAACGGGTCGGGGTGCGCGTGGTCGACCGGACGGCGCTGATCCTGGACATCTTCGCCGAGCACGCCCGCACCAGCGAGGGCCGGGTGCAGGTCGAGCTGGCCCAGATCGCGTACCAGCTGCCCAGGCTGCGGGGCGACGGCCGGGCGATGTCGCGGGTCGGTGGTGGCCGGGTCGCCGGCGGCGCCGGGATCGGTGTGCGTGGTCCCGGTGAGATGCGGCTGGAGACCCAGCGCCGGACGCTGCGGCAACGGGCCACCCGACTGCGGCGCAACGCCTCGGAGCTCGCCCGGCGGCGGGAGCGGACCCGGAGCCGACGGGCCCGAAACCAGGTGCCCTCGGTGTCGATCACCGGCTACACCAACGCCGGCAAGTCCGCCCTGCTCAACCGGCTCACCGGCGCGCAAGCGCAGGTCCAGGACGTCCTGTTCGCCACCCTCGACCCCACCGTGCGGCGGATCAGCACGGGCGACCTCACCTACACCGTCACCGACACGGTCGGCTTCGTCCGGCACCTGCCGCACCAGCTCGTCGACGCCTTCCGCTCGACGTTGGAGGAGGTCACCCGCAGCGACCTGGCAATGCACGTGGTCGACGCGTCGGCGCCCGACGCGCTGGACCAGGTCACCACGGTGCACGGGGTGCTGCACGAGATCGGTGCCGGCGAGGTTCCCGAGCTGCTGGTGCTGAACAAGATCGACATTGCGCCACCGGAGTGGGTCGACGCACTGCGGCGCGTCTACCCCGACGCCGTCCCGGTCTCGGCCAGGACCGGCACGGGCATCGACGACCTGCGAACGGTCCTCGCGGCCCGGGCCCGGCTGACCCGACGGTGACCGCGGAGTCCCGGTCGGAGGGTCGCGCGTCGGGTCGGGGTGCGGTGATCGAGCCGGCCCGAGCGGCTCACGTCCGGCGCTCGTCGTCGTCGGGCGTGAGGGCCTGGCGCTGTTCGAGGACGTCGGCGGGGTTGGCGTCCGGCGGCAGGGACGGCGGGGAACCGTCCCGCTCACCGGGCACCGGGGTGCCCTGCTCCGCCACGTCGGCGGCGGTGGCGTCGGAGGGAAGCGTCGACGGGGTCGCGTCGGCGTCCGGATCGTCGACGACCGTCTGCTGCTGCTCCACCGCGTCGCCCTCCGCCGAGTCGTGCAGCGGATCGTCCTGCTGGTTCCAGGGCATCGTCATCTCGCCCGCTCCCTCCGCGTGCATGCGTCGCTGCTCGGCCACGGACGTGCGGAGACAGCCGCCGTCCTCGGATCGACCCTGCTGCCGGGCTACCCGGTCCTTCCTGGCGCACACCTGACGCCCGGCACCGGCTGATGGTGCCGGTGGGCCCCTCCTGCCCGCCGGTCGCACCGCCCCGTCGGTGATGAGGTCGGCGGCCGGACCGCGGATCGACGACGCCGCCGACCGCACGGTCGGCCAGCGCCGGCGGGCGCGGGCGGAAGGAGTGTCGGAGGCGGCGGTTACGGTGCGGGGCGTGAGCGCGCCCGGGGATGTGCCGTCGGAGTTCCTCGACCGGTTCCGGTCGACGTGTCGTGAGCTGCCGGAGAGCTACGAGGAGCCGGCCTGGGTGGGCGTGCGCTGGCGGATCCGCAAGCGGACCTTCGCCCACGTGCTCACCGTCGACCCCGACCACCAGATGGCGTACGCCAAGGCCGCCGCGACCGACGAGCCGACCTGCGTGCTGACGTTCCGCGCGCCCGTCGACGAGGTCCACGCGCTCGTCGCCAGCGGTCACCCGTTCTTCAAGCCCGGCTGGGGCGCCGACGTCGTGGGCATGGTCCTCGACGACGGTGTCGACTGGGCCGAGGTCGGCGAGCTGCTCATCGAGAGCTACTGCCTGCTCGCCCCGAAGAAGTTGGCGGCGCGGGTCACCCGTCCCGCCGGCTGAGCCGATCGTGGCTCCCCCCGGCCCGGGTCCGACGCAGCGCCCGTACCCCCTCCTAGGCCGCCGACGCGGCGGCCTCGGCCCGTGCCGCCGGCGGGGCGGGGGGCGTCGACACCCCGGAGGCGGGCCAGCCGCCCAGCGCG
>NZ_JAMOKF010000295.1 GCF_023656545.1 Micromonospora phytophila | reverse complement strand
CCTCAAGGGCCTCAAGCAGGTCGACGGCTGGAAGAACATGCCGCTGACCGAGGCCGCCCAGACCGTGCAGGTGTCGGCGTACCCCGACCACTACGCGCAGTGGGAGAAGCAGGCCGCCGACCTCGTCGCCAAGCACTGGAACAACAGCTGACTTTATTGAGGGGGACTGCTGGCCGGCACCCGATCACCGGGCGCCGGCCAGCGGCACATCCACCCGACCGACGGCCGGCACCCCGCACAGGGGTGCCGGCCGTAGGCGTATCCGGCACCGTCCGCTGGCCGGCGCCCGAAGACACGGGGTGCCGGTCAGCGGCACCTCCACTAACCGATGGCCGGCAACCCGGGACAAGGGGTGCCAGCCGGTGGCGTACAAGCGCCACGTACCGCGAACGAGTGACGGCCCCCGTCCTGCCCCGACAGGGGTGGGAGACGGGGGCCGTCGGCGTTCTCGGGATCAGGTGGCGCTGATGGTGCCGGTCATCAGCAGGGCGAGCACCAGCGTGCCCAACGCGACCCGGTAGAGCACGAAGAGGTACAGGGTGTGGTGGGCGACGTAGCGCAGCAGCCAGGCGATGGCCGCGTAGCCGATGCCGAACGCGATGATCGTGGCGACGACCATCTGGGCGACGCTCGGCACCGAGGTGCCGGCGGCGGCGGGTTCGAACACGTCGCCGACGCTGAAGATGCCGGACATCACCACCGCCGGGATGGCCAGCAGGAACGAGTAGCGTGCCGCCGCCTCCCGGGTCAGGTTGAGCAGCAGCCCGGCGGTGAGGGTGCCACCGGAGCGGGACACCCCCGGGATCAGCGCCATCGCCTGGGCGAAGCCCATCACCACGCCGTCGCGCAGCCGGAAGTTCTCCAGGGTGCGGGTCTGCCGGCCCCAGTACTCGGCGAAGGCGAGCACGAAGGCGAAGACGATCAGGGTGGTGGAGACCAGCCACAGGTTACGGCCGGCGGTGCGGATCTGGTCCTTGAACAGGAAGCCGAACAGCCCGATCGGGATCGAGCCGACGATCACGTACCAGCCCATCCGGTAGTCGAGGCTGGAGCGCACCGAGCGGTCCCGCAGCCCGAGCAGCCAGGTCCGGGTGATCCGCCAGATGTCCTTGGCGAAGTAGATCAGCACCGCCGCCTCGGTGCCCAGCTGGGTCACGGCGGTGAACGACGCCCCGGCGTCCCGGTCGAAGAAGATCGCCGAGGTGATCCGGAGGTGACCCGACGAGCTGACCGGCAGGAACTCGGTCAATCCCTGGACGATGCCCAGGACGATGGCTTCGACCCAGGTCACTCGCCCACTCCGGCGAGGTCCAGCGCCTCGGCGACGGTACGCAGGGTCTGCACGCCACTGTCCCGGTCCGCCACGAACAGGGTCACCGAGAGGGTGGTGACGCCGGCGGCGGCGTACTCCCGCATCCGCTCGGCGATGCGCTCCTTCGGCCCGAGCAGCGACGTACGGTCGATGAACTCCATCGGTACCGCGGCGGCCGCGTCGCGCTGCCGCTTGGCCAGGTAGAGGTCCTGCACCTCGCGGGCGGCGTCGCCGTAGCCCATCCGCGTGGCTAGCTGGTTGTAGAAGTTCTGCTTCCGGCTGCCCATGCCGCCGACATAGAGCGCGGCGTACCAGCGGACCAGCTCGGCGCAGGTGGCGATGTCGTCGCCGACCACCACCGGGACCGACGGGACCACGTCGAAGCCGGCCAGTTCCTTGCCGGCCTTGGCCCGCCCGGCGCGAACCGACGCGAGCTGCTCCTCGGCGAACTCCGGGGCGTAGAAGACAGCCAGCCAGCCGTCGGCGATCTCGCCGGCCAGCTCCAGGTTCTTCGGGCCGACGGCGGCCAGGTAGATCGGGATGTGCTCCCGCGGCGGGTGGAAGCCCAGGCGCAGCGCCTTGCCCGGCCCGTCGGGCAGGGGCAGCGTGTAGAACTCGCCGTCGTAGGCGACCTCCTTGCGCGCCATAGCCAGCTTCACGATGTCCACGAACTCGCGGGTCCGCGCGAGGGGCTTACCGAACCGGACGCCGTGCCAGCCCTCGGAGACCTGCGGGCCGGACACGCCCAGGCCGAGCCGGAACCGGCCGCCGGAAAGCGCGTCGATGGTCGCCGCCGTCATCGCGGTCATCGCCGGGGTACGGGCGGGGATCTGCATCACCGCGCTGCCCACGTCGATCCGCTCGGTCTGACCGGCCATCCAGGCCAGCATGCTGGGCGAGTCGGAGCCGTAGGCCTCCGCCGCCCACACCACCGAATAGCCGAGCCGGTCCGCCTCCTGAGCCAGAGCCAGGTGGTCGGCCGGCGTGCTCCACGCCGTCTGGTATCCGAGGCTGAGTCCGAGTCGCACTGGTCCTCCCCCATCCGCGCCACAAGTCGCATCAGGTTACGCAATGCCAGCGCGGGCCCCGGTCACCGGCTCACCCCCTCCCCGGCGCCGACCGTCGCGGCGCAGGAAGAGGCGTACGGGCGGCCGGGCAGACGGAAACGCGACTCGCCCGGCACACTTGACGGGAGCGAGGATATCGGTGCGGCCCGGTTCGAAATAAGGTTCACCCATGCAACAGCGACCGCTCGGCCGAAGCGGGCTGGCGGTTTCGCGGCTCGCGCTCGGCACCATGACCTGGGGTCGGGACACCGACGCCGACGACGCGGCCGCCCAGCTGAAGAGTTACCTCGACGCGGGCGGCAACCTGATCGACACCGCGGACGTCTACGGCGACGGCGACGCCGAGTCGGTGATCGGGTCCCTGCTGGGCACCCTGGTCCCCCGCGAGGACCTGCTGATCGCCACCAAGGCGGGGCTGCGGCCGGGCAGCGGGCGGCGCCGGGACGGCTCCCGGGGGCACCTGCTGCGGACGTTGGACGCCTCGCTGCGCCGGCTGGGCACCGACCACGTCGACCTGTTCCAGGTGCACGGCTACGACCCGGACACCCCGCTGGAGGAGACCCTGGCGGCGCTGGACCACGCCGTGGCCAGCGGCCGGGTCCGCTACGTCGGGGTGTCGAACTTTTCCGGCTGGCAGACCGCCCGGGCGGCGGCGTGGCAGGCGGCCTGGCCGGGGCGGGCACCGGTGGTGGCCGCCCAGGTGGAGTACTCGCTGCTGGAGCGGGGCGTGGAGCGGGAGGTGCTGCCGGCCTGCGACGCGCTCGGGTTGGGCGTGCTGCCCTGGTCGCCGCTGGGTCGCGGGGTGCTCACCGGCAAGTACCGGCACGGCCGGCCGGCCGACTCCCGGGCGGCCTCGCCGCACTTCGAGCGCTTCGTCGCCACCTACCTGGAGCCGCGCTGCTCCAGCATCGTGGAGGCGGTCGCCACCGCCTCCAGCGGGCTGGGGGTCTCCCCGCTGGAGGTGGCGCTGGCCTGGGTCCGGGACCGGCCCGGGGTGGTCGCCCCGATCCTCGGCGCCCGCACCGTCGGTCAGCTGCTCGGCGCGTTGCAGGTCGAGCGGATGACCCTGCCGGAGGAGATCGTCACCGCCCTGGACGACGTGTCGGCGGTGCCGGTGGGCTACCCGGAACGCGACGGCTGACCTCGGGCGGGCCGCTCGGCCACCAGGCGACGGACGCGGCCGGGACCGGCACCGGGGTGGCACACCCGCGCCGACCGTCGGCGCCGCGGCTCAGGTGACGGAGGGCCGCTTGCCGGGGATGCCCTGCAACGCCGCGACGAAGCGGTTCTGGTCCTCGCGGTGCGCCGGGTTCAGCAGCCGGATCCAGGAGCCGTCGTCGAAGACGACCGTCGTGGGGAACTGGAGCATCCGGGTGACGTTGTAGTCGCAGTCGATGCAGGCGATGCGCCGCCGGTCGATGCTCCACAACACTCGGGGTCGGCGGTGATCCGGCTTGTCCTCAAGGGGTCGTGGCCCCATCCGCAGCAGGAGCAGGTGGGTGTCGGTCACCGCGACGGGTGTGCCGGTGTAGCGCTCCATGAACAGCAGCAGACTCCCGGCGAGGGTGGCCAGGTCGCCGCTGAAAACGTACCGGCGTCGGTAGGCGATCTCGGCGAGCTGGTCGGCCAGTGGCCGGTACCGGCTGAGCCGGAACAGCGCCCGGAACGCCTCCTGCTCCGGGGTGAGCGGCACCGGCGGCCGGGGCGGCCCGGGGCGGGCCGGTTCCGGCGGGGACGGCTCGGCGCGAGCCGCGTCCGCGGCGGCCGCGGCGGGAAGGCCGGCTGCGGCCGCGGCGGCCTGCCCGGGAAGCATGAGGACCCCGGCGGCCAGCCGCACCGGAGCCATGACCGCGTCCACCCAGACCACCGGGTTGACGATGTTGAGCAGCCCGAACAGCACCCGGGGGTCGAGGGACTCGGCGAGCGCGTCGCCCATCGTGTCGGCGAACTGGGCGCCCAGCCGGTGGAACTCGTGGGTCTTGAACCCGACCAGGCTGACGTAGCGGACCTCCTGGTCGGGCACCAGCGGCGCCACCAGCCGGCGCTCGGGCTCGTCGCTGGTGCGGAACTCCGCCCGGAGTTCGCGGGCCCGGTCGCGTGCCGTGCGCGCCTGACCCACCACCGTCTCGGTCAACCGGGTGATCCGGTTCCACGCTCCGGTCACAGTGCCCCTCCGTCTCGACCGCTACCGGCCCGCGGGCTGCTGCGCCGCGGGTGGCTGCCCGAAGACATTCTGGTCGACCCAGTCGGCGGCCCCCTGGACCCCCTGCTCGATCTGGTCGCCGACCTGCTCGCTGCCCGGCACCGACAGGCCGCTCGCGATCGCGACGCTTCCCCAGGTCACCCCGTGCACCACGGCGTTCGGGACGTTCCACGGCAGGTTCTGCGCCCAGTCCCGGGCGATGACCTTGCCGCCCTCCACGAGCCCGTGGCTGTGCAGCGCCCCGGCCCGGTCGAACGCGCTCATGTCGAACGGCGAACCGGACTTGCCGAGCTTGTACGTGCCGCGGACCGGGTCGGTGAAGCGGTGGTGCCACTTGTCCGCGCCCCCGGCGGCGTGCCGCTTGTCGGCGTACTTCTGGCCCCGCATCAGGGCCTTCTGCTTGTCGGCCAGCTTGTTGAGGTGCCGGATCAGCTTCTGCAGCTGGGCGATGACCCGCTCCAGCACCCGGGCGATCTTCAGCAGGTGCGGCACGAGCGGCCGGATGATCCGCAGGGCCCGGGTCGCGGCGATCAGCAGCCGGGTGGCGGAGACGGCGAGCCCCGCGGCCCAGGACGCGCCGTAGGTGAACGGCGCCATGAGCAGGGCGGTGACCAGGGTGACCAGCAGGAAGTTGACGAACTCCACGCAGATGTCGACCAGCACGTCGTGGGTGGTCTGCAACCCGTCGGCGACGCCCCGCAGGTAGTCCGCCGTCGCGGTGAACTGGTCGGCGACGTCCAGGAGCTGGTCCTCCACCTCGGCGAGGCGCTCGCCGTACGCCTTTCCGGCCGGTGACCGCCACCCGGCCTGCTCCGCCTGGCGCACACCGCGGTGGGCCAGCGCGATCTCCCGCACCCGGGCGGCGACCGCGTCCCACTGCGTCGCGTGCGCCCGCAGCACCTCCGGTTCGCCGTCGACCAGGTCGACGAGCTGGATGAGCGGCCAGGCGAGGGTCCGGCAGACGCTGTCGACGGCGCTGTCCACCGTGGAGAGAGCACTGTCGAGGCCCTTCCACAGCTCGACGGCGCTGCCCGCGGGGCCGCTCATCGGCCCATCCCCTTGCCGATCGTGCTGAAGCCCTGGTCGATTTCCTGCTCGTTGCGCTCGTAGGCGTCGGCGGTCTCGCCCAGCGTGGCGCCGACCCGGCGGAACGCGTCGTGCCCGGCACGGAACAGCTCCGCGCCGCCCTGGACCTGCTCGGCGTAATTGTCGCGGAGCAGGTCGCTGGCGAAGGGCAGGTGGCCGAAGGCGCCGGGCGGCACGTCGGCCGCGGCGGCGATGGCGCTGCCGAGGCCGGTGAGGCCCGCCGCCGCCTGCTCCGCGGCCGTCCCCAGTCGACGGACCGCCGCCACGTCCACCTCGATGTCCGGCATGGCCGCTCCTCCCCCCGTCAGTCGGCGCAGTGACGATACGATCCACCGGCCACCGGCCGCCACCCCGGTCGGTGCGAGCAACGGGGAGGACAGGACGGATGACCGATCCAGCATCTGCTTTCGATGCCCTCGCCGGTCGGATCGCCGCCATCGAGCAGCAGTTCGCCGGCCTGCACGACGATCTCGCCGAGCTTTCCGCGAGCGGCACCGACGAGAGCGGTCTGGTGTCGGTGACGGTCGACGCCGTCGGGGAACTCACCGCCCTGACCTTCCAGCCGGCCGCGCTGCGGGCGGGCACGGAGGGCCTCGCGGCAATGGTGCTCGACGCCTACCGCCAGGCCAGGACGGCCGCGATCGACCAGCTCAACGAGCGCACCGAGGGGCTCGACGCGAAGCTCGGCGCGAGCCTCGGCGAGCTGTTCGGCCAGCCGGGCGACTTCTCCGCACTGAATCGCCTCGAGGAGACCATGGGTCGGCTGGACCGGCTGGGTCGCCGCCTGCCGGGGCAGCCGGCATGACCTCGCCGGGCTGGCCCGACGTCGTCGCCCGGCTCCACGACACGCTGACCCGCTGCGACCGCGACACGGACCTGGAACTGTCCGCCGGCCCCCGCCGGCTGCGCCTGATGGTGCGCCGCGACACCGTCCGGGGGGTCTGCCCAACCTACGACGAGCGACGCCTGGCCGAACTGGGCTGGCGGGCGCCGGGGGGCGGGGGCGGCTGGTGGTACGAGACTCCGCGCACCGCTGAGGACCTGCGCTGGTGGAGCGGGTTCGTCGCGCGGACCGCCGCGGAGGTGCTCACCGACGAACCGGGCGAACTCTCCTGCCAGGTGCTGCCGCCCGACGAACCCCAAGTGGGGCCGGAGGCCGCCCTACCGCCCGTGACCGGGGCTCGGCCCGAGCCCGCCCTGCCACCGGAAACCGAGGCTCGGCCCGAGGCCGGCCTACCGGAGGTGAGCGGGGCCCGGCCGGAG
>NZ_JAMOKF010000294.1 GCF_023656545.1 Micromonospora phytophila | reverse complement strand
GTGGTTCGGCCCGGGGCGGGTCGGTCTGGGGCGAGGAGTGCGGCCGACCCAGCGGCCGGGAGTTGGGGGTCGGCTGGCAGAGTGGAGGGGTGAGCCGTACCCCGCAGGGCCAGCGCGCCAGCCTGGACAAGCAGCCGCACGAGGTCGCCGCGATGTTCGACGGCGTGGCGGCTCGTTACGACCTGACCAACACCGTCCTCTCCTTCGGGCAGGACCGGTTCTGGCGGCGGGCCACCCGGGCCGCGCTCGACCTGCGGCCGGGAGAGCGGGTGCTGGACGTCGGCGCCGGCACCGGCGTCTCGACGCGGGAGCTCGCCCAGTCCGGGGCGTACGCGGTCGGCGCCGACCTGTCCCTCGGCATGGTGTACGCCGGCAAGCGCACCCGACCCGAGGTGCCGCTGCTGGCCGGGGACGCGCTGAAGCTGCCCTTCGCCGACGCCAGCTTCGACGCGGTGACCATCTCCTTCGCGCTGCGCAACGTCAACGACACCGACGCCGCCCTGCGGGAGCTGGCCCGGGTGACCCGGCCCGGCGGCCGGCTGGTGGTCTGCGAGTTCAGCACCCCGGTCAACCCGGCCTTCCGCACGGTCTACCTGTCGTACCTGATGCGTTCCCTGCCGGCGGTGGCCCGTACCGTTTCCAGCAACCCCGACGCGTACGTCTACCTCGCCGAGTCGATCCGGGCCTGGCCGGACCAGCCGGCGCTGGCCGCGCGGGTCGGCGCGGCCGGCTGGGGCAAAGTGGCCTGGCGCAACCTGACCGGTGGGGTCGTCGCGCTGCACCGCGCGGTCCGCGCCTGACCGTCACCGGCGGCGGGGCCGACACCCGCTGACTGGCTGCCGACCAGCCGTTCGCCCGACCAGCCGTTCGCCGACCAGATGCTCCGCCGGCACCCGGGCGGAGTGGGAGGCGATCGGACCGGCGTCGTCGCGTGGCGCCGCCGGGCGTCGGCGCGCTCGCCTCGCCCGCGCCGCGACGGACCCCTTCGTTGCGCCCTTTGCTCTGCCGCCACCGATGCACCAGCTCTGCGGGCAACCCGGTGCATCGGTGGCGGCAGAGCAAAGGGGCCGTGCGAGTGGAATCAGCCGGGCGCCGGGCGCCGGGCGCCCGGGGGCGGGGGCGTGCCGGAACGGCGGGGCACCGTCGGCCAGCCGGGAGGACGCCGCCGGCCGGCCCGACGGCGTGCGTCCGACGGCGTGCGTCCGACGGCGTGCGTCTGCTTTCGTGAATATCCGGATTTGGTCTACTTTGACCCGTAAGCTCGCCCCCATGACGGGACCTGACCAGGCGGACCGTGCGGCAACCACCGACGACGACGCCGCGGAACTCATCGCGCAGCTCAAGGAGTTGGCCGGCGCGGATCCCGCCGATGTCCGTCAGGTGGTGGCCGAGGTGCTCGCCGCGCTGGACCGCGCGGCCGGCGGGGCGCTGCGTGAGCACCTTCCGGAGACAATCCGGGTGGACGCCGGCCTGGACGCGGCCGCACCGGCCCGGCAGTGACCCCCGGCGACGCCGCTGTGTGGACTCCGACCGGCGTGTTTCCGGCAAGTTAGGTACCCCTGGTCCGGGGAAGGTATGACGCCGGTCATACACTCCTCCCGTCTGGGCTTGTGAAGCATTTCACGAGCGTGCGGGGAGGAGGCGCAGATGACCGCGGTGGAGAACGACGCCGACGTGATCGTCGTGGGCGCCGGTCCCGGTGGGTCGGCAACCGCGTACCACCTGGCTCGGCACGGCGTACGGGTGCTGCTGCTGGAAAAGACCGAATTCCCCCGGGAGAAGGTCTGCGGCGACGGGTTGACCCCACGCGCGGTGCGGCAGCTGATCCGGATGGGCGTGGACACCTCGCCCGAGGCGGGCTGGTTGCAGAACAAGGGCCTGCGGGTGATCGGCGGCGGCGTCCGGCTGGAGCTGGACTGGCCCGACCTGGCGAGCTTCCCCAACTACGGCCTCGTCCGCACCCGGCTCGACTTCGACGACCTGCTCGCCCAGCGGGCCATCGCCGCCGGCGCGAAGCTGCGGACCAGTGTGAACGTCATGGGCCCGGTGCTCGACGCCGACGACCGGGTGATCGGCGTGCAGGCCGAGGTCGGCCCGGAGAAGGAGCCGGCCACCTTCCACGCCCCGCTGGTCGTCGCCGCCGACGGGGTCTCCGGCCGCTTCCCGCTCGCCCTCGGGCTTGCCAAGCGCGAGGACCGGCCGATCGGCGTGGCGGTCCGCCGCTACTACCGCTCCCCGGTGAAGCACGACGACAACTACCTGGAGTCCTGGCTGGAGCTGCGCGGCAAGGGCAGCGACAACCTGCTCCCCGGCTACGGCTGGATCTTCGGGCTGGGTGACGGGCGGGTCAACGCCGGCCTGGGCATCCTCAACTCCTCCAACGCCTTCGGTAAGACCAACTACCGCCGGCTGCTCACCGACTGGCTCGCCAACACCCCCGAGGACTGGGGGATGACCGACGAGGCCAACGCCGAGGGGCCGATCCTCGGCGCCGCGCTGCCGATGGGCTTCAACCGGGTCCCCCACTACACGCGGGGCGTGATGCTGGTCGGCGACTCCGGCGGCATGGTCAACCCGTTCAACGGCGAGGGCATCGCGTACGCGATGGAGTCGGGGGAGCTGGCCGCGGAGATCGCGGTGCAGGCCCTCGCGCGCCCGGCCGGTGCCGACCGGGAGCGGGCGTTGATGGCGTACCCGACCGAGCTCAAGGCCCGCTTCGGCGGCTACTACCGGCTCGGCGGCATCTTCGTGAAGCTCATCGGCCGTCCGGAGGTCATGCGGATGGCGACGAAGCACGGCATGCCGCACCCGACGCTGATGCGCTTCGTGCTCAAGCTGCTGGCCAACCTGACCGACCCCCGGGGCGGGGACGCGATGGACCGGGTCATCAACGCGATGACGAAGGCCGCGCCGGCCGTCTGAACACCGCGTCCGGGCCGGTGACGGCACGGACGCGGAGAGAGATCGCCCCCCCGCTGGCGGACGTCACGAGGGACGTGAATAGTGTGATTTTCGTCAAGCACCAGGGGCAGGGGAAGGACGAGCAGGAGAAAAGATGTCGCTCTCGCCTTACGCACCGATCATCGGGCTGTTCGCCCTCGCCGCGGGGTTCTCGCTGTTCTCCGTGGCCGCCGCCCGCTTCGCCGGTCCCCGGCGCTTCAACAAGGCCAAACTCGAGGCGTACGAGTGCGGCATCGAGCCCAGCCCGCAGCCCGTCGGCGGCGGCCGGTTCCCGATCAAGTTCTACCTGACGGCGATGCTCTTCATCGTCTTCGACATCGAGATCATCTTCCTCTACCCCTGGGCGGTCTCGTTCGACGCCCTGCCGATCTTCGGCTTCGTGGAGATGGTCCTGTTCATCGTCGCGGTCTTCGTCGCCTACGCCTACGTCTGGCGGCGCGGCGGCCTGGACTGGGACTGAGGGAGGAACCTCAGATGGGTATCGAGGAGAAGCTTCCCGCGGGTGTCCTGCTCACCTCGGTGGAGAAGCTGGTCAACTGGTCGCGGAAGTCGTCGGTCTGGGGCGCCACGTTCGGCCTCGCCTGCTGCGCCATCGAGATGATGGCCGCCGGTGGCCCGCACTACGACATGGGCCGCTGGGGCATGGAGGTCTTCCGGGCCTCGCCCCGGCAGGCCGACCTGATGATCGTGGCCGGTCGGGTGAGCCAGAAGATGGCCCCGGTGCTGCGCCAGATCTACGACCAGATGGCGGAGCCCCGCTGGGTGCTTTCGATGGGCGTCTGCGCCAGCAGCGGCGGCATGTTCAACAACTACGCCATCGTGCAGGGCGTCGACCACATCGTCCCGGTCGACATGTACCTCCCCGGCTGCCCGCCGCGGCCGGAGATGCTCATCGACGCGATCCTCAAGCTCCGCGAGAAGATCATGTACGAGCCGCTGGGCCCGAACGGCCGCAAGATGCTCCAGGCCCGCCAGGAGCGCGGTGACGTGCCCGTGGTGCCGTACGGCTCGATGCCGTCCTCGTACCGCAACGACAAGGCCCGGCGCGCCGAGTGGACGAAGGCCGTCCGCGAGGGGCGCGAGGAGCAGCTGCGGATCGAGAACTGGATGAACGCCCAGAACCACCTCCACGCGCACGGGGGCCCGAAGTGACCGCACCGAACGACAGGCGCGACGACGGCGGGGTGCCGGTACCGGTCACCCCAGCCGGCGCGAGCAGCACCGCCCCCGCCGAGTACCCGCCGGCCAGCCCCGCCGGTCGCGGGATGTTCGGCAACCAGGGCACCGGCGACGTCTCCGGCTACGGCGGCCTGGTCCGCCCGCGCCGGGCCATCGAGGACGCCCCCCGGCCGTACGGGGGCTACTTCGACGAGGTCCGCGACGCGCTGGAGGAGGCGTACCCGGCCTTCGGTGACGCGATCGAGAAGGTCGTCGTCGACCGCGGCGAGCTGACCCTGCACGTACGCCCCGAGCGGATCGCCGAGGTGTGCCAGGTGATGCGGGACGACCTGGCGCTCCGCTTCGAGCTCTGCTCCTCGGTGTCCGGGGTGGACTACCTGGGCGCCGACGCCCGCCGGCTGCACGTGGTCTACCAGCTCACCTCGATGACGTACCGCCGTCGGGTGCGGCTGGAGGCCGCGGTCTCCGTCGAGGAGCCGCACCTGCCGAGCGTCACCAGCGTCTACCCGACCGCTGACTGGCAGGAGCGGGAGGCGTACGACATGTTCGGCATCGTCTTCGACGGTCACCCCAACCTGACCCGGATCCTCATGCCGGACGACTGGGAGGGGCACCCGCAGCGCAAGGACTACCCGCTCGGCGGTGTGCCGGTCGAGTACAAGGGCGCGGAAATCCCACCGCCGGACCAGCGGAGGTCGTACCAGTGACCACGTCGAACTACGCCACCGAGCGCGAGACCACCGAGGGCAGGGTCTTCACCGTCACCGGCGGGGACTGGGACAGCATCGTCTCGGGCACCGACCCGATCAACGACGAGCGGATCGTCGTCAACATGGGTCCGCAGCACCCGTCCACGCACGGCGTGCTCCGGCTGATCCTGGAGCTGGAGGGCGAGACGGTCCGCGAGGCCCGCTCGGTCGTCGGCTACCTGCACACCGGTATCGAGAAGAACCTGGAATACCGGAACTGGGTCCAGGGCAGCACCTTCGTGACCCGGATGGACTACCTCGCGCCGCTGTTCAACGAGACGGCGTACAGCCTGGCGGTGGAGAAGCTGCTGGGCATCGAGGAGCAGATCACCGAGCGGGCCACCACCATCCGGGTGCTGATGATGGAGCTCAACCGGATCTCCTCGCACCTGGTCTGGCTGGCCACCACCGGCATGGAGCTGGGCGCGATCTCGATCATGCTCTACGGCTTCCGGGAGCGGGAGTACATCCTCGACATCTTCGAGACCATCACCGGCCTGCGGATGAACCACGCGTACGTCCGGCCGGGCGGGGTGGCGCAGGACGTGCCGGACGAGGCGGTCGTCAAGATCCGCGAGTTCCTGAAGATGATGCCGAAGAAGCTCAAGGAGTACGAGGACCTCCTCTCCGGCCAGCCGATCTGGATCGAGCGGACCAAGCACGTCGCGGTGCTCGACGTCACCGGCTGCCTCGCGCTCGGCGTGACCGGCCCGGTGCTGCGCTCCGCCGGCCTGGCCTGGGACCTGCGCAAGACCATGCCGTACTGCGGTTACGAGACGTACGAGTTCGACGTCCCGACGCACACCGACGGCGACGTCTGGGGCCGCTACCAGGTCCGGCTCGCCGAGATCCGCGAGTCGCTGAAGCTGGTCGAGCAGGCGCTGGACCGGCTCCGGCCGGGGCCGGTGATGGTGGCCGACAAGAAGATCGCCTGGCCGGCGCAGCTCGCCATCGGCGTGGACGGCATGGGCAACTCGCTGGAGCACGTCGCCAAGATCATGGGTCAGTCGATGGAGTCGCTGATCCACCACTTCAAGCTCGTCACCGAGGGCTTCCGGGTGCCGCCGGGCCAGGTCTACGTCGGCATCGAGTCGCCCCGCGGCGAGCTGGGCGTGCACGCCGTCTCCGACGGTGGCACCCGGCCGTACCGGGTGCACTACCGGGAGCCGAGCTTCGTCAACCTCCAGGCCCTGCCGGCGATGGCCGAGGGCGGCCTGATCGCCGACGTGATCGCCGGTGGCGCCTCGCTGGACCCTGTGATGGGTGGTTGTGACCGATGAGTGTTTTCACTGACGAGACGCGCGAGCGGGCACGGGAGATCATCGCCCGCTACCCGGCCGACCGGTCCCGGTCGGCGCTGCTGCCGCTGCTGCACCTGGTGCAGTCCGAGGAGGGTCACGTCTCCCCGGCCGGCGTCGCGTTCTGCGCCGAGGTGCTCGGCCTGAACAAGGCCCAGGTCGGCGCGGTGGCCACCTTCTACACCATGTACAAGCGCCGGCCGACCGGCGACTACCTGGTCAGCGTTTGCACCAACACGATGTGCAACGTGCTCGGCGGCCAGGAGGTCTACGACACCCTCGCCGAGCACCTCGGCGTCGGGCACGACGAGACCACCGCCGACGGGAAGATCACCCTGGAGCACGCCGAGTGCCTGGCGGCCTGCGACTACGGCCCGGTGATGACCGTCAACTACGACTTCTTCGACGGCGTGGACCCGCAGACCGCGCGCGGCGTGGTCGACGAGCTGCGCGCCGGTGGCCGGCCGATGCCGACCCGGGGCGCCCGGCTCTGCACGCTGAAGGAGATGTCGGTGCAGCTCGCCGGCTTCGCCGACGAGCGCGAGGGCGCGGTCGCCGACGGCGGGCCGGGGGAGCCGACCCTGCGTGGGCTGCTGCTGGCGCAGGAGCACGGCGTCTCGGTGCCCGGCTTCGACCCGAACACTCCGATCAGGAGCAAGGCGGAGGCCGACCAGGCCGCGGAGAAGGCGAAGGCCGCCGCCCCGGCGGCGCAGCCGGCACCCGCCCCGGCCGCGCCGGCGAAGGCCCAGGCCGCCGCCCCGGTCGCGGGCAACGGCGCACGGACCACCGC
>NZ_JAMOKF010000293.1 GCF_023656545.1 Micromonospora phytophila | reverse complement strand
CGGTCACCGCCACGGTCGCCCCGGTCACGCGGGCCACGGTCGCCGCCGCGGCTGGCCGGACGCTCGCCACCGGCGGCCTCGCCCTCGGCAGCCGGCGGCGCCTCGGCACCCTCCGGGCGGACCTTGTCCAGGTAGATCTTGCCGCGGGCGTCGATGTCCGCGATCTCGACCTCGACCCGGTCACCGACGTTGAGGAAGTCCTCGACCCGCTCGACCCGCTTGCCGTCGCCCACCTTGGAGATGTGCAGCAGGCCGTCACGGCCCGGCAGCAGCGAGATGAACGCGCCGAACGCGGCGGTCTTGACCACCGTGCCGAGGAACCGCTCGCCGGTCTTGGGCAGGGTCGGGTTGGCGATCCCGTTGATCCGGTCCACCGCCGCCTGGGCCGACGGGCCGTTGGTGGCGCCGACGTAGATCGTGCCGTCGTCCTCGATGGAGATCTCGGCGCCGGTCTCGTCCTGGATCGCGTTGATGGTCTGCCCCTTCGGGCCGATCACCATGCCGATCTTGTCGACCGGGATCTTGACGGTGGTGACCCGCGGCGCGTAGTCCGACATCGTGGCCGGAGCCTCGATCGCCGCCCGCATCACGTCGAGGATCGTCTGCCGGGCCTCGTTCGCCTGCTGGAGCGCGGCGGCCAGCACGTCCGACGGGATGCCGTTGAGCTTGGTGTCGAGCTGCAGCGCCGTGACGAACTCCGGCGTGCCGGCGACCTTGAAGTCCATGTCACCGAACGCGTCCTCGGCACCGAGGATGTCGGTCAGCGTCACGTACTGGGTCTTGCCGTCCACCTCGTCGGAGATGAGCCCCATCGCGATGCCGGCCACCGGCGCCTTGAGCGGCACACCGGCGGAGAGCAGCGCCAGGGTCGACGCGCAGACCGAACCCATCGAGGTCGAGCCGTTCGAGCCGAGCGCCTCCGAGACCTGCCGGATGGCGTACGGGAACTCCTCGCGGGCCGGCAGCACCGGGATCAGCGCCCGCTCGGCGAGCGCGCCGTGGCCGATCTCGCGCCGCTTCGGCGAGCCGACCCGGCCGGTCTCACCGGTCGAGTACGGCGGGAAGTTGTAGTTGTGCATGTAGCGCTTGGACTTCTCCGGGGAGAGGGTGTCCAGCGACTGCTCCATGCGCAGCATGTTCAGCGTGGTGACGCCCAGGATCTGGGTCTCGCCGCGCTCGAACAGCGCCGAACCGTGCACCCGCGGCAGCACGCCGACCTCGGCGGTCAGCGGGCGGATGTCCCGCGGGCCGCGGCCGTCGATGCGGACCTGCTCGCGCAGCACCCGGTTGCGGACCTCGGACTTGCTCAGGGAGCGGAAGGCGGCACTAACCTCCTTCTCGCGGCCCTCGAAGCGCGGGTTCAGCTCTTCCTGGACGCGGGCCTTCACCCGGTCCAGGGCCTCCTCGCGGTCCGCCTTGCCGGCGATCTTGAGGGCCTCGGCGACCTCGTCGCGGGCGGTCTGCGAGACCGCCTCGTAGACGTCGTCCTGGTAGTCGAGGAAGACCGGGAACTCGGCGACCGGCTTGGCGGCCACCTCGGCCAGCTCGCTCTGCGCGCGGCACAGCTCGCGGATCGCCGGCTTGGCGGCCTCCAGGCCGCTGGCGACGATCTCCTCGGTCGGCGCGGTGGCGCCACCGGCGATCAGGGCCACCGCGTTCGGCGTGGCCTCGGCCTCGACCATCATGATCGCGACGTCACCGTCGGCCAGGGCGCGGCCGGCCACCACCATGTCGAAGGTGGCCCGGGCCAGCTCCTCCAGGGTCGGGAAGGCCACCCACTGCCCGTCGATGTGCGCGACCCGGGTCGCCCCGATCGGGCCGGAGAAGGGCAGGCCGGAGAGCTTGGTGGACATCGAGGCGGCGTTGATCGCGACCACGTCGTACGGGTGCTGCGGGTCGAGCGCGAGGATGGTCTCGACGACCTGGACCTCGTTGCGCAGGCCCTTGACGAACGACGGGCGCAGCGGCCGGTCGATCAGCCGGCAGGTGAGGATCGCGTCCTCGCTGGGGCGGCCCTCGCGGCGGAAGAACGAGCCGGGGATCCGGCCCGCGGCGTACATCCGCTCCTCTACGTCGACGGTCAGCGGGAAGAAGTCGAACTGCTCCTTCGGCTGCTTGCCGGCGGTCGTGGCGGAGAGGACCACCGTCTCGCCCAGCTGGGCGATGACGGAACCGGCGGCCTGGCGGGCCAGCCGGCCGGTCGAGAAGGTGATCTCACGGGTGCCGAAGGACCCGTTGTCGATCACGGCGGTACGGGATTCGGTGCCGAGGTTGGTCTCGGTCATGGTGCTGTCGTGCTCCTTCGCGTCGGGGGCCTCACGACACGGGAGCTGCTCAGACGGCCGGTCTTCGATCGAAGCGCCCGGGTGGCCGGCGTGATGCCGGGGTGCCCGGGGGCCACTACCGGAGACCGGTACGCTGACCGGCTCCCTAACGGGTGGTCGCGCGGCCCGGTTCTTCAGTGGTACCGGAACGGGGGAGCGGCCGCAGGCCACTCCCCCGTCACGTCACCGGCGCAGACCGAGTCGCTCGATGAGCGACCGGTAGCGGTTGATGTCCTTCTTCTGGACGTAGTTGAGCAGCCGGCGGCGACGGCCGACCAGCAGCAGCAGCCCACGGCGGCTGTGGTGGTCGTGCTTGTGCACCTTCAGGTGCTCGGTGAGCTCCGCGATCCGCTTGGTCAGGACCGCGACCTGCACCTCCGGCGAACCGGTGTCGCCCTCGGCGGTCGCGTACTCCGAGCGGATCTTGGCCTTGGCTTCCTGGTCGAGCGCCATGTTCTCCCTGTTTCGATGGGTTGATCACTGGTGTCCGTCGGATCGGTCGGAAGACCGGAAACGGACCGGCACCTCGCACCCGCGGCGTCGTGCAGGCACGCGAGGCCCCACGTCGGTCAGCCGACGTTGCCGCCAGACTACCAGCACACCCCGGCCGCGGCCGGCGAAGGGCCACGAAACGGATCAGCCGGAAGCCCCGGAACGGGTCAGCCGAGGGCCCGCCGGGTCCGCTCGACGTCCTGCTCCATCTGGGCGATCAGCGGCTCGATCGAGTCGTAGCGGATCTGCCCCCGCAGGTGCGCCACGAAGTCCAGGGCCAGCCGCTCGCCGTAGAGGTCGCCGCTGAAGTCCAGCGCGTACGCCTCCACCCGCCGCTCCCGACCGGAGAAGGTGGGGTTGGTGCCGATCGACACCGCCGCCCCCAGCGGCTCGCCCCGGCCCCGGCGCACCAGCCGGGCGGCGTAGATGCCGTCGGCGGGCACCGCCGCGTACCGGTGGCAGAGCAGGTTGGCGGTGGGGAAGCCCAGCTCCCGGCCGCGCTGGTCGCCGCGGACCACCACGCCCTCCAGCCGGTGCGGGCGCCCCAGCGCGGCCGCCGCGGCGCCGACGTCGCCCGCGTCGACGCAGGAGCGGATGTACGTGGAGGAGAAGACGGTGCCGTCCTCGGCGACCAGCGGGGCGCCCTCGACACCGAAGCCGAAGGTCCGGCCGAGCCGCTCCAGCAGCGCCACGTCGCCGGCCGCCCGGTGCCCGAAGCGGAAGTTGTCCCCCACCACCACCAGGGCGGCGTGCAGGTGCTCGACCAGGACGTCGTGCACGAAGGCCTCGGCGGGCAGCCGGGAGAACTCCGGCGTGAACGGCACCACGCAGAGCACGTCCACGCCGAGCGCCTCGATCAGCTCCGCCTTACGGGCGGGCTCGGTGAGCACCGCCGGGTGGGAACCGGGGCGGACCACCTCGGCCGGGTGCGGGTCGAAGGTGACCACCACCGACTTCACGCCCAGCTCGCGGGCGCGGGCCACGGCGTGCCCGATGGTCGCCTGGTGCCCCTTGTGCACGCCGTCGAAGACGCCGATGGTGACGACCGACCGTCCCCAGCCACCGGGCGCCGCGTCGTACCCCCGCCACCGCTGCATGCTGCTCCTCCCCTGCTTTCCCGCCGGCCCCGCCGGCCGCGGGCTCGTCCCGCCCGGTCGGCGGGCCCGTGCCCCGCCGTCAGGCCGGGGCGAGCACGATCTCCGCGCGGGCCCGTCCGTCCCGCTCGCTGACGATAGCGAGCAGCCCCCCGGCCGGATCGAAGACCGCGTAGGGGCCGGCGATCCCGGCCGGGTCGAGCGGCCCGCCGTGGGAGAGCACCCTGGCCTCCTCGGCGTCGGCGTCCCGGCGCGGGAAGAACCGGTCGGCCGCTGCGGCGATCGGCAGGTTGACCACCTCGGGGGCGCGCTGCTCCAACTGGTCGAGGGTGGCCGCCTCCGCGAGGGTGAAGCCGCCGACGGCGGTCCGCCGCAGCGCGGTCAGGTGGCCGCCGACCCCGAGCGCCAGGCCCGCGTCGCGTGCGATGGCCCGGATGTACGTCCCGGAGGAGCAGGTCACGTCGACGTCCACGTCCACCACGTCGGGCTGGTCCCGACGGATGGCGAGCAGCTCCAGCCGGGAGACGGTCACCCGCCGGGCGGGCAGCTCGACGCTCTCCCCCTCGCGCACCCGCTTGTAGGCCCGCTGCCCGTCGATCTTGATGGCGCTGACCGCGCTGGGCACCTGGTCGATCTCGCCGGTCAGCGCGAGAAGCGCCGCCCGGACGGCCTCGTCGGTGACCTGCCCGGCCGGCGTGCTGGCGATCACGTCGCCCTCGGCGTCATCGGTGACGGTCGCCTGGCCCAGCCGGATGGTCGCGGTGTAGCTCTTGCCGGCGCCGATCACGTACGTCAGCAGGCGGGTGGCGCGTCCCACCCCGATGACCAGCACCCCGGTCGCCATCGGGTCGAGGGTGCCGCCATGCCCCACCCGGCGGGTCCGCGCCAACCGGCGGATCCGCGCCACCACGTCGTGCGACGTCATGCCGCCGGGCTTGTCGACCACGATCAGACCGTCTGTGCTCACGACACCCAAGCCTGCCAGACCGGCCACGGTCCACCGCAGTCGCCGTGGCCGCGCCGGCTGCCGGGCGTCGGGGTTCGCGCGCGGGGCACCGCGACAGCGTTGCGGGTGCGAAGATCATGCGCCCTCGACCGATCGCCGCCCCGGGAACGCCATTGACCACCGAACAGCCCACCGTCGAGCCGTCCACGCCGGATCGGCCCGCGACGGCGCCCGACGACGAGCCGGTGCGGGTACCGGAGTGGATGGGCCAGTTTGCGGACGCCGACTCGTACGCCTCCACCATCGACTGAAGGCCTGCTCCGGCTCGGCACCCCGACCTTGGACGGGCCGGTCGAGACCGAGGACCCCGGATGCGATGTACGACCCAGACCGGACGCTGGACATCCCGGACACCTGCTGATCCCCGGACCGGAGCACCCGTGACTTCTGACAGACCCCCCTCGCACGAGCACCGCGCCCGGGTCGACCTGCCCGAGTGGATGCGCAACCCGACGCCGCCCCGACGGACCCTCGCCCGCCGGATCTCCGAGCTGGTCGAGCGACAGGCGGGGCTGCGCGCGGCCCGACGGTCGCTGTGGCGGTGGCGGGACCGTACCCGGTGGAGCGAATCTCACCCGGGCCTCACCGCGGTCGTGTCGTTCTTCCTCGTGGCCGCGACGGCGACGGCCCTGGTCACCGGCACCCTCTACCTGTTCAGCCTGATCATGAGCGGCGAGATCTGATGGAGAACCGGATGCCCGCCGACCCGTCCACCGATCCGCCGCCGCCACCGGCGGAGCGACCGTCCTCGGCCGACCGGCGCGGCCCGGCCGACCAACCACCGACGACCCAGTCGCCGCCGGCCGGGCAGCCGCCGCCGGACACGGAGCCACCGTCGGCGCGGTCCGCCGCCGGGCGGGAGGAGTTCGCGTTCGCCGCGGTCGAACCGGTGCGGCTGCCCGACTGGATGCGGCCGGCGGAGTCCGAGCACCGACCCGTCGGGCGGGACCGGCTCCGGTTCTTCTGGGCACGGCACAACGGCGCGCTGGTGGTCGGTTTCGGGATGCTGCTCGCCCTAGCGATGCTCGCCGTGGGCGCGTGGATGGTCGTCCAGGTGGCCGACGGGTACCGCGCCTCGACCACCTCGCCGAGGCAGAGCCCGACGCAGAGCCCGATGCCGACCCCGACCGGGTGAAAGGGGAACCTCGATGCCCGAGCCGCCGGGCGACCCCCTACCGCCGCTCAGCGGACCGCGCCGACCACCGCCCAGCCGCCCGAGCGCAGTCGCAGCAGCAGCGCGACCAGCCGGATGACCACGAAGAGCGTGAGCCCCGCCCAGATGCCGCCCAACCCCAGGTCGAGCCAGTAGGCGAGCCAGATGGCCGGCAGGAACCCGCCGAGCGCGGCCACGATGGTGAGGTTGCGCAGGTAGCGGATGTCCCCCGCGCCGATCAGCACGCCGTCGAGGGCGAAGACGACACCCGCCAGGGGCTGCATCGCCACGAACCACGGCCAGGCCAGCATGGCCTGGTCGCGTACCTCCGGATCGGAGCTGAACCACCCCGGGACCACGCCGGCGCCGGCGGCGATGAGCACGGCGAAGGCCACGCCGCACGCGCCGCCGAGCAGCCCGATGCGGCGGGCGAGGGCCCGGGCCTCGGCCTCGTGGCCCGCGCCGAGCGCGGCACCGACCAGTGACTGGGCGGCGATGGCCAGCGCGTCGAGCACCAGGGCGGTGAAGAACCAGAGCTGGAGAGCGATCTGGTGCGCACCCACCGCGGCCGCGCCGAAGCGGGCGGCGACCGCGGTGGCGGAGAGGAAGCTGGCCTGGAACGCGACGCCCCGGATCAGCAGGTCCCGGCTGAGCACCAACTGCTGCCCGATCAGCCGCGGCCAGGGGCGCAGCGAGACCCGCTCGGCGACCAGCGCCCCGGCGAAGAGCGCCCCGGAGACGGTCTGCGCGGCCGCGTTGGCCACCGCCGAGCCGACCAGGCCGAGCCCGGCCGGGTAGACCAGCAGCGGGCAGAGCAGCGCGGAGAGCAGGTTGGGGCCGAGCACGAACCACAGCGGGCGGCGGGTGTCCTGGACGCCGCGCAGCCAGCCGTTGCCGGCGGCGGCGAGCAGCAGGCCCGGCGCGCCGAGCGCCGCGACCCGCAGCCACT
>NZ_JAMOKF010000292.1 GCF_023656545.1 Micromonospora phytophila | reverse complement strand
CGGCGTCGCCGACCAGCGGACCGCCGACGCCGACCGCGATCGCGCCGGCCTTCAGGTAGCCGGGCACGTCGTCCAGCCCGACGCCGCCGACCGCGACGAACGGGATGTCCGGGAACGGGTCGCGCACCGCCTTGAGGTACGCCGGGCCACCCACCGAGATGGGGAACAGCTTGATCGCCGACGCGCCCATCCGCATCGCGGTGTACGCCTCGGTCGGGGTGAACGCCCCGGCGCCGACCGGGAGGCCGCGGCGGGCGGCCTCGGCGATGGACTCGACGACGGCGGGGGTCACCACGAACTGTGCTCCCGCGGCGACCACGTCGGCGACGTCGGCGGTGGTGAGCACCGTGCCGGCGCCGACCAGGGAGCCGGCGGGCGCGGCCGCGCGCAGCGCCTCGATGGCCCGCAACGCGTCCGGCGTGGTGAGCGCGACCTCGACGATCCGTACGCCCTCTTCCAGCAGGGCGGTGCCGGCGGCGATCGCGCCGGCGGTGTCGGTGCCGCGGATGACCGCGAGGATGCGGGCATCGGCGAGTTCGGCGGCGAGGTTGACGGTCATCGTGTTCACCATTCCGCGTAGGAGCCGTCGAGGTGCCGCCAGGTCGGGCTGCGCCAGGCGTGCCCGCGCTTGTCCGCCGTGCGCACCGCGTGTTCGTCGATCTCGATGCCGAGGCCGGGTGCCGTGAGCCGCTCCACGTACCCGTCGACGAAGGTCAGCGGGGCCTTGTCGAGGCAGTAGTCGAGCACCTCGGCGCCGAGGTTGTAGTGGATGCCGATGCTCTGTTCCTGGATCAGGTAGTTCGGCGTGGCGAAGCCGACCTGCAGGCAGGCCGCCAGGGCGATCGGCCCGAGCGGGCAGTGCGGGGCGAGCTGCACGTCGTACACCTCGGCCAGCGCGGCGATCTTGCGGACCTCGGTGATGCCGCCGGCGTGCGAGAGGTCCGGCTGGGCGACCGCGATGCCGGCCTGCAGCACGGGCAGGAACTCCTGCCGGCTGTAGAGCCGCTCGCCCGTCGACACCGGCGTGGTCGTGGAGCGGACGAACTCGCCGATCAGGTGCGAGTTCTCCGGGACCACCGGTTCCTCGAGGAAGAACGGTCGGTACGGCTCCAGCAGCGGGGCGACCCGACGGGCGTTGGCGAGGGTGAACCGCCCGTGGAAGTCGACCGCGACGTCCCGGTCGTCGCCGAGCACCTCGCGGGCGGCGGCCACCCGCCGGACCACGCCGTCGATTTCGGCCACCGACGCGACCGAGCTCATCCGCCCGGAGGCGTTCATCTTCACCGCCGTCAGGCCCGTCTCGACGGCGGCGCTGATCTGGTCGCGGACCTCGGCGGGCTCGTCGCCGCCGACCCAGCCGTAGACCCGGATCCGGTCCCGGACCGGGCCGCCGAGCAGCTGGTGCACCGGCGCACGGAAGTGCTTGCCGGCGATGTCCCAGAGCGCCTGGTCGAGCCCGGCGACGGCGCTGGCCAGGATCGGCCCGCCCCGGTAGAACGAGCCCTTCGTCATCACCTGCCAGTGGTCCTCGATGCGCAGCGCGTCCTTGCCGATCAGCAGCTCGCTGAGCTGCTCGACGGCGGTGCGGACGGTCTCGGACCGGCCCTCGCAGGTCGCCTCGCCCCAGCCGACGATCCCGGAGGAGGTCTCGACCCGGACGAACAGCCACCGTGGCGCGACGAGGAAGGTCTCCACCCGTGCGATCTTCGTCATGGCGTCCTCAGCCCTTCGTGGCGCCGGCGGTCAGGCCGGAGACAATGTACTTCTGCACGAACAGGGCGATCACCATGATCGGCACGGTGACCACGGTGGCCGCCGCCATCAGGCCGCCCCAGTCGATGCTGGCGTAGCCGACGAAGTCGAAGATCGCCACCGGCAGCGTCTTGGTGTCGGCGCCGGAGAGCACCAGGGCGAACATGAAGTTGTTCCAGGAGAAGATGAAGGACAGGATGCCGGCGGTGGCGATGCCGGGCACCGACAGCGGCAGGGTGATCCGCCGGAACGCCCCGATGTGGGTCAGCCCGTCGACGAGCGCCGCCTCCTCGAGTTCGGTCGGCAGGCCGTCGAAGTAGCCCATCATGATGTAGACGATCAGCGGCAGCGACACGAACATGTGGCTGAGGATCAGCACGGTGAACCCGCCGACCATCTGCAGGTTCGAGAAGACGTAGTACCAGGGCACCAGCAGCGACACGCCGGGGATGACCCGCGCCATGAGCACGACGAGCGCGGACTTCCTCATGTTGAACCGGCTCATCGAGTACGCGGCGGGCACCCCGAGGATGAGCGAGAGCACGGTGGCCGCGAACGCCACCCACAGGCTGTTGCCGATGAACTGGACGTAGTTCGCCCGCTCCAGCACAGTGCTGTAGTTGTCCAGGGTGGGCGAGAAGACGAACGCCTTGCTGGTGTCGTAGATGTCGACATTGGTCTTGAGCGACGCGGCGATCATCCAGAGCAGCGGCGCGATCAGCGAGGCCACCACGACGACGAGGGCCACCGCCCGGAAGACCTTGAACGGCCTGCTCGGCTTCATCGGTCCAGCCCCTTCTTGCGGTAGGTCAGGGCCCACATCACCCCGATGATGATCAGGAAGAAGATGATGAGGACCGTCGACGAGACGCCGTAGTCGTTGTAGTCGAAGCTCAGGCCGTAGGCGTAGACGTTGAGCGTCTCCACCTCGTGGAACGACCCGCCGCCGCGGCCCTTGGTGGCGTAGAGGATGTCGAAGGTCTTCAGCGCGTCGATGCCGCGCAGCAGGATCGCGACGATCACGGTGGGCATCAGCAGCGGCAGGGTGACGTGCCGGAACCGCTGCCAGGTGCTGGCGCCGTCGATGAGCGCCGCCTCCTGGGGCTCGTCGGAGAGCGACGTCAGGCCGGCGAGCAGGATCAGCACGACCATCGGCGTCCACTGCCAGATGTCGATGAACATCGTCGTCGGCAGGGCCGAACTCTGCCCGGACAGCCAGGGCTGCGGGCCGATGCCGACCCAGCTGAGCAACTGGTTCGCCATGCCGATGTTGGGGTCGAAGATCAGCCGCCACATCATGCCGACCGCGACCGGGGTGGCCACCAGCGGCAGCAGGATCGCGACCCGGACCCACTTCTCACCGCGGAACGGCCGCCACAGCAGCAGGGCGATCGCCATGCCGAGGACGACCTCGAAGAGGAGCACGACGCCGGTGAAGAGGGTCGTGCGCCACGCCGCCGGCCAGAACCGGTCGGTGTCGGAGAGCACGTCCAGGTAGTTCTGGAACCCGATGAACTCGCTCTCGGCGCGCACCGAACCCTCGGCGTCGGTCAGGCTCAGGTACCCGGTCCATGCCACCGGGAAGATGATCAGCACGGCGACGAACGCCATGGCGGGTGCCGCGAAGAGCCACCTGCGGTGCTGGTTGGCCCAACGCGACCAGGCCGAATCCGGGGACGCCGGACGGGCCTCGGACGATCTGGTGACTGGGGTGGTGACGGTCGACATCGATGTCTCCGGGTTCGGGGGGCAGGGTCCCGGCGCGGGGTGGCGGAGCCGGTCGGCCCGCCACCCCGCGGTCGGGCTACTTCGCCTCGTCGTCGAGGAACTTCTGGAACGCCTCGTTCGCCGCGTCCGCCGAGGCGGCCGCGTCCTTGCCGGTGATCGCGTCGACGATCGGCTGCCCGACGATCTCCCGCGCCTGGGCGACCTTCACGACCAGCGGACGGTCGTGGCCGATGCCGTTGGCGGTGCTGACCTGGGTGGCCTCGGCGAGGTCCTTCGGGTAGGTCGTGGTGCCCTCCGGGTTGGCCCAGACGGAGGCGCGGGCGCCGGGGACGCCGGCCTTCTGCTGCGCCAGCGACTGCTCCTTGCCGGCGGCCCACTGGATGAACTTCCAGGCGTTGTCCTTGTTCTTCGACGCGTCGTTGACGCCGAGCGCCCAGGACGGGATGTTGTACGGCTTCGAGCCGGCCGGGCCGGCCGGGAAGGTGGCGAAGCCGACGGTGTCGGAGACCTTGGACTTGGCCGGGTCGGTGGCGTTCTTGTAGAGCGAGTTGGCCTCGGTGTAGAAGGCCGCCTTGCCCTGGGTGAAGATCGCCATCGCCTCGGACCAACTCATGTCGGTGCTGATGTTCTCCGGACCGTGGTCCTTGAGCAGCCCGCCGTAGTAGGCGTACGCCTGCTTGGCCTGCTCGGTGTTGACCGAGGCCTTGCCGCTGGCGTCGACGAAGTCACCGCCGAAGCTGTACAGGAAGCTGGAGAACTGGGTGACCGCGGCGGCCTTGCCGGTCCGGGCCACGAAGCCAGCAACGCCCGGGTTGTCGGCCTCGACCTTCGCGGCCTGCGCCTTGAGCTCGTCCAGGGACTTCGGCGGAGCGGTGAAGCCGGACTTCTCCAGCAGGTCCTTGCGGTAGTAGAGGACCTCCTGCTCGGTGATGATCGGGACGCCGACCACCTTGTCCTCGTACGAGGTGGCCTGCACCGGCCCGGACTGGAAGTCGCCGAACTCGAACGCGCTGTCCGACTTGGCCTTGTCGCTCAGGTCGGCGAGGTACTTGTTCTTGGCGAACAGCTTCCCCTCCTGCAGCGGCCGGTACATCATCACGTCGAGGTCGGTGGACCCGGCGTTCAGCTTGACGTTGTACTGGTCGGAGAGCTGGTCCTCACCGAGCTGGGTGACCTCGACCTTGAGGCCCGACTGCTTCTCGAACTCCGGCAGGGCCTTCTTGATGTTCTCGGTCCAGACGTGGTTCACCAGCGTCACGCGCAGGGTGTCCGACCCGCTGCCGCCGTCGCCACCGCCGCCGCAGGCCGCCAGGCCCATGGCGGCGACCACGGCCAGAGAAGTGCCGATTAATGATCGACGTCGCACGCTTGTCTCTCCTTCTGTCGTGGCCGCTGCCCTGGAGAGGGCCGCTACCTCGGTGTTTACATCCGCTTAACGTCGGGATGCTAGGCCGAAAAAGCAGACTTATTCAAGAGGTTGATCTAACTGATATGATCCGTGGCGTGGAACGGTACTCTCCCGGGGGCGCAGCCGCCCAGAACGCCCCTGCTGAGGCCGGGCTGCACGCGCGCGTCCTCGACGACCTCGGCACCGCCATCTGCGGCGGCGAGCTGGCGCCCGGGGCGGTGCTCAACATCGACGAGCTGATCGACCGGTACGCGGTGTCCCGCTCGGTGATCCGCGAGGTGCTGCGGGTCCTCGCCTCGATCGGGTTCATCGAGGCCCGCCGCCGGGTCGGGGTCATGATCCGGCCGGCGAACGACTGGAACGTCTTCGACCCGCAGGTGATCCGCTGGCGGCTCGCCTCGGCCGGCCGGATCACCCAGCTCCGGTCGATCACCGAGCTGCGCACCGCCGTCGAGCCGCACGCCGCCTGGCTGGCCGCCGGCCGGGCGGGCCACGACGAGGCGAGCGATCTCGTCGGGCTCGCGGCGAAGATGTGGGCGGCCGGCAAGGCCGGCAACGAGGAGCGCTTCCTGCGCCTCGACATAGAGTTCCATCGACGGGTGCTGGTCGCCTCCGGCAACGAGATGTTCGTCCGGTTGCAGGACCTGGTCGCCGAGGTGCTCACCGGCCGGCACAAGCACCACCTCATGCCGCACCACCCGAGCGACGAGGCCCTCCAGTTGCACGCCGAGGTCGCCCAGGCGATCCAGCGGCACGAGGGCGAGCGCGCGCGGCAGGCGATGGTGCAGCTCATGGAGCAGGCGTTCGACGAGATGAAGTCGATCTGGGAGCAGAGCGCCGAGCCGGCTGGTTTCTGACCGCACCGCTTCTGCGCGTCCTTGCCCGAGGTCCCTGCGCCCGGCGTATGCTGGTGGCGGCGCCGTCCCGCGCCCCACCTCCTTTCCGGTGCTCACGCCGCCGGCGTCGCGGAGGCAAAGGGAACGTGCTGTTCTCGGGATGCCGTGCCACATGCCTTGTCCGGCGCGGTCGAGGGGAGCGTGAGTCCCTGCGGCCGTGCCGTTGACAGGGAGCATGTGATGACGCACCAGCGCACCTTCAAGGCCCGGGTCCGCACCCGGATGGCCAAGACCGGCGAGAGCTACACCACGGCCCGCCGGCAGTTGCTCGCCCGCGCCGAGGCCGCTCCGACCGAGCCCGTCACCGCGACCGAGCCCGTCACCGCGACCGAGGCCGTCACCCCGGCCGAGCCGGACGCCGACCCGGCCGGCGGGCCGGGGGCGACGACCCCTGCCCCGACCGCGGCGGGCACGGCGGAGCAGACCGAGCGGATCTCCGACGCGCTGCTCAGCGAGCGCACCGGCCGCGGATGGGCGCAGTGGTTCGCCCTGCTCGACGACTGGGGCGGCACCGAGCGCACGCACACCGAGATCGCGCGCTGGCTGGTCACCACCCACGAGGTGCCGGGCTGGTGGGCGCAGACCATCACCGTCGGGTACGAGCAGGCACGCGGGTTGCGCGCCCCCGGCCAGCGGCGTGGCGGTGGCTTCTCCGCCGCCGGCAGCCGGACGGTCGACGTACCGGTGGAGCGGCTCTTCGCCGCCTTCGCCGACGAGACGCTGCGTCGCCGGTGGCTGCCCGACGTGGCCGTCCGGGTCCGCACGGCCACCGCGCCGCGGACCTTCCGGGCGGACTGGGCCGACGGGTCCACCCGGCTCGTGGTGGGCTTCGCCCCGGTCGGCGAGGCCCGGTCCCGGGTGGCCGTGCAGCACGAGAAGCTCACCGGGGCGGAACAGGCGGCGGAACTGAAGGCCTACTGGCGGGACCGGCTCGCCGCGCTCAAGCACCTGCTGGAGTCGAAGGGTGCCCCGCGATGACGACGACCTTCCTGAACCTGCCGGTGCGAGACCTCACCACGGCGACGATGTTCTTCCGGGCACTCGGTTTCACCGCCGAACAGCCGTCGCCGGACGGGCTGAGCGTCCACCTGTCCCTGGACGACACGACCCACCTCGTGCTGCACACGCACACGCCGCCTTCGAGGCGTACACGACGGTGGCGGTCACCGACCCCAGGGCAAGTCGGGAGGTGATCGTCGGCCTCGGCGTGGACAGCCGGGAGCGGGTCGACGAGCTGATCAACCGGGCCGTCACGGCCGGCGGGGAGACCGTCGGCGAGGCAC